>CALBGU010000146.1 GCA_937893155.1 uncultured Treponema sp. | reverse complement strand
TTTTTGCATTTTTTATCTGTTTTTTCATCAAAGTTATCTTTCCCAAGTGTTAAGATAGATAACTTTTGTATTAAGAAAGCTGACTTTTGCTTTGAGATAGATAACTTTATTATCAAGAAACATAACTTTGTTTTTGAGAAAGATAGCTTATGAGTTCATAAAGTTATCTTTTGTTTCGTGGCGATGTGAAATAATTCAGGGGACACGGAGATGGCAAAAGGGCAATCATACTTTTTCAGCTTGAGTGCTTGCTTTTTTTCGCCGTTTGTTGACGCAAAAAGCGCAATGACAAAACCGCGCAGAAATGGTAGAGTTTTAGAAACGGGAAAGCAGGGCGTGGGCTTTGCGAGAGGACAAGATGAAAAAAGAAAAAAAGGAAGCGGTTTTTTTTAACCGCGAATTGTCGTGGATTGAGTTCAATGCGCGCGTGTTGCATGAGGCGTGCCGAAAAGAATTGCCGTTGATTGAGCGGCTCAAATTCATCGCAATCGTGTCGAGCAATTTCGACGAGTTTTTTCAGGTGCGCGTGGCGGCAATCAAGCGCCTGCGCTCGCTCAGCCCTCACCACAAGGACTGCTCGGGGCGCACGCCTGCCGTTCTTTTGCGCGAAATCTCGGAGCGCTGTCACCAAATCAGCCGCACCCAGCAGCAGTGCCTTGCCGCCGACATTCTCCCCAAGCTCGCCGAAAAAGGCATCTCGTACGTTCCGCCCGCTTCGTATACCTCGGCGCAAAAAAGCTATCTGGCGTCGCTGTTCAAAAACTCGGTTATGCCGCTTTTAACGCCGCTTCGAACGGACGGCACGTTCCCGATGACCGAGAATATGAAACTCTATGTGGCATTTATGCTCAAAGAAATCGAGGGGTTGCACGACGGCACAAAGGCGTTCGTGATGAAGTCTATGCCGTCGCCGCTTGCGCTGGTGGGCGTTCCTGCGAACATTCCGCGCGTGATTTGGTTGCCGTCGGAAGATGGAAAAAAATCGTTTGCTACGCTTGACGACGTGATTACCGATTTTGGTTTCACGATTTTTCCGGGGTACACGGTAACGGATACGCTGCTGTTCAAAGTGGCGCGCGATGCGGATTTTGCGGTGAACGAAGACGGCGAGGATTTTACCAAGGAAATGGCGGACGTGCTGATAAAACGGCGCTCATCGCTGGCGATTCGGCTTTTGTGCAATGCGGTCGGCTCAAAAATCACCGCGTTGCTCAAAGAAAAACTCAATTTGTCTGACGACGATGTGTATGAGTTCCCGGGCTTGATTGACCCGTCGAGTTTGTTGGGAATAACGGAAGCCGCTGAAGCCGCCCCGCTGATGAATCCCGTGTGGAAGAACTATTATCCTGCCACGCTCCCCGAAAACAAGACGTATTGGGACACGCTCCGACAGCACGATGTGCTTTTGCATGTCCCGTATGAATCCTATGAGCCTGTGATAAAGTTCTTGAACGATGCCGCGGCGGATGAAAATGTGCTTGCGGTCAAAATGACGCTTTACCGCACGGGAAGCAATTCGCCGATTGTGAAAGCGCTCGAAAAAGCGGCGCAGAACGGCAAGCAGGTGACGGCATTTGTGGAACTCAAAGCGCGCTTTGACGAGGGGCGCAATCTCAACTGGGCGCGGGAACTTGAAAAATCGGGGGTCATCGTGGTGTATGGCGTGGTGGGACTGAAGGTGCACGCAAAAATGCTCCTCGTTATTCGCCGCGAAAGCGATGGACTTCGCCGCTATGTGCATTTGAGCACGGGCAATTATAATTCCAAAACGGCAAAACTCTACAGCGATTTGTCGATTTTTACGTCGAACACCGATATTGCAAATGATGCAACGGTGTTTTTCAACACGATTTCGGGATATTCGCAGTTTTTGAATCTCAAACAGCTTTGTATGGCGCCGGTGAACCTCAAGTCAAAATTGCTGTCTTTGATTGAGCGCGAAATTCGGCTTTCCACCAGCGAAAAACCCGGCTTGATTATGGCAAAAATGAATTCGCTTGGGCACGAAAGCATCATCACTGCGCTGTATCGCGCGAGCCAAGCGGGTGTGCGCGTGCTGCTGAACGTGCGCGGCATTTGTATGCTGGTGCCGGGCGTAAAGGGCTTGAGCGAAAATATCCGCGTGGTGTCTATCATCGACCGCTATCTCGAGCACAGCCGCATTTTCTTTTTCCAAAACGGCGGTGCAGAAGAATTGTATCTTTCGAGCGCGGATTGGATGCCGAGAAACCTTGAACGGCGCGTGGAACTGATGTTTCCGGTGCTTGATGCGGACGTTTTTAAGACCGTCAAAGATGCGCTATCGATTTATTTTGAAGATAATTCCCGAAGCCATACGCTGCTTTCGAGCGGCAAATGGAAGGCGAACAAGCCTGCCAAAAAAGAAACTGAGGTGTGTGCGCAGGAAGTGTTGCAAAAAAAATATCGCAGGCAATCAGAATTGCACAAAAAACAGCCAAAACTCGATTTTGTGGTGCGTCGGGATAATTAAAAAAAAAGGCGCAGTGCCAAAAAATGCGGACATAAGCACTGCGCCGAAAGGAGTTATGGTACTAAAGCCATTTGGAGTATAAGACTAAGAGAAATCTTATAGACGTTTTCTATTTTGGAACAATGACTTTCTTTTGTCAATCATTTTATACCGTTTTGTAAAAAAATCTTATGCAAATTATATGACAATAAATTTTTATATATCATTTGCAATGTAAATTGCATATAAAAATCCTTTTTTAACTCATTTTTATTGAAAAAGAGGATAAAAAATATATTTTAACATTGTTTTCTATGAAAATGAATCTAAAAGCTGTTTTATAGCAGTTTTGCATAGATAATCAATATGTATCGTATTTTTATATCTTTTTTGCATACGAATGAACAATCTTTTTGAAAAATAAGGCGCTTTTTGGCTCGATTTCAGTCAGAATCAGAAAGGGCAGATTGAATGCGGGTGAAGAGAATGCGTTTTGTGCGCGAGGCATCGTTTCGGATTTTGCCGAAGTGTTCAGCAACTTTTTCGAGCGTCAGTTTATGTTCGGTAAAAAAGGCGGAACAGACGTCGCGGTCAAAAAAAGAATGGGCTGAAAGCAGGGCGACAATGGCTTTTTTATCAAAAGCGGGGTGCGCTTTGCAGATTTCTTTTAACAGGCAAAAGGTCAAAATCGCGCTGCGGTATGGTTTTACCCGTTCTTGCTCGCGCGAAAACACGAGGTCTGCGCATTTTACGAGCCGAAAAATCTGCGCTTCGTTCCATTCTTGTTTTGGCTCGCTCTGGGGTTCGCACTGTTCGATTGCGGGGGAGTCGAAGTCGATTTTTTGCGCGTCAGATTTTTTGTGTTCTGAGAAAACATAACGTTGCACTGCGAATTTGAGTTGTACCGAAAAATAGCGCGAAAACGATGTCGGTTCGCCGTCGGCTGTTTTTGCGTCGGTGCGGTATGTCGCGAGGCATTTTTTTATGACTTTGCACAATGCAAGGTTGAAGTCATCGGCTTTGTCTGCGCCTAAAACGCGCTCAAGATACGGTCGCTGAACGGCATCGAAATATTCGAGGAGGCGGGCTGAAAGTTTGTTGTAGACCGAGCGAATTTGGGGCGGAAGGTCGCGGCTGTCGGTGAATCCGAGCGAAAACAATTCGGCGGCGGCGGAATCGATGCGGCTGTCTAAAAGCGAAAAATCCACGCTTTTCAATCTTCCTCCGATTTTCCAAAAAAAGTGTCGAGCATCAAAAGCGCATTTTTTCCGCTTGTCGCGCTGATTGACGAGGCAAAGGAGTTCATATAATAAAGCGGCGTTACATCGAACAGCGCGGGGTTGACGGGCTTTCCTTTTTCAAAATTGACTTTGGCGTAAAAGATGCCTTTGATGTCAGCGTAAAAGAATTTCTCGGCAAAATTAAGAGCCGCCATAAGCACCATCGGGAGCGGTTTTGGTCCGTATGTGATGTCGGCAAAAAGAGCGCACTTGTCTTCAAAGAAATTCAAAATCGAGCGGTAGATTTTTTCGATGTTTTCCCGCGAGCCTTCAAAATCGGTGCAAAGTGTTTCGTAGGTGATTTTTGCGCCACAATGGCGGTTTATGGCATTTAGTTCGTTCTTAAAAATTTGGGTGTTTTCAAGATATTTTCCGTGCTCGTCTTTTGTTTGCAAGAGCACGATTTTTACGTCGTCGTTTGCGGTTAATCGTTCGGCAAGCACCGCGTTCACAGCAAATGTGACGCTCTTTTCGTATGTTACGCCAGCGTTGCCGGTGTTCGCATAGCAATGCGCGGTCATGTGCTCGAACATGGGAATGTCGCAGAATACAATAGTTTTCATATTAAGATTATTGTCGGTAAAAGGGACGGCGCGCAAGTGTTTTTTTGGCTTTTTGCAAAAAATTACGCCGATAATTAGCAAGATGAAAATCGTTGAGCAAAAAGTGGTGTTAAAAAACGGGATTTCGGTGATTTTGCGAAGTCCCGACGAGCGCGATGCAGCGGCTTTGCTTTTGCACACGAAGATTACGGCATCGGAATCGCATTTTTTGGTAAAAACGGTCAAGGAAGCCGAAAAACTTACGCTTGAGCAAGAGCGGATTTTGGTGAATGCCGTGAATGAATCCCGCGACAGTTTTATTATCGCCGCGTTTTCTCCCGACGGCACGGTGCTTGCGAGCGCGGAATTGGACGCAGTTGAACGACGGGCAAAAACCCGACACCGCGCGGCGTTCGGCATTGCGGTGCAGCGGCGCGTGTGGAATGGAGGGCTGGGCACGCTGTTGACCGATATGGCGACAAAAGCGGCGCGCGTTTTGGGCTATACGCAGGTTGAGCTTGGCGTGTATGCCGATAACGCGCGGGCAATCCACGTGTATCAAAAATGCGGTTTTGTGCAGTACGGCGTTTTGGAAAAATCATTTCGGTTAGAAGATGGCTCGTTTTGTGCTGAAATCCTCATGGTTAAATATCTGTGATGTGCATTTTTCCGTTATCTTGAAACGGCGATTCGGAATCCCATATTAAAATAGGTGTAGCAGGGCTGGTTTCGGCTCGGGTAATGTGCGCCGCGGAACGACACCGTACACAGCTCTTTGTCGCTGCACCACGAGCCGCCCTTTTTGAGCCTGTAGCGCGTGCCTTTTATTTTGTCATTGCACCATTCCCACACATTGCCGCTCATATCGTACAAGCCGTATCCGTTCGGCTTTTTTGAGGCGACCTCGTGCGTGAATTCGCCGCTGGTGCGCGAAAACCACGCGACTTCGCTTGCGTCGTTGCTGCCTGAATACAAAAAATCCGCCCCGCCTTTTGCCGCAAAAATCCATTCGTCCTCGTTCGGCAAGCGGAATCCATCTGCGCTCATATCGATTTCGACCTCGCTCAAAATCCCCGCGCCTGAATGAATCGGATAATCCCAATCTTCCGTGTTCGCGCTGCCGTCCACGCGGTACACGCTTTGCCTGCCTGTCGCTTGGGAAAGCAGATTGCAAAACACAATCGCGTCGTACCAACTCACATTTTCCACAGGGAACTTTTCGCCAACGTTGTGGCTGGGATTTTCGCCCATTATCAATTCGTACAAATCCTGCGTTACCTCGGTTTCGGAGATTGCGAAATTTTTTTCGGGGATTTCGACCAACGCAAATTCGATTTCATCGACGTGAATCGCTTGCCGATGCTGCGCAAAAAGCGCGACCGAGAGAGAAAAACATAAAAGCAACAGAACCGTTTTTATGGCAGACATAAAAAACTCCTCTTCTTTTATAGTAACGCATTTTTGCGCCATAACAAGAGTCGAGAAATAGATTCCCGTGTCAAGCACTCGGAATGAGAGCCGCACCATATTTTTCCCTTTCTTGAGA
Source organism: uncultured Treponema sp. (assembly GCA_937893155.1). GTDB lineage: Bacteria > Spirochaetota > Spirochaetia > Treponematales > Treponemataceae > Treponema_D. Next base: position 14,642 of record CALBGU010000146.1, on the reverse strand, counting down.
GCAAGACGACCCGAACCGATGTGTGTTCGACGTTTCTTGCTGGCATGACGGCTCAAATCACTGTGTGTTTGGTGTTTTTTGCTAGCAAGATAGCTCAAAACAAAGTGCGGCGGGCTTTTATGCTGGCATAACGACCCAAAACAAAGTGCGGCGGGCTTTCGTGCTATCTCGACGACCTAAAACACTGTGTGTTTGCCCTTTCGTGCTATCTCGACGACCCAAAACACTGTGTGTTTGCCGCTTCGTGCTATCTCGACGACCAAAAACATTTTGCGACGGGCGTTTTGAAGTGCTGCAATGTCTTTTTGCGGCGGGGTTCAGTGCGTTGACTCGGCGGGGAGTTTGACGAAAGCGCCGTTCTGAAAGACTTTCGCGGTAAGGGTGCGGTCTTGGATTGCGCCCGTTTTGTCAAATGTGTACGGACCTGCGGCTTCTTTCCAGTTTTCCTTTCTCAGTGCCTCGGCAATTTCGCTAGGATTTGCAAAATGCGCCATTGCGATTGCCCGCGAAAGCACCGTCAGCGCGTCGTATACCTGCAATGCTTCTTGGTCTGGCTCTTCGCCGTATTTTTCTTTGAACGCGGCGAAAAATTCCTTGAATCGCGGATTGTCTGATTCTGAATCGTAGTTTGAGACGGCGAAAATCCTGCCGTTTTCGTTTTTGCTCAAGGCGTGGGTCAAAAGCGGGTCATCGAAGGGGTCTGCGCCCAAAATGGGGCACGAAATGCCGTTTTGTCGGAGCGTTTCTATAATGTATTGGATTGACGGCATTCGTCCTGCTAAAAAAAGCGCGTCGAAGATAAAATTGTTTTTCCACCGTTTTGCCATTCGCTCGAATTCCTGCGGCGATGTGGTCATATCGTAGCTGTCGCGGCTGACTACGTTGATGCCGAATTTATTGCAATTTATCTCGAATGCGTTTGAAAGGCTCGTTCCCGACGCGTTTTCGAGGTAATAGATTAAAACATTGCTGTATCCGTTTTGGTTGCACAACTGCGCGATTTCCCTGCCAAAATCGCTGTCGTTGGGCATATTGCTGAAGATGAGCGGGTTGTTGCGCTCCGTGAGGCTGTGCGTGGTGGAAATGTAATTGAACATTAAAATGCCGAAATACTGATAGATGAGCGAACACGACAGCGAAATGTCGGAATAGCCGTGCCCGATGACCGCGCAGATTTCTTCGTCGGAGGCGATTTCGTATGCGGTTTTCATTCCCGTGATGGTATTTCCGCCGTCATCGTATTTTACCAATTCCAGATGCACGGGCAGCAGGGCATCGCGGTTGATTTTTTCTTGAGCAAGCACTGCGCCTTCCCACATTTTTGTTGCGTTGTGCACAAAACTGTTTGCGATGGCGATTTTGACCGTGCCGTTTTTGTACAGCTGTTTTATTGCTTCCTGCCGCGCTTTTACGGGGTCGTCGCTTTTGCAGCCCAAAAAGAAAAATGCTCCCGAAAGAAAAAGTGCAATCTTCAAAAATCTATCTCGTTTCATTTTATTCCTCGCAATGTACTCGTATTATGTCATTTTTGAAAAGATTATCGGGTCAAGCCCGATAATGACAATCCCTTTTTTGCGCTACACATTCTGCCGCTTTGCCAGCTGGGCAAAATAGCCGTTTTGTTCCATCAATTCGCGGTAATTTCCGCTCTCAATCACTTCGCCGTCTTTCATCACATAGATTTTGTCGGCGTTGATAATCGTGGAAAGGCGGTGCGCAATGATGATTCTGGTAACGTTGAGTTCGTCCAGACTTTTGCGCACGGCGAGTTGCGTTAAATTGTCGAGCGCGCTGGTGGCTTCGTCAAAAATGAGCACGCTCGGGCGGCGGATAATCGCGCGGGCAATGATGAGCCGCTGGAGCTGCCCGCCAGAAAGCGTGGAGCCGCCCGCCGGAATCATCGTGAACATTCCCATTGGCATTTCGGCGATGTCTTTATCGAACGATACTTTTTTTGCGGCTTCCCAAGCGTCTGCTTCTTTTAAGCCCGAACTGCCTACGATGTTTTGAAGCACCGTGCCCTGCAAAACCGTGTCGTTTTGGAGGACTACGCCGAGCTGACGGCGAAGAGAACCGATGTCCACCGCGGAAATGTCTTGGCTGTCAAAAAAGATAGAGCCAGATTCAGGCTTTTCAAAGCCGAGCAACATTCGCATCAGCGTGGATTTTCCTGCGCCTGATGTGCCGACCACCGCGACAAACTCGCCCTTTTTTATGCTCATATTCACGTCTTTGAGCACGAGCGGCGCGTCTGGGGCGTAGCGGAAGTTTAGGTGGCTGATTTCAATATCGCCTTTGAGCTTGTCTATGGCGGGTTTGGAATATTCAAACTCTGGTTTTGCGTCGAGAATGGGCTGAATGCGTTTGGTAAGCGGTATCACGTTGCGGATTTGCAAAAGCGCGCCCGCCACGCCCAAAAATGCGCTCTGGAACGACGAATATGCGCTGAAAAATGCCATAAACGTTCCCGTCGAAAGCCCTGAAATCGACTGCATTTTTATGCCGCGCCCGTAAAGGTAATAGAACAAAATGCACACGAGCGTGGGATACACCGTGTTGATGAGCGCGCTCACAATCCCCACCAGACCGAGCGTGTAGCCGATTTTGGTTTGGCGGATATATTCGCTTGACCATTTGGCAAAAATGCGTTTTTCGGAATGGGAATTGGTGATTTTTTCGATGCCGTTCAAAAATTGCAAAAGCATACCTTGGATTTTTCCCTGACAGTCAATCAGGCTTTTTTCCCATTTGTAGGTGATAAAGCAGATGAGCGCCGAAATGAGAATCGGGAAAATGCAAAAGAGAATGCCCCATTTTGCAAAATAGGCAGAAAATCGGAAGCATTGCAAGAGATAGACAAAGCTGAAAATGAAGTTCATAAACACCGAAAGCACAATGTTAAAAATCGCTTTTCGGATTTCAGAAATGGTCATCGTTCGGGAAGCCAAATCGCCTGACGAAAACTGCTTGAAAAAATCGACGGGGAGCTTCAAAAGCCGGTCCATCACGGCGGCTTCTAGGTCGCTGTCGGCTTTCGTTTCCATTCTGATGTTCGCAAAATATTTTGCCAGCGAGCCAATCATCGACGAAAGATTGCAGAAAAACACGAGCAGGCAAATCTGCACGGCTTGCGTTCTTGCTGCCTCGGGAATCACGTTGTCGATGAAATTGCGCGTGATAAGCGGCGTGATAAGCCCGATGAGCGTGCATAAAAGCCCGATGATGATGAATCGAGCGATGTCGCGCTTGATGTCCATCACGACGAAGCGGCAGATTGTTTTGAGGGAGATTTTTTCTTCTTCCATCGATTTATACGCCATAATCGCCATGGGATAAATCTGCTTTGCGTTTTTTTTGGTTACGGGGATTTCGAGGTTTGCGGTGGGGTCGATGATTTTGTAGCCCGAGGTATTTTTGTTTTTGATGAGCGCAACGGGAACCAAATCGTCTTCCATATCGCGCTGAGCCGAAATCGTGATGTCGCCGTCTTTTTTGTAGAAGCCGATTAGATGCCCGTTGTCTTCGGTATACCATTTTTCGCGCAGCACGACTTCGCGAACGCGCACGGTGTTGTCTTTTGCCAGCCGCTGCACGCCCGCTTTTGTTGGCTCATAGCTGTGGTCGGGGAGCTGTCGAATCGTAATGCCGCCCATATTTTTTGCCACGATTTTGAACACTTTGACCACGGGAAAATCGTCTATCTCAAACAGATTTTGCGTTGAACGCTGCTTGTTTACCACGGACGAAATGTTTTCAAGAGCCGCCGAAAATGCGCGGTCAGCGAGCTTTTGCTGCTTCATCGAGCGCAGATTTTCCCACGCCGCTTCCGTTTCGGTGTCGATGATGATGTTTTTTTGCCAATCTGCCGCTTTTTGCGCAAAATCGCTTTCGCTTGGCTCATAAAATTCGACTTTCGTGCCGTTTGTGCCAGCCAGAATAATCTCGTATTTTTCAGTGCCCGCGATGTTGTAAAAACTCTCGCCCTCGCCAAAATGCGCGATTTCCCGCCGCGCGCCCGTGCGTCCGTCGCTGAGTTTTTTCACGATAAAAAGATAGGCGTGTCCGCTCAGGATTTTAATTTTGTGCGCTGAACCGTCAAGCGTGAGAATATTCGTGTTGTTGATTTCGTAGATTTTGCTTTGCATTACATCGTCCTTACCAATTCGCTGTAGATTCCGCCTTGTGCCATCAGTTCCTCGTGCGTGCCGCGCTGGACGATGCTTCCGTGGTCGAGCACGATGATTTCGTCGGAGTCGCGGATTGTGGAAAGACGGTGCGCAATGATAATGCTCGTGCAGCCGCGTCTGCGGATATTTTGGTCAACGGTTTGCTCGGTGATTGCGTCGAGCGCGCTGGTGGCTTCGTCCATAATGATGATTCTGGGATTTGTGGCGAGTGCGCGGGCGATTTCAAGGCGCTGTCGTTGCCCGCCCGAAAAATTTTTGCCGCCTTCGCTCACTTCGGAAAAATAGCCGCTGGGGCGCGACGTGATGACATCGTGAATGCAGGCATCTTTTGCCGCCTGAATGTACACGTTTTCGGGGATTGTCGTGTCCCACATCGTAATATTGTCTTTGACCGTGCCTTCAAAAAGCGAAATCGTTTGGTTCACCACCGAAACCGACTGCGCAAACACTTTTCGCTCAATCTCGCACAGCGGTTTGCCGTCAAAAAGCAGTTCGCCGCTCCACAGCGCATAGGTCGCGCTCAAGATTTTGCCGATGGTGGATTTGCCGCTGCCCGTTGCGCCCACGAGCGCAATGCGTTTTCCGGGCGTAAACTCGATAGATACATCGTTGAGAAGCGGCGCGGAAAGCGGAGAATAGCCGAAAACCGCGTTTTTGAGCGAAATATAGCCCTCGAGTTTTTTGATTGGCGCGTAAAAATGGGGCAGTGTTTTTTCGTTTTCAAAATCGTCCTTAAAAATCTGGGGCGTGGGGTATTCCATTACGTCGTCGATTCGCTGCATATCCGCGTTGGCAGAAAGCAGCGATGCACCGAGGCTCAAGAATGAGTTTATCGGCGCGGCGAAATTGGATTGCACCACCTGAAACGCCATCAGCATACCGATTGTCAGATGTCCGTCCATCACGCGAAGGGCACCGAACGCCAAAATCAAAATGCTTTGAATCTGCGAAATGGTGGACGGAATGATTGCGTTTGCGGTGTTCGTTTTGACGAGCCGCTGATGTTCCAAAATCACTTTTGCCTGCTGCCCAGACCATTGCATAAAAAAATCATTTTCCGAGCCGGAAGCCTTGAGCGATTCAATCATTTCTATGCCCGACATCGTGATGCCGCTGAGTTTTCCGCCTTCCATCTCGATTTTGAACGACTTGTTTTTTACGCGCTCCGAGGTAATCTTGAAAATCACTACGACCAACAGCGAGAGCGACACCGAAATCACCGTCAGCGGCACGTCGTACATCAGCATAAGCACAAAAAAGAACACCGTGCTGAACAAATTGATTACCACGCCGATGAGTTGCCCTGAAACAAGCGAAGCCACCGAATCGCACGAAGAAATGCGGTTGCACAATTCGCCGGGAAGCCGCTGGGCAAAAAACTGCAACGGCATTCTAAAAATATGGTCGATGAACTTTGACGCGGACGAAAGGCTTAATCGCGCCTGAAATCGCATTAAAACGGTATTTTGAATTGCCTGCAAAATGGTGGATATAATGCACGTGAGCGCCATTACGACGAGAAGCGGCTTTAGAAGATTTATTGAACTTTTTACCAGAATCTCATCGATAAAAAAGCGCGAAAACGTGGGATACACAAAACCGGGAATAAAATAGAGAAAACTCAAAAATCCCAAAAACACAAAAATCGACGAAAGCCCCGTGAGCCGCTTTTTGAGCCGATTCCAGATTTTTGGCTTTTCGCCGCTTGCAACAAAATTCGCGCCCGGGGCAAAGGTGAGCACCACGCCCGTAAAAGACTCATCGAATTCGTCCATCTCCACGCTTCTGCGCCCGACTGCGGGGTCGTTTATCAGCGCGATGTGCTTTTTTACTTTTTCCAGAACAACAAAATGGTTGAAATTCCAAAAGATGATTGCGGGGCGTTTGAGCGAACGGAGCGCATCGACTTCCATTTTGAAGCCTTTTGCTTCCAAGCCGTATTTTCGCGCCGCCTTGATTAAATTGCTCGCCTTTGTGCCGTCGCGGGAAACGCCGCACTCAATGCGCAGTTCTTCCAGCGAAACGTATTTGTGATAATACGATAAAATCATTGAAAGACTCGCCGCGCCACATTCAAGGGCTTCCATCTGCAAAACGGTCGGCGTTTTTGTTTTGTTGAAAATCGCCATTTTTATTGTTCCTTTTTCGATGAAAAATCTTCTCCCACGCCGAGCAATTTTTTCTTGATGGTCGGAATGAGGAGCGAAATCGGGCGTTTAGAATCCGTGGTCACTTTTGCCGAGCAGATAAAACCCGAACCGATTTTCTGCGCAGGACCTTTTGACGACGACCATTTGTAGCCCGAATAGGTGGTCGGGTCGGGGATAATGCTCACCTTGACTTCAATGGGATTTTGAATCTGATGAAATGTGTTTGCCAAACTCACGTTTTGCAGACTCGACATAAGATAATTATCGCTCACCGGAAATTCCGACACATCAGTGATTAAGCCTTGAATAAAGCCGTATTCTTCCTGTTTTACCGTGGTGGGCACGAGTCCGATTTTCATTCCGGGCTTGATTTTCTTTCCGTCCAGAGCCGAAAAATACGCCAGCGCACCCACCGCGTTTTCGCCGCTTTCAGACTCAATCACGGCAATCGTTGTGCCCTGCTGCACATAATCGCCGCGCCGCACGGGGATTTCCATAATCCTCCCGCTTGCCGTCGCGGTCACTTGCGTCGCCGTCTGATAATTTTCGTTCAAAAGCAAAATCTGCTGCTTGATTTCGATAATCTGCTGCTCCACATTCATTTCGGTCTGGCGCGAATTAAGATATTCCTGCTCGGTGATAAGCCCTTGATTATACAGATTTTGCATCATCTGCGCTTTTGCATTGCCCGTTTTGCGCGAAGATTGAATCACTTCCTGCATTTTCTGATAGCCTTCGAGTTTTTTTTCATTCACTTTGATTTGGTCGAGAATATCTTGGCGTTCAATGCGGGCGATAATCTGCCCGTTATGCACCATATCGCCGTGCTGGACGAAAATATTTTTGACCGCGCCTTGATTTGCATATTTGACGCTCGTAATGTGGTCAATGTTCATCAGAACGCCGCTGCCGTTTACCGTATCGGGCACAGAGCCGTAAATCCCCCACAAAAATGCCACGCCGATAATGATAGCCACCGAAAGAAGCGCGAGAATGCTTGACGGCTTTACCACCGTCATCGTCTGGTCAAGCTGGTCGAGCGAGGCGATTCTATCCAATGCAGATTTTCTAAAAATGGAGCGTTTCATTTCCGTTTCCTCTGTTTTGAAGATTTTGAAAATAGTGCAAAATAAGTGTCATTCTAAAAGCGCGCTGGCGAAAATGCAGGTTTTAATCCAGAAAATCCTTGAGCTGTTCAAGGGCTTTTTTCATCACGATTTTTGCGTTTGAGTAGCTCATTTTTAAGATTTCTGCGCTTTCTTTGAGCGTTTTATTGTCGTAATACACGAGCACAATGAGCGCCCTTTCGCGTTCGCCCAAGCGCATTAACGCCTGAGCCAACTCGTTGAGCGTCTCATCGTTCAAAATCGCGTCGAGCGTCGTATCATCGCAGGCAATCTCTTCGTCGAGCGCGGAATGTTGTTTTCTCACACGCCAAAAATCAATGAGCGTGTTGTGAGCCATTCGGTAAATAAGAGTGGAGGGCGAAGATTTAGACGGGTCAAAATCGTCCGCCTTGTCAAAAAACTTAACGAAGACATTTGCGGTCAAATCTTCGGCATCGTCCTCGCTCACGTTTTTGCCAAAAAAATAATAGAAAACTTTTCTGTTAAATTGTTTGTAAATGTCGTTTTTCTCGCTTTGTGTCACGGTCTGCCTTTAGATTTTTGGCAGAGGAGAGTCCTTATCCTTCAAGTGCATACTTGAATCGACCGCCCCTGCTGCGTTCACCATATCGAGTTCATCGTCGCTCAATTCAAACGTGCTTGAATCAAGCGAATCGATATAGCGTCTCGCACTCATAATTGCGAAATTCATCGCTGAATTTCCCTCAAATTTCTGATAATCGAACAATTGTTTCAGTCTCTTATCGCCCATAATTTCACCTCATTAAATGGATTTCATTCTATTTATACGAATGAAAATCCAAAAAGGCTAAACTTTTTTATTTTTCAAAAAAACATCGTCGCCGTGTAATATTTGTACTCAAGCACCGAAAGCAAATAGTTTATCAGCACTTGATAATACGAATTTTCCGCCGAAATGTATTTTTCGTCCTGCGAAAGCAATGTATCAACAGTGATAAGCCCCGCATTAAAAAGTTTTTGCTCATTTTCGTACAAATTTTTTTGCAAGGCGAGCACTTCGTCTGCACTTTGCACGGATTTTTTATAAACCGCGAGTTTTTCCGCCGCATTTTTTACCTGAATCTCCAGCGTGTTCAGCGCGTTTTCGTAGTCGGAAGCCAGCGAGCGATACTCGGCAATCGCTTGCTCCTCTGCGCCTTTTTTGGCGGTGTTGCCCAGTTTTGCGCTCACTGAAACGGTGGTTGAAATGTCAATGCCTCGAATATTTTTTGCGCCTGAAACAAAAAAACTGCCCGCGTCGTTGGCGTATTGTGTGCCCGTCGCGCCGATTCCAAGAGCCAGCGTTGCGTCAGGACGCGCGTTTATTTTTGCAATGCGTATTTTTTTCTCGGCGGCTTCCATGCTTTTTTTGAGCGCAATCAAATCGCTGCGTTTTTCTACGATTTTTGCGGTAAAATCATCGTCGATTTCATCTTGTGCCGCATCGTCCGCGCTGGTAATAGGGACGGCAGGAATCGAATCCTTCGTCGGCGGCGGCAAAACCGAACGCACCGAAAGCGCCTGCGCCAAATCGGCTCTTGCGCTCTGAAACTGCACGTTTGCGCTGTCGATGTTGCGCTGGTTTTCGAGCGCATTCACCTGCATTGCCAGCAAATCGTTTCGCGAACGCACGCCCGCACGAATCAGCGAATCCATATTTTTGTTGCGGCTTTCGATTTTCTGCTGAAGATTTTGCAGAAGCAAAAGATTATTGTAGGCAAGAAAATACTGGTAGTATTTTTGAGAAACCTCAACCACCGTTTTTGAAACCGTGTGCTTGAGCTGCTCATTCATTTGCTCGATGTATGAACGCGCGTTTTCAAGTTCCTTGGCGGTAATAGAATCGCTGAACGACTTAAACAGCGGAAGCGAAAGCTCAAGGCTTATCGTGCCGTAATTGCGGGCTTTTTCCTCTTCTGGCTTTGCCTCGTCGGGAAAATTGCTTGAATACAGATAATCCTGCGTGTTTTTTTGGCGGGTCATCGTGTACGAAAGTTTTGATTGCAAACCGAATGAAAACAGCTTTTGCACAAACACCGTTCCTGCGGTCTGTCGGCTCGTCGCATCGTCGGAATAAATGGTTCCTATTAACCCATAAGACGATAAATCCTGCACGGTATAATTCGGGTCGTCTTTATCCACGGGGGTGTGTTTTTGCGAATAAGAGGCTTCTGCTCCTACCTCAAAGTCGAGCGCGCCGCTTGCCTGCATATATTGCGCTTTTGCCGCGTCGATGGCGTATTGTTGTTTGTTGATTTCGTAATTGTTCCGAACGGCAAGCTGAATGGCATCTTCGAGCGACAAAAATTCTTGAGAAAATGCGCGGTGAGAAAAAAGAAAAATCGTCAAGACTACAATTCTTCTGCGGAACATACTTTTATTATAGACGATTTTCTTTTTTTTTCAACACGCGGGTTATGAAAAATGCGTGCGTTTAGTATGCGTTATACAAGGCTTCATCAAGCGTTTTTTCGCTTTTTGCCACGATTATTTCTGCGGCAATATCGCCTTGGGTATTTGTTACCGTGCGAAATCGGTCTAGAATCGATTCAACGCCGATGACAAGCGTTGTCAGAGAAAAGGGGATTCCTGCAATGGAAAGTATCGCCATAAGGCACACAAATCCGTTGCTTCCGAATGACAAAAGAAGCGTCGTAATGCCGATTTTCAATGCGATTGCCTTGTCGATTTCAGCGGAGCACAAGCGCGACAGCAGCAAGACCTGCACGATGACGCACATTGAATCTGCCGCAATATTCAAAGCTGCTCCGATTGAGGCGATAAAAGTCGCTTCGTGTGCAGGAATGCCGAACTTTTTTTTGCAAAAATCGACCGTTTGGGAAAGAATTGCATATCTATCCGATACGGCGAAGGGAACAAGAAAATAGTGAAAACTTTTTTTCATATACGGAATCGGGGAGAGCCGTCCAAAAATGAGAATAATCAAATTGTAAATAAAGAAAAGGATAATGCACCCTAAAAGCACAACCGCAAAGTACAAAAACAGCACACGAATCATTCCTGCGTCTTTGTATATAAATTTGGCAAGGGACGCAAAGGCAACGAGCGGCATAAACGTCATCAGTTTTCCCATCAAAACGGAAAAAATCTGCTTTCCGTTGTCAAACAATTCCTTCGTCAAATCGACTTTGCTTCCGAGATAACTCATCGCACAGCCGATTAAAAACGAAACGAGCAGTAACTGCATCATATTTCCGTTTAAGACTGGCTGAAAGAGATTGATTGGAATAATATCAATCAAAATGTTCTCAAAATGTGCCGCATCGTCTGCAATAACGTTCGGCGCGGATAAAGGTGAAAAACGGACACTATCTATGCTGTTTCCTTGAAAAAATGTGTGTGCAAGAAAAAATCCCAGAATGATTGCAATGCTTGTGCTGAGGACGAAAAAGAGCAACACTTTTCCGCCTGTGTTTTTTATTCGGCTTGAACCTGAAAAATCTGCAAGGCTTGTGGTAACCGAGAAAAACGCAATCGGCACTGTAAGCAAAAAGAGCGTGTTCATAAAAAGCGTCTGCACCGTAGAAAGAACAGTGTCTGCAATGTAAGACGCTGCATTATCTGGCAAAAGATGCATAAAAAATCCCGCGACAATTCCCAAAACCATTGAGAGAAATGTATAAAACATTGTGCGGTGCTCTGAAATGCCATGCACGCGAATTGTTATGATGTTTTGCTCTCCGAGCCGAGTGTATGACAGATTTTCTTTGTATGCGCGGAAAATCGTATTGCGAATGTACTCCTCGCTGTCCGCGTCCCAGATGGAATTCTCTGCGATAGGATTGTATGATTTTCCCTGCGAAAAGAGCTGAATCTGAATTGTTCCTAGAAATTGGTGCATTTTCGCCGTTACAATGTGATTGCCATTCTTCTGGCAGCGAACCGCGATTTCTTCCAAAAGCAAAAGTGTCGTTGTAATTTCGCGCTTGCGTGCTTTCATTGCAGTGAGTTCATTCTTGATTTTTTCGCTTTGCTGACCGAGCGTGTCTTTTGTTATGGTAAAAAACTGCTCTTTGTGCTCTCTGACCGTGGTTTCTGCCATAAAAATCTCCTGTTATTTTGTATCAGTTTTCAGTTCCGATTTAAGCGATACACATTTTATGATGAAGGGAAACAGCGCAATGTAATAGAACGCATAAAATATCGAGAAAAAGAGTTTTCCCCAGTGCGCTCCGAATACTTCTTTCATAAAAGGACTGAAATACTGTTTGAGGAAAATCAGCGGAAGAAGCCCCAGCAGGCAGAGAATTACGCCTTTTTTGCTGTTTTTGGGCGGGGTGAATTTAATCCACGTTTTTTCAACAAATCGTGCAATACAGAATCCTATGACTTTCCCCAAGTCGCCGTATCCGTCATTCATCATTTTCTGGGGGTCTACAATCAATTTTCCGCCGGCGGTGTAGTCCAGAGGGTATGGCTTGACGGTGATATACACGAGCGCGAAGACGCAGAGCAGAAATCCTGCGAGCAAAAGCGCGTTTTCTTTTTCGGGGTGAGATTTAAGATACGCAAACAGTTTTGCGGCAAGAAACAGACTGCCTGCAGAAATCAGAAGCGCCGTGCACACATCTTGCGGCGTGTGGACTCCGAGATAATTGCGGGAAAATGCCGTGAGCAGAATGAAAATGACAAAAATTGCTGAAAGAGGACTCGTTTTTTTGGTTTTCCGCAGATGTATAGCCATACCGCCTGCAAGAGGAGCGGCGGTTGTGGTGTGCCCGCTGGGGAAAGAATAGCCTGTAGCGGTACGAATTGCGTCCCCTGCAGGTACAATTCGAGCATCGCGAATCCACGGACGATACACGCACGCGGTAAGTTTGATAATCGGCGTAAGCAGCATACAAAAATAATAGCTCACGAGCGTGTATAATCCTTTTTGCTTGTCTGTGCTCCAATAGTAAAACACAGGAATCAAAATAAGAAAGTCCACGGCAAACATCGACACCCATTCCATAAACGGCGTAAGCGTGTTATTGATGCTTTCACGAAAATTCTGCAAAAAAAGCAAATACTGAATATCCATTTTCCCCGCCTTTGGCAACCGAATGATTTAGTTTGCGCTTCCCTCAATCTTCAAGAAAATATCTGCGCCCGTGATTTTATTGATTTTTTTCTACGTTTTCGCCGTAGATTGTCTTCCAGTCGTTTTTCATAGAAATGGCAATCCAGCCGTTAGCCTCGCAATCCGCGCGCATTTTGTCTGCTTTCTTGAGATTGCCGTACTCGCGCTCAATGTCGTCGCAGCAGAGCATAAAGCCGAGTGCTTTGTATTCGTTGCCGTAGATTGCATAGTTCACCATGCTGGCATCTGTCAGGCTGTTCCCGAACGCAAGAACTGGCTGGTATCCGATTTCCTTCACGATGGTGGAAACCTTGTTCATCTGCAAATTTTTGATGATGTTTGCGCCGCCCAGCAATACCGTGTCGTCTTTGCTGAATGTGTATTCCAAGCCGTCAGCGCCATTCTGATTCGTTGCGACAAGCACATTGTCGGAGCCGATTACCTGCTTTGGAGGCAGACCGAGCGCATCGCAGACCAGCGCACGGAGAATGAGGCGGTTCGTGCCGCTTGAAACATACACGGAAAATCCGTTTTGCGAAAGATATTGAACGACCTCAACCATTGGCTTGTAGAACGCATCTGCGCGTTTGAGCGCTTTGTAGCCCGGCTGCTCGGTCTGCATAAATGAGCGGACATACGAATCGAACTCTTTGAGCGAAAATCCCTCGTAGGCGCTGGCAAGCATTTTCTCGTACTCAGCCCCCAGCGGCGGAACGTGACCGCTTGAGCGAAAATCCTCTGCAAGAGCCTTCTGTTCTTGTGTCGGCGTATAATTCGGGTCGTCTAAAACGCGGTGAATGAAAAGCTGGAAATCAAAATAAGTGGGATTTGTCTCACAGAAAAGCGTGCCGTCAAGGTCGAAAACGGCGATTCTTCGCTCAACGGGGATAAAATCAGCGGAATCCTCGTCCGTAACCGATTCCACATACGCAATAAGAGCCTTTTTTGCGCTCGCCTCATCGTTCCACAACGAAAGCGCGGCTTTTTCTGCGCTTGTTGGTACACGGTGATTGCTCGCACAGGACACAAGAAAAAGTGTGGTAAAAGCAACGAGCAGCAGCGTTGAAAGATTGCGTTTGATTGTTTTCATAAAAATCTCCTCTAAATAAAATGATTATATCGTTTTTCAGCGCATCGTTTGCGCTTATATTTATTTATACGAAAAACACACCAATCGGGCTACGTTTTTTTTGAAAAAAAATGAATTATAATGATAGACAGGAGTTTGTTATGAAACGAATTTTGAAAAAGATTGCGGCGGTTGTTTTGCTATCGGCTGTTTTTGCTTCGTGCGCAACAAAAAGGACGGACTGTGTTTCGACCGTGGACGAAATAAAGGCGCGCGGCGTTGTGTTCATCGGCACGACGGGCGATTACAGACCGCTTTCGTATCGCGAAGAAAACGGCGAATACTGGGGATTCGACATTGAAATCGCAGAGAACATCGCTTCCCGCCTCGGTGTCAAAGCAGAATTTGTGCCGACATCGTGGGTTACGTTGAGCGCGGATACGCGTGCTTTGCCGAAAAAGTTTGATTTTGCAATCGGCGGCATCACCATCACTGAAAGCCGAAAAGAAACAATGCTGATGTCGAACGGCTATCTTCAGAACGGAAAAACGATTTTGTGCAGAAGCGAAGATGCCCCGCGTTTTTCGTCTTTGGCAGACATAGGTAAAAGCGATGTGCGTGTTATGGTGAATCCGGGCGGATTGAACGAAAAGTTTGCCCGCGAACACATAAAAAATGCCAAGATTATCGTGTTTGAGCAAAACGAAGCGATTCCAAACCAAATTGCGCTCTCAAATGCCGACGTGATGATAACAGAAATTACCGAAGCGCCGTGGTATATTCAAAATGATACCAGACTTGCCTCTCCGCTTCTTGCCCAGCCGTTTACTCACGGCGAAATCGGTATTCTTATGCAAAAAGGGCAGGACGATTTACTTTCTTTGGTCAACGGGATTTTGCAGCAAATGGAAAAAGACGGCACGTTGAGCCGCCTTCGCCAAAAATACGGTCTGCAATAAACACAAAACAGGCGGCATTTTAAGCCGCCTTTTTATAATTTTGCCCTCTTGCTAATATCTGCCTGCT
>CALBGU010000145.1 GCA_937893155.1 uncultured Treponema sp. | reverse complement strand
GTTTGTATCAAAAGAAAAAGAGCTATTACGAAAACATCTTAAAATCATTCACCGCAGAATAAGACGGCGGCGAGAAAAAGATTCCCGTGTCAAGCACGGACTGACAGACGCAAAGAAGAGTATCGGGATTTGGAGCGATACTCTTTTTTTGTCGGTGAACGAGGTGTATTTTTTGCAATCAGTGTTATGGAATTGCAAGAATCATACAAAAATCTTCAGGAATGGAACTGTGCAATGAAAGAATGAACAAAAAACATCAAGGAATGAACAAAGAACATCAAGGAATGGACAAAGAACATCAAGGAATGGACAAAGAACATCAAGGAATGGACAAAAAACATCAAGGAATGAACACTATTCATCAAAGAATTGCACAAAAACATCACCAAAATGATGAATTTATTGATGAAAATGCTTCATTCTTTAATGAATGGAGTCCATTCTACTAAGAATGAACGGTATTCACGAAAAAACGCAAGTGCGGCAATGAGAAAAAAGAGGCGTTCGGCGATGGCAAAAAAGTGTTCCGAAAATGCGCGAAAAAAAACGTGCAAGAGTTGTTGACAAAGCGCGAATACTGCTATATTACTCTTGTCTATGGCAATTCATTTTACTTCGCACAAAGCACCGCGCAATGCGTCAAGCGCGCTCAAAGATATGACGCAGGGTGAGCCGTTCAAGCTCATTATTTTTTATTCGATTCCGCTTTTGCTCGGCAGTTTGTTTCAGCAAATGTATTCGATGGTCGATACCGTTATCGTCGGGCGTATGCTCGGCACAAACGCGCTCGCCGCAGTCGGCAACACAGGACCGATGAACTTTCTCGTGCTGGGGTTCGTCTTCGGCGTGTCTTCAGGATTTGCGGTCATCACGGCGCAAAGATTCGGCGCAAAAGATATGAAGGGATTGCGCTGCTCGGTCGCGATGAACATTATGCTCAATGCAATGGCGGCGATTTTGCTTACGGCGATTTCGTGCGCGTCCGCTCTTCCGATTCTGCGCCTCATCAACACGCCCGAAGAGGTCATCGGCGACAGTTTTGCGTACATCATCGTTATCTACATCGGGATTGCCGCGACGGTTACTTATAATATGGCGTCGTGCATTCTGCGCGCAATCGGCGACAGTAAATCTCCCGTGATGTTTTTGATTATGTCTTCGATTCTCAACATCATTCTCGATGTGATTTTGATTCATTTTATGGGTATCGCGGGCGCGGCGTGGGCAACGGTGATTTCGCAGGCAGTGGCGGGAGTAGCGTCGGTGATATATATGATGAGGAAATATCCGATTGTGCGCGTAACGCGAAAGGATTTTATCTGGGACAATTATTTTGCGATTCAGCATTTGAAAATCGGGCTGAATATGGCGTTTCAGTTTTCGATTACGGCGATTGGCGTGGTGGTGCTGCAAGGCGCGCTCAATGTGTTCGGCGCGGTGAAGATGGCGGCATACACGGCGGCGCAGAAGGTGGAGCAGCTCGTTACGGTGGCGGCGCAGACTATCGGCGTTACGATGGCGAATTACGCAGGGCAAAACTTCGGCGCAAAGCAGGAGGGACGCATTAAGGAGGGGACGAACAAGGCGTGTTTGATTTCGATTGTGATGTCGGTGGTGGCGTTGGTGTTGGCGTGGACGCTTTCGGAGCAGCTCATCGGTCTGTTTATCAATAAATCGCAGGACAATTTCCCCGACGTTCTCGCCGCCGCAAAGACGTATTTGCACATCACGGGCGTTATGTATCCGTTTTTGTTTTTGCTTTTTATTTACCGAAATGTGCTGCAGAGCATCGGCAAGGGCTTTTGGCCGTTGATGGGCGGGATTTTTGAGCTTGTGGCGCGCACGATTGCGGCGTTTACGCTCCCTGCGCTCTGGGGCTTCGGTGGCATTTGCGCCGCAGGTCCTGCCGCGTGGATAGCCGCCAGCGTTCCGCTCGCCGTCGCCTACTACGCCATTATGCGCCGCTTCAAAATCGGGGAATAGACATTTTTATAAAAAATGCTATAGAATTTTTTTAGAATGTTGATAAGGAGGAAAATATGTCTTACGAATCAATCGCAAAAGAAGCCGCTAATTTGTCGCAGTCTGATAAAATAGCATTGATAGCATATCTTTCCAATTTGCTTGATACCCAAAACAAAGCCACAGAAGATACACGCCCAAAAGATTTTCGGCACACTTATCCCAAAGGTTTTTTTGACCTTTTTGCCTCTTTGAACGACCCTTCGTTTGTTGAGCCAGAAGATATTCCTATCGACCTTGATGGCGAGGTGAATTTGTAATGCTTTACATGCTAGACACAAACGTTGTCATCGATGCAACGAACAATAAAAAATACACAAAGCCGATTTTGTCGCACTTTCTGAGTATTCCCGTTAGCGATATTGCGGTATGCTCGATAGTTGTGGCTGAATTGGAATACGGAGCTCGTCATTCACGCAATTACGAACAGACAAGCAAAGTTGCAATGCAATTTATTTCACCTTTTGAAATTGTGCCTTTCACGCAAAGAGAAGCAAAAATTTACGGAGAACTGCGTGAACAACTTGCAAAATCAGGAACGCCGATTGGTTCAAACGATATGCTGATAGCTGCCGTTGCTTTGGCTCGTAACGCTGTTTTGGTTACACACAACACAGGGGAATTTGAGCGAATTAGAGCCTTAAAGGTTGAAGATTGGACAAAAGAAAAAATCGGGGAATAATTTTTTTCTAAAACCACGCAAGAAAGCGATTATCGTCCGCCGTTGAGAAGAGCAAACAATGGCGGACATATTCTTTTTAGTGCAATGCCCAATCCCGTGCCGATTGCAACGCACAACACGCCAGGAACAATGAACTGCGCGACGCTATAAATCGAATAAGTCGGAATTAGTTTAAGGCATACGGCTTTTAAGGGATTTACGATGAATGGCCAGTGTATTGAATACAAAAAGAACGAAAAACCAGCGAGATATTTTGCGCATTTCCAAAATTTTTCCGAATTGACAATCTGCTTAGATAATTTCAACATTATCAAACAACTTAAAATAGTATCCAAGCCGTGAAAATGTATCTGAGTTTTTATTTTTGCCGCCATAATCAGCATAAAAAGAAGTGCATATTCTTTCCATTTTATTTTATCGGCAAGCGCAAAAAACGAAATCTTATGCTCTGCAAAATAAAATCCTGCCATATAAAAAAACAGAGAAAGTGTCGATACAAGAAAACCGAGCGGAAAGCCAATTATGTAGTTCGCTGCAATAAATAAAAGCGTTGCAGATTTCATTTTTCTTGCAAGCAACGTCAAAATCGGCGATACAACAATTAAAATCATCAATTCTCGTACAAACCAATATTGACCGACAAGCGGCTGATGAAGACTATCCTTTGGATTATGATAAAAAAAAGCATTGAGATAATCAATTCCACGCCAATTTCGTATCACATCTTCACTCTTGAGATAACTCGAAAACTGCGGCAACGCCTGCAAAACGAGATAAAAACAAAAGCAAATTACAGTCCACAAAATATAAGGCACAAGCAGGCTTTTTACTCGTTTTTTCAAAAGCACAGCGTATGCATCATTTTTTGAAAACTGCAAATATCCTGCGAACAAGAAAAATAGAGGCACTGCGCTATTGCAAATTGCAAGAAATGCGCTTTTTATCCATACAAATACGAGAGGTTCTGAAAGTTCAAATCGTGCAGAATCAGGCGTTACATGCAAAAACACAACAAATACAATCAGCAAAAATCGCAGGGCAGTTATTCGCTTTGAAGATTCTTCGTCAATCATAAAACTCTTCCTTAAAATCGTAAGATATGAATAGTAATTATTCAAATTTGAATACAAAAGCATTGTAATTATTGAGTTTAGAATTGTCAAGGCAAAAATTATAGGCATTTATGAATAATAAGGTGTATGGGATTCAGAGAAAATCTAAAGGAAGAACTAAGCTATCAAGATATAAAAGTAAAAGAACTTGCCGAGATGACGGGAATTAGCAAACACACGCTTGACCATTATCTTGCAACGAACGGCAGTCAGCCACAGGTAGAGCCAGCTGTAAAAATCGCGCGTGCATTGAGAATTTCTGTAGAAGAGCTTGTTTTCGGAAAAGAGAACGCTGAAAATGATTCTAAAGATATAAGTGGCGTTGTAAGCGAACTTGAAAAACTTTCAGAATCTGATTTTCTTTTTGTAAAGCGGCTCATTCATATTTTGTACCGCGCAAAAAAGTAAAACCTGCGAGCTTGAGAATTGCATTGCAGGCTATACATTTTTTGAGAGGGCAATTATAATAAAATTATGGCGGAAAAAGACAGAGCGGAAAAGAACCTTGAGGCGTGGAACGATGTTTTTGCCGACATCGTGAATGTGCTTTTGTTCGACGGAAAGCCGCTTGTAAAAGAAGATGAATTAGAAGCTGACACGAAAGATTCTCTGTTCAAGGCTGACGGCAAACTGCACGAACAAGAGCGCGATGTTTCAAAGTTTTGGAAACACGGCAAAATACGCATTTCGCTGCTCGGCTTTGAGAATCAGACGCGGCAGGATTATAAAATGCCTCTGCGCGTAATGAGTTATGACGGGGCTTCTTACAAGCAGCAGCTTTTGGACGACAAGCTGAAGCAAAATTATCCTGTTGCAACGTTGGTGCTGTATTTCGGCACGGAGGGGAAATGGACAGCTCCCAAAAATCTGTGCGGCTGTTTTTCTGTTCCAGATGAGCTAAAGCCATTTGTCAGCGATTACAGAATAAATGTGTTTGAAATCGCGTGGCTAGAAGACGCAACAATCGAAAAGTTCACGAGCGATTTCAAGATTATCGCAAAGTATTTCCAAACAAAGCGATTGCGAAAGGATTACGAGGGCTCAAAAGATGAAATCAAACACGTGGACGCGTTGCTGAAAATGATGACGGCTCTAACGGGCGACAATTCTTTTGAAACGGTGTATAATGAAATCAAAGTGAAAAAAGGAGGTGTTTCGATGTGCGATGTCGT
>CALBGU010000144.1 GCA_937893155.1 uncultured Treponema sp. | reverse complement strand
GCTAAAAAGCTTTGCTGAAATGGTGAATGTTAGAGAGCATTTTGATTATGGGAATCCTGCGAGTGTAAATAAATATATCGCTGGAAAACCAATAATCCATTTGCCGTATATTGCGCCATGGAAAAATAAATACGAATTGTTTACATTTAGTGAAATTGCGCAAAAGGCAACGGGAAATAAAAAACTTGCAATGTTCAAATCGGATATAGATAATTTGGGGCTTGTATTTTCTTCTTCGTTGGGCGAGAGAATGTCGTTTTCGCGATACGCGGATATGAGTCATAAATTGCACTATTTTTTCAGCGCATATTATACACATTTTGTCCGTACGCATGGCTATGAAGACAAGATTTATACTGTTTTTTCAGGTGGAGATGATTTGTGTATTCTTGGTGCTTGGGATGCAGTTATGCAATTCGCCTGTGATTTTCAAAAAGAAATCGGGAAATTAACGAATAATAATCCATCTGTTACACTTTCGGGAGGTATTGTGCTATCTTCTGCTTCTACGCTTGTACGAATGATTGCAGAAATGGCTGAAAATGAACTTGAAAAATCAAAGGCAAGAAAAGACGAGAAAGGAGAAATCGTAAAAAATGCGATTACAGTTTTTGGCACTACGGTAAGTTGGGAAACGTATGAAAAATGCCTTGAAGATGGCAAGCGATTGCAAAAATATCTTGAAAGCAAAGAGCTTTCAACGGG
This sequence comes from uncultured Treponema sp., assembly GCA_937893155.1. GTDB lineage: Bacteria > Spirochaetota > Spirochaetia > Treponematales > Treponemataceae > Treponema_D. Next base: position 3,174 of record CALBGU010000144.1, on the reverse strand, counting down.
TATTGTTTATAAGATGATTGATTTTGCTTCTCGGGCGCAAAAAGTGAAAAGCGGAGATATTGGCGATTTGCTTAGACCGAGAACGTGGAAAAGCAATTTTAGATATGTTGTTGTCAGAAATGTAGAAGATGAAGAGGCGAGAAATTGGCTTTTAGGTTTTGGCACATCGGAAGAAAAAATAATTTCGTTTCGCATAGCAGTGTGCTACGCATTATATACACAGCGAGGTTCTAGAGAATCTTAAGGAGATGACTAAAAATGGCAGTTGAAAAGATGATAAACTCATTTTATAAGAATGGGGAAATTCGTCCCGAATTGTTCGATACTGTTGCTGAACGTATTGCAAGAACATTTGCAAAAGTTGATGAGAACGACCCTAAAAAACGAAATGGAGTAACATCTACTCAGATACGTCGGCTTTTTGATGAAGTGAAGCGATATGACCGCCTTATTACTGACGAAAAATCTTGGATTGAGCAAAAACCGTATATCAAGATGATAAAGGCAAAAGTTCACTATACAGTTGCAAGATGCAAGAAAAATGACAAATACAATGCTTTGTATTATGACAATTTATCAACTTTTCTTACTGAAGGAATTGACTTAATAAACACTGTCAAGGATTATCATGTTTTTGTATCTTTATTTGAAGCTGTATATGGTTTTTATTATGAAAATCGTCCTGATATGAAAAACTAACATAGGAGAAGTCTATGAAGCAGATTGCATTGAAGAAGATAACAGGAAAAATCCGCGTTGTTACAGGATTGCATATTGGTGCGGGAAACGACAAAGTTGAAATCGGTGGCATGGATAATCCAATTATCCGCAATCCGTTAACGCAAGAGCCTTATATTCCTGGTTCGTCAGTAAAAGGAAAAATGCGCTCGCTTTTGGAATGGAAACTAGGCAAATTGGGATTAGACGGAAGCCCGTGTAACTGTGGAAATGCTGATTGCCCGATTTGTCGCGTATTTGGAAGCGCGAATAATTCAAAAGATGGCGACAAATCAAAAGGTCCAACTCGCATTATTGTGCGCGATGCAGTTTTAACGAAAGATTGGGCAAAAATGTTTTGTAATGGAGAGGCGTTGATTGAGGAAAAAAGCGAAAACTCTCTCAATCGCATTACGGCAAAAGCGAATCCTCGTCCGATTGAGCGTGTTGTGCCTGATGTTACTTTTGATTTCGAGATACTTTATCGCATTATTGACACTGGTGACAACGGAGAGACTGACAAAAAGTATTTCGATGAAGTTGTGAAAACTGGCTTGAAACTTTTACAAGATGATTATCTTGGTGGTGGCGGAACTCGCGGAAACGGACAGATTGAGTTCGTTGAACTAAAAGATGAAAACGGCAAAGAGATAAGTTTATGATTCTATATCGAGTGCAAATCGAACTCAAAAGCCCTCTTGTAACAGCTTTGAAAGGTGATACCATTTGGGGACACGTTGCTTGGGGTGTTGCCAATAACGAGGGCGATGAAGGCATTAAGAGTTTTTTGCAAGATTGCAAGGGCGAATCTCCTTCGTTTGTTGTGTCATCGGCTTTTCCTGCTGGTTTTATCTGCAAGCGTATTCCTGAATTGGAAGAGAGAAAAGAGAATCTATCCAAAGATGATTATGCAAAGATTAAACAGAGAAAAAAAGAAAAATATGAAAAAGCCTCAGACTATTTGGATGTTGAAGATGTTCAAGGCGACGGTAAAAACGTATTTATAGAAAACACTGTTACTCACAATACGATTTCACGTTTCACAAACACGGTGGAAGAAGGTGGATTGTATTCTGTAGAAGAGCTTTGGAGCGAAAAGGGCAAAGAGAAGTTTGATTTTTATGTGCTGTCGTCTTACACAAAAGACAGAGTGCAGCAGCTTTGCACTTGGGCTTTTGAAAATGGCTTCGGGGCAGATAGTTCTGTGGGCAAAGGTAATATTGAAGTTTTAAGTGTCAATGAAGTCAAGCCGAAATTCCATGGAAGCAAATATATGGCTCTTTCTCCGTTTGTTGTTCCTAATATGAGCGAGATAGAAGATTTGCGCGCTGATATTTTTATAAGGAGCGGCAAAATTGGCGGTTCGTTTGCGAATTGCATTTCACCATGGAAAAAAACTGTTGTGCTGTATAACGAGGGCGCAGTGTTTACTTTCGAAAAGCCTTTGCAATACATCGGAAAATTGCTTGAGAATGTACACACGGATTCTCGTATTTGTCAAAGCGGATTTTCGATAGTTATACCGATTGAATAGTAAAGAGGGAATGTTATGGAAACTAAGAAGCATTACAAATTAACCGTAGAGCCGATAACCTGCGTTCATATCGGCACAGGCGAAATCTTAACTCCGCTCGAATATAAACTGCACACTTTGCAAAATGGAAAAACGATATATCTTGCATATTCTACAGATTCAATTTTGAGGCGCATTGCAAAAGATGAGAAAAAAGCAGGTGAGTTTTACAGAATATCTGATGCGGGCAATATGAACGCTCTTGCGCAGTTTTTTAATACGAATGTTTGTAAAGAAGACAGAACTGCTATATGCGATACGACAAGAGAGTTTTCAAGAAATTTTGCGGTAAATGCAAAAAAAGACCCTCTGGAAAATGCGCGAGAAGTTTTTCAAATGTATCGTAACGGCTTAAATCCTGTTATTCCAGGAAGTTCTCTCAAAGGTTCAATTCGCACGGCGGTGCTAAATATGAAAATGCACAATTTGAGTGACAGAAAATATGATGAATTTTATGATGATTTTTCTGCGATAGAAAACGAAAAAGCAAAAGCGCGCTATGAAGACAAATTGCAAAAAGCTTTGCTTACTTATAGCGATGCAAAAAATGACCCGTTCCGTGCTGTTGAAATTGGTGATTGCAAGTTTGACGGAAATGGCATTGAGTTGGTTGGAGTTTTGAAGAATGTCAAAATGCGAAGTTCGGGTGAAGTTGAAGAGCATAATTCAAGCCAGATTCAAGCCGAAGTCTTGAAAGGTTCTTTGATGAACGAAAAAGTTTTAGGAACGGGAAAAATTAGGTTGAATGGGAGTATTTGCGAACAAATAAACGAAATAATTTCAATGAAGGATATAATTGAAAGCTGTAATTATTTCTTTTTGCGTGAATTTGAAAAAGAATATGATGATAATAGCGCGTATAACGTGATATATGTTGTATATTC
>CALBGU010000143.1 GCA_937893155.1 uncultured Treponema sp. | reverse complement strand
AAAAACGCCCCATTGCCAATTTCTGTTACGCCCGCAGGAATTTTCGCAGACACAAGCGAAGTGCAGCCACTGAACGCACCGCCGCCTATCGCCATAATGCCGCTCATTGTGATTTCGCTTGCCTGATGTGCGCAATACAAGGCTGTGCCGCCTTTCACCGCCACTCCGTTTTTTATCGGAAGGCAGAGGTGTTCCATTTCCGTAATGTTGCAGAACTTGAACGCATAATTGCCGATTTCCGTTACGCTCGCAGGAATCACCACAGATGTAAGCGCACTGCAATTATGAAACGCATGACTGCCGATTTCTGTTGCCCCCATAGGAATCACCACAGACACAAGCGAAGTACAATCCCAAAACGCCCACTCGCCGATTTGCCTAACGCCATCTGCTATCACCGCGCTCGTTATGCCCCTACTCTCCGCCCCGACAACGCTTTTCATATCATCTGAATACTCGATTCCGTCAATGATTTTCGCCATACCAATAATTCCGCCTTACTCTATCATTCCGAACAAATTTTCAGAAATCCCTTGCACACTCCTGTGCCATTATCAAAGCGCAGTGCCGTACAGTATGCTGTACATCGCCTGTACAGTACCTTGTACGACACCCGCACAGTATGCTGTACGACACCGTACCATTACGCATGTACGATATGGTACATCTATGCTTGTACCATACCGTACATCTCTGCTTGTGCCGCGTTCATCGTTTTGCGCTACCCTTCCGTTTTTTTCTCCCAATCACAAATACTCTCCGTAATGATAACAGCCCTCGCAGTTCACGCCAAACGCTGACCTTCAAGGGCTGTTTTAAGAGAAGATATATTGCAAAACAGATTACTCTCACAGATTATTTCAAGGTGCGATGACCCGATGACCCGATTCAGCAGAGAACTTTTTGTATACTGCAAAGTGATTTTTCATACTGTTATTCTATCTTTTTCGCCGTTGTTTTTCAAGCGTTTTGGCGGACAACAACAAAAGAGCACCGTTTCCGATGCTCTTTTGTATCACCAAGATAAAAACTACCAGCGATAGTGTGCAAACGCCTTGTTTGCCTCTGCCATCTTGTGTGTGTCTTCCTTCTTCTTGTATGCAGTACCTGTGTTGTTGAATGCATCAAGGAGCTCAGAAGCCAATGTATCAGCCATACCGTGACCTGAGCGGCGGCGTGCTGCATCAATGAGCCATCTCATTGCAAGCGCTTCGCGTCTCTCATCGCGGATTTCGATAGGCACCTGATAGGTTGCACCACCAACGCGACGTGATTTAACCTCGACAACAGGCTTAACATTGTCAAGAGCCTTCAAGAATACTTCGAGAGGGTCTTTCTCTGTCTTTGCCTTGAGCTTGTCCATAGCTTCATAGATAATCTTTGTGCAAGTCTCTTTCTTTCCGTCGAGCATCATGCGCTTAACGAACTTTGTGATAACCTTGCTGTTATATTTTCCGTCCGGAACGATTGGACGGTCAACTGACTTCTTATGTCTACCCATTTTCCAGACTCCTTATTATGCCTTTGGTTTCTTAGCACCGTACTTTGAGCGAGCGCGCTTGCGGTTTTCCACTCCCAAAGTATCTTTTGTACCACGAATGATGTGATAGCGAACACCAGGAAGGTCCTTTACACGACCACCGCGGATAAGAACAACTGAGTGCTCCTGAAGGTTGTGTCCTTCACCAGGAATGTAAGCTGTAACTTCAATTCCGTTGCTAAGGCGAACACGAGCTACCTTTCGGAGAGCTGAATTTGGTTTTTTCGGTGTAACAGTCATAACACGTGTGCAAACGCCACGTTTCTGCGGACAAGACTGAAGCGCGGGAGCTTTAGTTGTATTTGCAGCAGACTGACGACCCTTACGAATCAACTGATTAATTGTAGGCATCGGCCTAATCTCCTATATTGTTGCCGAGCAGCACCTCGGTCAAATTTGGCTTTAACAAAACCTGCACTTTATGCAAATGCAGGTTTTATAACTATAACGAATTTACAGACTCATCGTCAAGCACTTTAGAGAAAATTTAGTCCTCTTCTCTATCGTACTCGCCGAATTCCATCGTCTGAGCCGCTTCACGCTCCTCTCTTCGTCGCTCAAGCACTTCAAGCATTTTCGCGTCCAAATCGTCGCTGAATGCGTCAGACAACTTGATGTTGCGATAGTTGCGGATTCCCGTTCCTGCAGGAATCATGTGTCCGATGACAACATTCTCTTTCAAGCCGCGAAGATGGTCTGTTGCACCTGCAATCGCCGCATTGGTAAGAACGCGCGTTGTTTCCTGGAACGAAGCCGCAGAGATGAACGAATCGGTGTTCAATGCAGCTTTTGTAATACCCTGGAACATCGGGCGTGCGATTGCTGGGTCGCCACCTTCCGCCATAACGCGCTCGTTTTCTGCGCGGAACTGGAATTTGTCCACAGACTGTCCAAAGATAAACTTTGTATTGCCCACAGACACAACCTCAACTTTGCGGAGCATCTGGCGCACGATGATACCGATGTGCTTATCATTGATAGATACACCCTGTGCGCGATACACAGACTGGATTTCGTCCATCAAGAACTCCTGCAAAGCATTTTCGCCCTTGATGTCGAGAATGTCGTGTGCATCGATTGCGCCGTCAGAGAGCTTTTCGCCAGCTTCAACGTGGTCGCCATCGCGAACGAGCAAACGCTTGTTCATCGGGATTTCGTGCTCAAACGGCTTTCCGTACTCGTCTTCCACAACGATAATGCGCTTTGCTTTCTGGATACCCTTGAAGCGCACAACACCCGTGATTTTTGCCAAGACAGCAGGCTCTTTCGGGCGGCGAGCTTCAAACAACTCAGAAACACGCGGCAAACCACCAGTAATATCGTTTGTCTTTGACGCTTCTTTTGCCATAGTAGCAAGCGTAACGCCCGCTTTGACAATCTGGTTGTCTTCCACACGAATCAACGCGCCCGCAGGCAAATAGTACGCACCAAGTCGCTCACCCGCATCATCAGTGATTTCAATGCGCGGCTGCTTTACATCAAGGTGCAAATCTGAAATACGGCGTTCCTTCGATTTTCTGTCCGCAGACAGCGTAACCTCAAGCGTCGAGCCTTCAACGATGTCTTCGTAGTGCACAACACCGTCCTGCTCCGCGATAATCGGCTCGTTATACGGCTCGAACTCGCCAACAGGCTTATCCTTTTCGCATACGTCGCCCGCTTTTGCATAAATGGTAGAACCATTCGCAATATCGATTATCTGGTCGTTTCCGATGACGTACAGCATTTTTCCGACAAGTTTCACGCGCCCTTTTTCAGACGCTCTGAACTCTTCTTTGCCTTTCTTGAAAAGAAGCGTATTTTTGAGGATACGAGAACCGTCTTCCACTTCAGGCTTTTCTTTTGTCAACTCGTAGCGGTCAAAAATCTTCTGAACAACCATCTTACCTTTACGAGTAAAGAGCCAGTAGCCGTTATCAAGCACAACGTGAGTTCCTGAAATGTCGTCGATAAGAGCAGGATAATTCATCACAATGTGGTTATCTTGCGTAACCTTAGAAGCAGTACCTCCAACGTGGAATGTACGCATAGTAAGCTGTGTACCAGGCTGACCGATAGACTGAGCAGCGATTGTACCAACTGCCTCTCCGATTTCTACAATCTTATCGCGAGCCAAGTTCTTACCATAACATTTCACACAAATACCGTGTTCACATTCACACGTAAGTACCGTGCGGAGTTTTACCTTCTCAACACCCGCTTCATCAATCTTCTTGGCAAGTTTCTCGTCGATGTACTGATTGACATCGCAAAGCACCTCGTTGGTAACAGGGTCAAGCACTCGCTCGATTGAGTAATGACCAGCAATGCGAGAAGCAAGCGACTCGATGATATTCTCGCCGTCTTTGATAGCGGTGTAGTCGATACCGTTGATTGTGCCGCAGTCATCTTCGTTTACAACAACGTCCTGCGAAACATCGACCAAGCGACGAGTCATATAACCAGCGTCAGCAGTCTTCAAAGCAGTATCTGTCAAACCTTTTCGAGCACCGTTTGTAGAAATAAAGTACTCAATAACGTTCAAGCCCTCTTTGAAGTTTGAACGAATCGGAAGCTCAATAATCGCTCCGTTCGGTTTCGCCATCAAACCGCGCATAGCTCCGAGCTGAGAAATCTGCTTCTTAGAGCCACGAGCACCAGATTTTGCCATCATATAGATAGTATTAAAGCCCTCTCGGTCTTTTTCCATATGCTCCATCATGATATTGGTGAGCTTTTCGTTTGTTCTCTGCCAAATATCAGTTACGCGGTTATAGCGCTCTTCGCCGGTGATAGCACCTTTAGAGAAGTCGTTGACAATCTTTGCAACTTCCTTGTTTGACTTTTCCATAATCTCTGCTTTTTCTTCAGGGATAAGAATATCGTCCATAGAAAGAGTTGCGCCGTAGAACGTAGCATTCTTGTAACCAACGTCTTTGATAGCGTCAAGCATACGGATTGTAAGCCATTCGCCTTGAGTATGATACACGTCCTCAATCATCTTCTTGAGGTCTTTATCAATCATCTGTCTGTTTACATAGCCAACTTCTTCAGGCATCGCTTCGTTGAACTTCAAGCGTCCAGCTGTTGTTTCAATGACATCGCCTTTCTTGAAAAGTGGATTTCCGTCAGAATCTTTGTCAAAACAATCCTTCGGAGCAGGCACTTTAATGAGTGACTGCCACTCAATGCTGTGCGTTTTTGAGAACGTTGTTGCTTCATCAGAATCCGCCGCATACGCCGCGATACTGCGGTCTGCCGCCATATAGGCTTCTTCTGCAGAAACGAATCTGCGTCCAGTGCCTTTTCCGCTCGGCTTTACCGAAGTCATATAGTAGATACCCAAAACCATATCCTGAGAAGGAGATACGATTGTACCGCCGTTTGCAGGATCAAGAAGGTTTCGAGCAGAAAGCATCAATGTCCAGCACTCAAGCTGAGCAGCCTGCGTCAACGGAACGTGAATAGCCATCTGGTCGCCGTCAAAGTCAGCGTTGAACGCCTTACACGCAAGCGGGTGAAGCTTCAAAGCCTTGCCCTGCACCAAAACAGGCTCAAATGCCTGAATACCCAAGCGGTGCAACGTCGGAGCGCGGTTGAGCATAACAGGGTGCTCGCGCACAACTTCATCAAGAATCTGGAAAACTTCAGGCGCTTCGGTTTCAACATACGTCTTTGCTTTCTTAATGTTGAAAACAATTCCCTTATCAACGAGTTTTCTCATGATAAACGGCTTGAAAAGCTCCAAAGCCATTTTTGTTGGAAGTCCGCACTGCCACAGTTTCAGTTCTGGACCAACAACGATTACAGAACGACCAGAATAGTCAACACGCTTACCAAGCAAGTTCTGTCGGAAACGTCCGCCCTTACCTTTGAGCATATCGCTGATTGACTTCAAAGGACGATTTGCAGAGCCTTTCACCGCTCTCTTTCGCTTGCTATTATCAAACAATGCGTCTACAGCTTCCTGAAGCATACGCTTTTCGTTTCTGATAATGATATCAGGCGCAAAAAGCTCCTTGAGACGATTCAATCGGTTATTGCGGTTGATAACGCGGCGATACAAATCGTTGAGGTCAGAAGCAGCAAAGCGTCCGCCGTCGAGCTGTACCATAGGGCGCAAATCAGGAGGCAAAACAGGGATAACGTCCAAAATCATCCAGCTCGCTTTGTTTCCAGATGAACGGAAGTTCTCTACGATTTCAATGCGCTTGATAAGACGGGAGTTTGTTTTTGCTCCGTCTTCAATCATCTTTGCACGAAGTTCTGCCGCCATCGCGTCAAGGTCGAGTTCTTCAAGCAATGTCTTGATTGCCTCTGCACCCATACCAGCTTGGAAAGCCTCGCCGTAGCGTTCACGCGCATCGTTGTATTCTTCTTCTGTCAAAAGGGCATTTTTTTCAAGGTCTGTGTCGCCAGGATTGATAACAATATATTTTTCATAGTACAAAATAGCGCGCAAATCTGCAACCTTGAGATTGAGCAAAAGCCCCATACGGCTCGGAACTGAGCGATAATACCAAATATGGCTTACCGGAGCGGCAAGAGAAATATGACCAGTGCGCTCGCGGCGAACCTTGAACGATGTTACTTCAACACCGCAGCGGTCGCAGACAACGCCCTTATAGCGAATACTCTTGAACTTACCGCAGAAACACTCCCATTCCTTTGTTGTTCCGAAAATGCGCTCGCAGAACAAACCCTCTTTCTCTGGGCGAAGGGTGCGATAGTTGATAGTTTCTGGCTTTTTCACCTCACCGTACGACCACGCCTTAATGGTTTCTGGTGAAGCAAGTTTTATCTTAAGACTGGCAAAATCCTGAATATCACGCATTCATATTCTCCTTCTTCTCAAAATCAGCAGCACCACCAGAAGCTCTGTCGATAAGCTCTTGGTCGCGCTCGGTCAATGCAATCTGCTTGTCCTTGTCATCGTAAATCGTGAAATCAAGAGCAAGCGCACGAAGTTCCTGAACCATAACGTTGAATGACTCCGGCACACCGATAGGAGCGGTCGGGTCGCCCTTCACGATAGATTCATAAATCTTAGAGCGTCCGTTCATATCATCAGACTTGATTGTCATCATCTCCTGCAATGTGTTTGCAGCACCATAAGCCTCGAGTGCCCAAACCTCCATTTCTCCAAGGCGCTGACCACCAAACTGCGCTTTACCGCCCAACGGCTGCTGTGTAACCATTGCATACGGACCTGTTGAACGAGCGTGCATTTTATCATCAACCAAGTGGTGCAACTTCAAGAAGTAGATAACACCAACAAAGATTGGGTTCACAAACGGCTCACCCGTGCGACCGTCGCGTACAATCTGCTTACAATCCGGGCTCAATCCCGCTTTCTTAAGCTCTTCTGCGATAACTTCCTGACTTGGAGTCTGGAATGCAGGTGATTCGTAATACTGGTTCAAATAGCGTCCAGCAATACCAAGTTCACTTTCCATAATCTGCCCAATGTTCATACGAGAAGGAACACCAAGCGGATTCAAACAAACATCGAGCGGTGTACCGTCTTCGAGATATGGCATATCCTCTTCTGGCAAAATGCGCGCAACAACACCCTTGTTTCCGTGCCGTCCTGCCATCTTATCGCCTTCGCGGAGTTTTCGCTTATTCGCAATAAGAACCTTTATCTGCTCTTCAACGCCCGGGTTCAAATCATCGCCAAGGTCTCTCTTCAAGCGCTCAATACGGAGCACAACGCCCTCGACACCGTGCGGCACGCGCAGAGAAGAATCGCGGACTTCTTTTGCCTTTTCACCAAAGATTGAATTGAGCAACTTAAACTCTGGAGTTGTTTCCGTCTCGCTCTTCGGCGTTACTTTTCCGACAAGAATATCGCCGCTCTTTACCTTTGCGCCTTCACGGATAATGCCGTCAGCGTCAAGGTTTGCAAGCGCCTTTTCTGCGGTGTTTGGCACATCGCGCGTGAGCTTTTCAGGACCAAGCTTTGTTTCACGGATTTCAGTAGAGAATTCTTTGATATGAATTGAAGTGTACATATCTTCTTTGACGACTCTCTGACTGATTAAAACAGCGTCCTCATAGTTGTAGCCATTCCACGGAACGAAGCCAACAAGCAAATTGCGACCAAGAGAAAGCTCGCCGTTGAATGTTGCAGGACCGTCCGCAAGAACATCGCCCTTTTCAACGTGCGTTCCCACTTCAACCACCGGTCTCTGATGGTTGCAAGTATCATTATTCGTTCGCTGATACTTCAAAAGCGGATATTCATCTTCTTTGCCATTATCATCGCGGCGAATTTTAATCATCTGGCTTGTTACCCAAGAAACTTCACCAGCATGCTTTGCCTTGACCAAAACACCAGAATCGTACGCAGCCTTTGCTTCCATACCTGTACCGACATACGGCGGCTCTGGGAAAAGCAACGGAACGCCCTGACGCTGCATGTTACAGCCCATCAACGCACGGTTAGCATCATCGTGTTCAAGGAACGGAACGAGAGAAGCAGAAACCGAAATAACCTGACGAGGAGAAACATCCATATACTGAATATCTTTCGGGCTACGAGCAGAGTAGTCATCACGGTAGCGACAAGAAACAAGTTCCGTCGTGAACTCGCCGTCTTCCGTCATATCTTCCGTAACCTGACCGACTGTATATTTATCCTCGTCCATAGCTGTCATATACTCAACTTCGTCAGTCGCTTTTCCGTCAACAACTTTGCGATACGGCTCTTCAAGGAATCCGTATTCATTGATACGAGTGTAAATAGCTAGCGATAGAATCAAACCAATATTCGGACCTTCCGGCGTTTCAATCGGGCACATACGACCATAATGCGTATAGTGAACATCACGAACCTCAAAGCCTGCACGGTCGCGGTTCAAACCACCCGTACCCAAAGCGCTCAAACGTCGTTTGTGAGTAAGCTCAGCAAGCGGGTTAATCTGATCCATGAACTGAGACAGCTGGCTTGAACCGAAGAACTCTTTGACCGCGCCAACAATCGGCTTAATCGAAATCAAATCCTGAGGCTTAATCGTCTCGGTTTCTTTCATACTCATACGCTCTTTTGCAACACGCTCCACACGCGCAAAAGCACTCTTGAGCTGATTTGTCAAAAGCTCGCCAACCGAGCGAACGCGACGATTACCAAGGTGGTCGATGTCGTCAGTTCTTTCAACACCGATGTACACCTTAATGAGATACTTCATCGTCTGGATAATATCAGATTTTTCGAGCGTGAAAGATTCCAACGGCTCTGGATAGGCAAATTTTTTGTTGAGCTTATAGCGACCAACGCGCCCCAAATCGTAGCGGCGAATGCTAAAGAACATATTCTCCAAATCTTTTGCCGCCGCATCAACCGTAATCGGCTCGCCCGGCTGCAAAACAGAGTAAACCGCAGCCAAAGAATCTTCTCTGGTCGGCTCTTCAGATTCCGCACCTTCTTTTACATAGCGAATTTCCTCACGCTCAAAACAGTTGATAATCATTTCACTGTCAAGAGAGCTACCTTTCTTAAAATCAATTACATTGATTTCTTTGATTTTGTTCGCAATCAAATCATCAATAACGTGAGGATGCAATTTTGTACCAGCAGGGAACAATTTTTTCTCTTCCCCGTCCTCATTGACAAACACAGCCTTTGCAAGCACTTTGTCAAGAAGCAATTCGCGGCTTTCAGCACTATCAGAAACAGAGATATTCTCGGTATCGTAGAAACAAGAAATAATCTCTTCGCGAGAACTATAGCCTAAAGCACGCAAAAAGATTGTACCAAGAATTTTCTTCTTGCGGTCAATTTTTGCATAAATGAGGTCTTTCTTCTGGTCAATTTCAAATTCAAGCCAAGAACCGCGATATGGAATGATACGGCTTGAATACACGTTTTTCTCTCTCTGGAAAATAACACCAGGAGAGCGGTGAATCTGGCTGACGACAACACGTTCCGCACCGTTAATGATAAATGTACCGCGGTCGGTCATAAGCGGAATGTCGCCCATGTAAATATTCTTCTTTAAAATGTCGCCATCTTTAAAGACAAGCCTGATGTTAGCTTTGAGCGGAATGGCATACGTCTGCCCTTTTTCTTTGCACTCAAGCTCTGTAAACTTGATGTTTGCCTCATCTAATTCGTATGAATCATATTCAAGAACCATATCCCCGTTCGGACTTTCAATAGGGAAAGTCGTGCGGAAAACATTCTCAAGCCCTTGGTCAAGAAGTTTTTCTCCTTTTTCGAGCCTGTCCTTCTGAATAAAACTTTCATAAGAAGAAAGCTGGATGTCGATAAGATTTGGGATTTCCATAAACGGTTTAATATTCTTTCCCAAATACTTTCGATTGATAGTCCGACTTTTTGCGAACATCAAATCCCCCTAAAAATGTATTGCATCAGAACCTGCTACATATACATTTCACGGCAAAACTTGTCTTGATTATGTATACAGCACAGAAACCTACGCACAAATTACTTATAGACACATAAAGCCTCTAAGGAGTATAAAACTCCCCAGAAGCATTTATTTAAGAAAAAAGTTGAGTAATTATACTGATAATCAACTTCAATTGCAATATGAAATAAACTTATTTCTTGCTTGCCTTTCCGCCAGCAGCTTCGATGTCAGCAATAATCTTGTCTGCATCAGCCTTAGAAACGCCCTCTTTGAGAACCTTTGGTGCACCCTCAACAAGAGCCTTTGCTTCACCAAGTCCGAGACCTGTGATAACGCGAACTGCCTTGATAACAGCAATCTTCTTTGCAGCATCAACAGACTCGAGAGTAACAGTGAACTCTGTCTGCTCTTCAGCAGCACCACCTGCAGCACCGCCAGCAACAGCAACAGCAACAGGAGCAGCAGCAGTTACACCGAACTTCTCCTCCATAGCTTTTACGAGGTCAGCAGCCTGCTGAACAGTAAGATTAGCGATTGCGTCAAGAATCTCTTCGTTTGTCATATTATCTTCTCCAAAAGATATAAGCAGTTGATTTTCAACTGTAGAATTATGTGCTTAAAAAGGACAAACTATCCTATTTTTCTCAAGCACGTTATGTTATGCACGGACAGTAGACAACCTTGAAATGAAGCCTGACCGTGCTAAAACGCATTTGCGTTTTGCCGCTTACTCAGCAGCAGGAGCAGAGCCACCTTCAGCCTGCTTTTTCTCCACGTAAGCCTGCAATGTAGCAGCAAGCTGGCGTGCAGGACCATTGATTGCTCCCATGAGCATTGCAATGAGCTGCTTGCGTCCAGGAATCTTTGAAAGTGCTTCAATCTTAGCAGCATCCAAAAGCTCATTCTCAACGTAAGCACCTTTCACTTCAAGAGCAGGAGCTTCTTTTGCGAAGTCAAACAAAATCTTTGCAGATTCGTTTGCATCTTCCTTAACCATCGTAATCGCAGTAGGTCCAGAAAGATATTCTGCAACAGAATCAATATTCATTTCGCTGAATGCAATGCGAGCAAAGTTATTCTTGATAACTTTAATCTGTGCATCTTTCTCGCGAAGCTGCTTTCTGAGTTTTGTAATCTGCTCAACAGTCATTCCGCGATAGTTTACGAAAATGAAGTTTGTATATCCCTGAAGTGTCTCTTTAGCACTAGCGATAGCAGCTGTCTTTGCAGGCTGCACTTTATGAGCCATAATTGCCATTATGCTTCCTCCTGGTTCTCGATCCAGACTCCTGGACCCATAGAAGAACTAACTGAGATGCTGCGAACAAAATCAGCCTTTGCATCAACAGGCTTTTTGCGGTTCAGCTCAGCAAGGAAAGTATTCACGTTCTCAGCTGTTTTTTCAGCATCCATAGAAACTTTTCCTACAGCAATATGAACTACACCAGTACCATCAGTTAATGTTACATATCCATCTGCAACTACGTACCAAGCTTTTTTATCTGGATTCGCAAAATTATATAATGGCTCATATTCAACACCAATTAGCTCTTCTCCAGACCATCTATTTGTAACTTCAAATTCACCTTCTATAACACTTGATAATAATGCTTCTGCTAAAATATAATTTTTACCATCTGAAGATTTAACCTTTACATACGTTTCTTTTGGATTAACGCATAGTGCAACGTTTGATGGTAATGTCCATGGTGTTGTTGTCCAAGCTAAAATGTATTTGTCTTCATCTAGAACCTTAAATTTAGCAATACATGTTAAGTCTTTTACATCTTTATAACCTTGAGCTACTTCATGAGAAGAAAGAGCTGTTCCGCATCTTGGACAATATGGCATAACTTTATGTCCTTCATATAAAAGTCCTTTTTCCCACATTTGTTTTAATGCCCACCATACAGACTCAATGTAGTCATTATGATATGTTACATATGGATTTTCCATATCTACCCAAAAGCCTACTTTGTCTGTCATCTTTTCCCATTCGCTAACATAGGTAAAAACGCTTTCTTTACATTCTTTTACGAATTTTTCTACTCCATATTCTTCTATTATATCACTAATAATCCCAGCCCAATCATTACCATCATTTGAAAGACCTTTAAATTTATAATTTTTTTCTGGTGTTCTTAATTCAAAACAATTATCTTTAACTATACTTACTTTGCATCTTTTATTTAATGATATAACCTTCTTTTTTCCATTTTCATCCATATTTGTTACAACTATTCTTGGAGTTGTATCTAATGCAATATATCTTTTTACATAATGAAACCAAAAACTTTGTTTATTTATATAACCTTCTTTTATTACTTTAATATCTTTTGATTTACTTTTATCATCAAATATTTTATAACCATCATTTTCATTATTATTTATATTATTCCCTTTTTTTTGATATATTGATTTTCTTTTATTCTCATAAAATTTATAAGTATTAAATCCAGGAGGAGACATATTTTTTAAATTGTTCCATTTTATACCCTTAAAATATTTATGATTTTTTAAATGATTTATATCATATTGTGTTCCTATATCTCCACCTCCTAATCTCTTTTTTGGATCTACCACAAATATTTTATTAAGTAAATCTTTTGCTTCTTCTGAAATATTATTTGAATCTGTAGGATAATTCACTTTAGCACTTTCTATTTTTCTAAAAGTTAAATATGCCGATTGATCCTTAAAAGGTGTTGTATTAAATATCATTTGATATAGCATAACTCCAAAAGCCCATATATCAGTACCAAAATCAGCAGGCTTATCTCCTATTACTTCTGGTGATATATATTCCGCTGTTCCTACAAAAGTCATACTTCTTTGATTTCGTGATTTTGTCTTATTTTTATTATTATTTTCTTTATCATCTTCCTCTTCTTCTTCACTGTCTTCTTCATCTGCATCAGGATTTACTACATTTTTTACACCTTTAATATCATTATCTATCATAATATTTTGCGGTTTTAAATCTCTATGTATTAATCTCATTTTTTGCATATATTCAAAAAAACAAACCAATTCAGCTGAATAAAATTTAATTAAATCTTGTCTTAAAGGATAATTTGCTTTTATAAAATAAGCTAAATCTCCTTTGGGCATATAATCCATTATTATATGAATTTTTTCATCTGCTTCAAAAGCACCATATACTTTAACTATATAAGGACAATCTATTTCTGATAAAACTTCATTTTCTAAATATGCTTGATATAATCTATTAAAAGATATTAAAGATAATATATCTAATTTTTTTATGGCATAAACTTTTTTTTTAGGATCATTAATAAAGCCTACTTGTAATACTGTACC
>CALBGU010000142.1 GCA_937893155.1 uncultured Treponema sp. | reverse complement strand
CGATTCGAACGCGCCACCGTTCCCCGGGCAGAGCGCGCGGAACAAAGACCGCGCGGCCGCCGATCCGGCACACGCCCGAGCCGTCGGAAGAAAAACCTGAAATCTCGGCTTCGTATATATCATTTTTTTTCAACTCTGTCATATCGGGTTCCGCCTTGTTGTTTTATACCGGATTCCAATAAAAATGATCTTTTCAGGCAGCGAGCATTATTCCGGTGCGCGGATCGCGCGGCAGGTTTTCCGGAGCGTTGTCCCGACCCTGATGGAGGGAATCCTGCAAAGCTTTTTTAATGGCAAAATAATTTTGTCCTGTGATCGGCAAAAGGAAAGCGGCGCGGTCGTCATCAACGAGGATTTGTGTGTCGGTTGCGGCTACTGCAGAGCGAATTGTCCGTTCAACGTCCCGCGCATTGACCCCGAACGCAATAAATCGACTAAATGCGACCTCTGCTTTGACCGAATCGAACACGGCATGATTCCTTCTTGCGCTAAGACTTGCACGGCGGAAGCTATCGCCTTCGGAACAAAAAATGACATGATTAAACTCGCCGAACAACGGCTTGCGGAAGTCAGAATGAATCACCCGAATGCGCAACTTTACGGCGTGCGTCCCAATGGCGTCGGCGGCACTCATATGATGTACGTTTTACCGGAGTCGCCCGAAGTTTATGGTTTGCCCGTCGATCCGAAAACTCCCGCGTCGATTGATTTGTGGCGCGATTATATTCGTCCGCTCGGAAAAATCGCAGGCGTCGGAGCGGCGGCTGGGCTTGCTGGCTTAATGGTTCTTAACAAACTTATCGGCAAGAAAGGCGCGTGATTCCCATGTTGATTGATAATCGTTACGTGCCGCGTCATCAAAAAACTTTCACGGTTTGTCACTGGCTCAATGGTATTTCGTTTTTAATGCTGTTCTTAACAGCTCTGCCGCTTTACTCGGACACGTTCCTGTTCGTGTATAATATTTTTGGCGCGAAAACTTTGCAGTACATGCACAGATTTTTTGCGGTGATATTTATCGCGACGCCGTTTTGAGCCAAATCCGCGCATTGCATTTTCCTGTGGTTATCAAGGACACGACGGGGTTGAGTTCGTATGGTATGGAAGTGGCGAACGATTTTGAGAGCGCACAGCGTTTTTTGTGCGGCAAGCGAAACTCAAGCGACCGCATTGTGGAGGAATATATTCAGGGCGAGCAATTCGGGCTTGAAATCCACGGAAGCGCGGAGACAGGCTATCGGGTGCTGCCGCCGTTTCGGTTTTCGGTGAATAATTACGGCATAACCAGCCCGAAACAGAGCGTAAAAATCGGTCCGGTGCAGAGCGAAGCATACCGCTGGGGCGAATTGTGCGAGTTGGCAGAAAAAATTGCCCGCGCATTTGATTTTCGCGGGATTTCGCAGATTGACCTTGTGTTTTCGCGCGGAAAATGGTTCGTTATCGAGATAAATCCGCGCCTTTCGGGAATGAGCCGAACGTATGCCGCGAGTATGGGCGTTTCGCTGCCTGAGTTTTTGTATGCCGCCGCGTTCCGTCCGCTGAGCGTGCCCGTACAGCCAGCTTTGAACATCAAATTTCCGCTTTTGTCTGCCGAAAATCTTTCGCGTATTGCCGAAAAACCGTATGTAAAAAGCATAAGCCAGACCGAGAACCGCGCCGCACGGCAGGAACGCGAAAAAGGCTTTTGCGAGGCGATTTTGTCTGCGTCTGATTTTTCGGCGCTCAAAGCCGCGCTGGACGACCTTGCCTCTTCTTTTCCTGAATTGGTGGAAACGGCGTTTATCGAAACTGCGCAAACGCTTCTCCGCGATTTTTTGTAATCACATACATTACTGCGAAATGTCGGAAAAACGGGCAAAATCGGTTTTATCCTGTGTAAAAATCCGCACGGAATCGCTGGAAATACAGCCGTACGTTGTGGAAAAATCGATGACAAAAATCCCGTTTTCCGAAAAGAAAATCTTTCGCGCTTCCCCGCTGTCCTGCTTGACGGGAGGAAGCGAGCAGATTTTTTGCACGGTGTTTTTCTCGCTGAGTGCAAAAAGCGAGTCGCTTTCGGCGGTGGTGATTCGGAAAATTGCCGTTCGATGAACCAGATTGTATGGCATAAAAAGTTCAAAAACCGCATTTTCTGCCGATGGAATGTCTGCGCTTTCAGAAAAATCCAGAATCGCCGCTTTTTGTTCCGCTGATTTTATGAGCGCAAACGTGCCGTTATGTTCGTACAAGCCTTCGCTTGTGCCGTCCGCGTCAATATCGGCAGACGCAAAAAGATAGCGAAAATCGTGCGCCCATAAATCCGGCAAATCAGACCATTCGGGCAAAATCTCGCTCGAAAAATCCTGCTTTTCGCTCCAAAATTCATCGTAGCGCTCCCGATATGGCGAAATGCCCGGATTTACGCCCGCCGAAATCAGCGCTGACGCAAAATGGGTGTCGTCGGAAACAAGCGAAACGTATTCCAAAAGCGTGTAGCCGTTTTTATCGGTGGCATACGCGAGCGGTGTGTCCAAAATGTCGCTCTCCAATGATTCAAGCGAAAATTTGCTTTCAAACACTTCCTCGCCGATACGCACGTCTGAAATTCCGATGATTGTTACCGCAAGCGTTTTCGTTTCCGCTTCGGTTTTCATCTCGATTTTGTCTTTTGCCACCGTGCGCCAGTTGCCTTCTGTGCGGTTTTCGCCGCCTGCCGTGTGACGCACAAACGTGCCGTCGGGGGAGAAAACCAAAAACGAAAGTTCGTCGCGTTTTTTCCATTGGCACGATTGCAAAAATGCGCGAAGATTTGCCGCTCTCCAGCCGTCTGGAAGCTCTTTGAGCGGATTTTGCAAATGACTGAGAAATGCGGCTTTTACAAATCCTTCGTCCTTGCCGTCGGCGCGCAGATAACGCGGAACGTACACTTTGACCCATTCGCTGTTTGCAATCTCGAGGACTTTAAGCGGGCTGTTAAACGGCACTTTTGCAAGCGCAAAACTTTCTGGAGACGGCTCTAGCGTGATTGTGGCACCGCTGAGATTGCTGACAAAAAGGGTGTCGAAAAACGTGCCGTCATCGCGCACAAAATCGTTGGCGGCTTCTTCGCCCTCCGCTTTGAATTGCTCCGTTTGTTGCATTTGCACGAGCGCAGAATCGCTGTTTATCGAAATCCAATCGGATTTTTCGCTTTCTAAGACGGTATTTTTTGAGCAGCCGATGCCTATGAACACTAAAAAAGCTGCTCCCATATATGCACGCACAAATCTTTTCATACCAACTCCTTTAGTTAAGAACACGGTGCGAAAGCCACCGTCCGCTTTTGAAGCGCACGATAAAGCACAGAGAACGGAGCGTCCAGTCCGCCGCCATGCCAATCCACATTGCAATGGGACCAAATCCGAAAACGCGCGCCAGCACGATTGTAACAGCCACGCGGCACGTCCACA
>CALBGU010000141.1 GCA_937893155.1 uncultured Treponema sp. | reverse complement strand
TACAAAGTGTATTTCTTTATTTTAACACGACTTCTCAAAAAAACAATGTGTCATTATTAAACCTTCGTTTAAAGCTGACAGTTAAACGGACGCTTTTCGGAGGCTTTTTATGAGAAAAATTCTTCAACGCAATGTTCTTTTTGTTTTTCTTTCCTTGGCAATGTTGTCAATCGTATTTCTTGGGTGCGTTCACGACAGCGACGACGATGACGATACTTCAAGTTCAGGGGCTTATGATACACCGCTTGCGGTCGTAAACGGCACAATCAAAAGCGCGGATATGAGCGCAAGCGGCGTTTCTGTGAGTTCTGCAAAATATGCAAGATTGCTATCGACTGCAAGCACAAGAACACAAGACAGCGATAAAAATAAAGCTTATACAGAAGGGGCTGCCGCTGTAGCAGAATTAACAGGGGAAAATGATATTGCTCCTGTTGTGCAAATTCTGACGCATCTTTCAAGCAACGGCAGTTTGACAAACGCAAGTTTCAATACGCTTTTGACTCCAACAAATTCGCAATTAACAGTTGCGGTTTCTGATGGTGAGTACACAACTACCGTAGAAAAAATACAAATCAACAGAGAGCAAGACGGAGCGGTTTTCTATATCTATTTTCACGGGTCTATTTCTTTTGAAAACGATACTATGGATATGAACTTTGCGGTAAAATGCGTAGTAAATTTGTTCGGCACATTAGACACTGATTTTTATTTTATTAGCGATAGCAATAGTTTCGCCACTGATTATGCGCAGATAAAACAGGATTCGGCTTCGAGCAAAAAACGTTTTTCCTATCACTTGGACGAAAACGGAACTAAGGAGGATTTCCGAATTATAACCATAACGGCGAGCGGTTTTGAAGTATACTGGAAGAGACAGGATTACGACGACAATAAAAATCCTAGCCGCTTTTTCAATATTACGATTGCGTCAAATAGAACATATTCTGGCGCAACGGAAGCTGAAAACGGCGCTTCTAATGCTATAAAGTATTTTGTCCTTAATGACGCGGGACGAGTACTTTGCAAGAAAGAAGGTTCTTCTGGAACGTGGGCAGACGTTGGCAGTTCAGGTGTCAACGACCCAACATCAATTCAAAACATCCTTGTAACGAGAGCGAGTACAATGGTTAGTTCGTTTCCGACCACAATAGAAAATGAACCGTCTGAAAAGTCCGAGCTGAAAAGCAAACTTGAATCTTGGCAGTGATTGCTTTTTTCCAAAAACAAGAAGGGGCGTAGAAACCCCTTTTTTGTGCTACACATCAGTTTGCAGAAAAGGCGGCGCAGATGTTTTCGAGGGCGGATTGCAAAATAGAACGCGGGGTGGCGCAGTTTATCCGCTGGAACTTTTCGCCTTCGCGACCGAACATCTTGCCGTCGTCAAGCCAGACCTTTGCGCTTTGCAGGATTTTTTCGCTGATTTCTCTGTCGGAAAATTCTGCAAAATCGGTAAAATCCAGCCACAAAAGATACGTCCCCTCGGGAATTATCGCGCGAATTCGGGAACAATGCTCACGCAGAAACTGCTGTGCAAACAAAATGTTCTCCCAAATATACGATTTCACGCTGTCAAACCACTCCGCGCCGTCCTCATACGCCGCCGTCGCCGCAATAATCCCGAACAGACTCGGCTCGTCGTAGCCCGTCTTGTCGATTTCCGCCTTGAAAGCCGCACGGAGCGTTTCGTTTGGAATGAGAATATTAGAAAATTGCAGCCCCGCCAGATTAAACGTTTTGCTCGGAGCCGTGCAGATGAGCGAATTTTGCTTTGCCGCCTCGCCAAGATTTGCCCAGACGGTGTGCACGTGATGCTCAAACGTAAAATCCGAATGAATTTCGTCCGACACCACCAGCACGCCGTGCCGCGCGCAAATTTCCGACAGACGCAAAAGCTCATCGCGAGTCCACACGCGCCCGCCGGGATTGTGCGGCGAACACAGCACAAAAAGCCGAATATGTTCCGCCTCAATTTTTTCCTCAAAATCCGCAAAATCAATCTCGTAGCGACCGTTTTTCATCACCAGCGGATTATTCACCACGCGCCGATTGAGCGTGCGTATCGTGTTGAAAAACGGATAATACACGGGCTTTTGAATTAACACGCCGTCGCCCTCTTTGCTAAACGCGCGGATTGCCGCCGCAATCGCAAACACCACGCCGGGCGTATTCACCACCCATTCGCTTTGGATTTCAAAATGATGGCGAGATGAAAACCAGCGTTTGAGCGCAGAAAAATACCGCTCATCAGGGCGGCTGTAGCCAAAAATACCGTGCTCAACAAAGCCTCTCAAGGCTTGCTGAATACACGGCGCAGTCGCAAAATCCATATCGGCAACCCAGAGCGCAATCGCGTCTTCGGGCTTTCCGCGCGCTTTTGCGAGGTCGTATTTTATCGAAAACGTGCCCCTGCGCTCCGTTATTTTATCAAAATCATACATATCATTCTCCGTTTTTGTGTCATTTCCGCCCTTGCTCTTTGCGGGAGATTCGCAAAGCGACGCGATTAGCGCAAGGCGTTTTCCAAATCCGCAATTAAATCATCGGCGTTTTCTATGCCGACAGAAAGGCGGAGCGTCGCGCTTGTAATGCCGTTTTGCTCGCGAATTTCGCTCGGAACGTCGGCGTGCGTCTGCGTTATCGGATAAGTGATGAGCGATTCCACGCCGCCTAAACTTTCCGCAAACTGAATGAGCCGCACGGATTTCAAAATAGATTTCGCTTTTTCTTCGCTTTCCACGTTAAACGTGAGCATTGCGCCAAAACCGCGCGCCTGCCGCTTTTGAATCTCGTAGCCGCTGTGTTCGCGCAATCCGGGGTAAATCACGCGCGTTACGGCTTTTTGCGTTTTGAGCCACGCGGCGATTTTCTGCGCGTTCTCCTGCGCTTTTTCCATACGGATTGCGAGCGTTTTTATGCCGCGGAGCGTAAGCCAGCTGTCGAACGGCGAAAGTCCTGCGCCTGTGGTTTTGATGAGAAAACGGAGTGTTTCTGCGATGGTGCGGCGGTTCGTTACGATGAAGCCCGAAAGCGTGTCGTTGTGCCCGGAAAGATATTTTGTGCCTGAGTGAATCACGATGTCGGCACCGAGCGCAAGCGGATTCTGGAAATACGGCGACATAAACGTGTTGTCCACAATCAAAAGCAATTTGTGCGCGTGGGCAATGCTCGCCGTCTGCGCAATGTCGGTGATGTTCATCATCGGGTTCGTGGGCGTTTCGATATAAATTGCCTTGGTGTTTGGCTTGATGAGCGATTCCAATTCGGACGCTGTTAATGCGGCGATATTTTCGCGCGTGAACTCCACGCCGTTTTTGCTCGAAACGTTGTCGAACAGACGAATCGAACCTCCGTATAAATCGCTGTCGGCAATGATGTGCTGATTC
The DNA here is from genome assembly GCA_937893155.1 of uncultured Treponema sp. Lineage (GTDB taxonomy): Bacteria > Spirochaetota > Spirochaetia > Treponematales > Treponemataceae > Treponema_D. Next base: position 8,334 of record CALBGU010000141.1, on the reverse strand, counting down.
GGCTCAAAAAGCTCGAACAACAGCGAAATCGCCGCCATTCCGCTCGACAGCGCAAATGCGTCTACTCCGCCTTCAAGCTGACAGACCACTTTTTCCAGTTGTTCCCGCGTGGGATTTTGCAGACGGCTGTAATCGAACCCCGTGCTTTCTCCCACGCCGTGATGGGCAAACGTGGCGCTCTGATAAATCGGAAAACTCACCGCACCGTAATTTTTTTGACAGCGGTCTTCTCCTTCGTTTTCCAAATGCAGACATTTTGATTCTATTTGTAATGGCATAATTTCTCCTAAATTGCTTTTGCAAAAGTGATTCGCTTTTCAAACGTGAACGCATGCAAAAATTGCTTGGCGCGTTCTGTTTTGGGGCTTGTGAAAAAGGAATCGGGGCTGCTTTCTTCCACAATTTCGCCTTTGTCGATAAAAACGATTCGGTCGGCAACTGCGCGGGCAAACTCGAGCTGGTGCGTTACGATGAGCATCGTGCGCCCCTCTTTTGCCAAATCCATCACCACGTCGAGCACTTCGCGCACCATTTCGGGGTCAAGCGCCGCCGTCACCTCGTCGAACAGCAGCACCTCGGGATTCATACAAAGCGCACGGACGATAGCAACACGCTGTTTTTGCCCGCCAGAAAGCTCTTTGGGATAGGCATTTTTCTTGTCCAAAAGCCCTACGCGCTCCAGCAATTTTTCGGCTTGGGCACTTACTTCGGCTTTGTCGCGTTTTTGCGCCTTGAGCGGACCTAGCAGAATATTGTTTAGCACCGTCATTGTGGGAAACAAATCGTAGCTCTGAAACACCATTCCGATTTTTTGGCGAATCAGGTGCATATCTTTGGTGCGGTTTGAAATCAACTCGCCGTCAAGAAAAATCTCGCCGCCCTGAATCGACTCCAAGCCGTTAATACAGCGCAGCAGCGTGGATTTTCCGCAGCCTGAGCTTCCCAAAATGACCACCACTTCGCCGCGTTCCACCGAAAGCGACACGTCGTTGAGCACGGGATTTCCCGTTTTGTATGATTTTTTCAGCTGTTTTATGTCCAAAATTGCCATTGTTTCCTCCTCGAGATTTTTTAGACTGCCATTGTTATTGGCGAACTTGTTTTGGAATCTTAACAAGGGGCTTAAGCCCCTTGTTAGCCCAGCCCAGCCCGTTGTTTTACCATTTCTTTTCCAGCCGTTGCGCAAAAAACGAAAGCGGAAAGCACACCGCAAAATACAGCAAAAAAATCACGCCGTAGACCGCAATCGACGCGGTGGGAACGGTGAGCCGATTCGCTTCGATTATCTGCTGACCGATTTTGATGACTTCAATCACGCCCACAAAAACGACGAGCGATGTGGTTTTTATCATTCGGGTAATCAAATTCATACTCAGCGGAATAAGCCGCTTGACCGCCTGCGGAATGATGACAAAAAAGAAAATCTGATTCTTTGAAAGCCCGATTGCCGCCGCGCTTTCGTATTGGTGGCGCGGAATGGACTCGAGCGCCCCGCGAACCAAATCGCCCATTTCGGCAGTGCCCCACAGCGTGAACACCAAAATGCTCGCCGCCTCGCCCGAAATCGAAAGCCCTGTGGCGTGGGTAAGCCCGAAATACGCCAAAAACAACAAAACCATCTGCGGCATAATCCGTATGAACTCAAGATACACTGTGCCGATGAACTTTATGATTTTGTTTTTGGAACACAGCGCAATGCCGAACAGCACGCCGAAAAACAGCGACAGCACCACCGACACAACCGAAATCCACACGGTTACCCACAGCCCTCCCAAAAGCCTGACGGCGTTTTTTCCTTTGAGCAGCACGGAGAACGATTCTTGTATTGCAGTAAAAAAATCCATACATTACGCCCTGTAAAATGCCAGTTTCTTTTCGCCCGCCCGCGCGATGAGCGAAACGGGAAGCAGAATCAGAAAATACGCAATCACCAAAAGCAAAAGCGATTCCTCCGTTTTGTAATACAGCCCGATTAAATCTTTTGCCACGAACATCAAATCCGCCAACGCAACTGCGCTGAAAACCGATGTTTCTTTGAGCAAAAAGATGACGTTTGCCGCAAAACCCGCGCCCGCCGCACTCGCCGCCTGCGGAAACACAACGTAGCGGGCAATCTGCGCGCGGTTTAATCCGACACATTCGCCGCTTTCAATCTGATTTTTGCCGACGGTTTCGAGCGCGCTTCGGAATGTCTCCGCCATATACGAGCCGCCCAAAAACGACAGCCCGATTATGCCGCACTGCTCGCCTGAAAGTTTTACACCGAGACGCGGAAAAGCAAAATACAAAAAGAAAAGCTGAATCAAAAGCGGCGTATTTCGCGCAATTTCGGTGTACACACTTACCGCGATGCTGAGCACGGGAATGCGCCAGAAGCGAATGAGCGCGCACAAAATGCCGATAGCCACCGAAAACGCAATGCCGATAAATCCGATTCTCAACGTTAAGAGCGCGGCATGTATAAAAAGCGGCAGAACCTGCTTTATAAAATCAAAATCCATTCGTTTCTCCGTCAAAAAATCCTAAAAAACGCCCCAAAAAGTCTTTCGGGAAAATCCAAAAGCTCACTTTTTTATTTTTTGGGCTTCGGGAAAATCCAAAAGCCCATTTTTTTATTTTTTGGCTTTCCGGAAAATCCAAAAGCCCATTTTTTCATTTTTTGGGCTTCCGGGAAAATCCAAAAGCCCATTTTTTTATTTTTTGGGCTTCCGGAAAATCCAAAAGCCCATTTTTTTATTTTTTGGCTTTCGGGAAAATCCCAAAAGGCTCCTTTTTTATTTTTGAGTTTTCGGGAAAATCCCGAAAAATGCGTTAGAGTTTTCCGCCTTCAACAACCAAACTGTCGGCGTCGCTGTCTTTGCCGTAGACTGCGCGCAAGGTGGCTTCGTAATCTGCGTGGAAGAAATTCTCTTTTGCAAGCGAAACGATTTCGTTGTTAATCCAATTCAGCAAATCCTTGTTGCCTTTTTGCACCGCGCCTGCGATTGCGTCGAGGCTGCCGATTGAGTCCGCGCCCGCGCCCACCGCAAACGCAGGATTTTCGATTGCCCACGCCAGAACTTCGGTGTTATCGGTGGAAAGCGCGTCTCCGCGTCCGTCCAAAAGCGCATTGTACGCCTCGGAATACTGGTCGAACTTGAGCAATTTGATTTCGGGATAATTCTTTGAAAAATACGATTCCGCCGTTGTTCCTTTTGCGATAATCAGCGTTTTGCCGTTGAGCTGGGCGGGGTCGGTGATGAGCGCGGATTTCGGCGACACAATGCCGAGCGCGACTTTCATATACGGCAGTGCGAAATCGACTTTCTGCGCGCGCTCTTCGGTTACGGTGAAGTTTGCGAGCACGAGGTCGACTTTGCCCGTCGTGAGCACTTCCACGCGCGAAGCCGCTTCCACGGGAACGTATTTGACTTTTACGCCCAAATCCTTGGCGATTCGGTTGCCGAAATACACGTCGTAGCCTTGATACTCGCCGTTTTCGTCCACATAGCCGAACGGTTTTTTGTCGCTGAAGACCGCGATTTTTATCGTTTTGCTTTTTTGGATTTCTTTAACCGTGCGTCCCGTTTTTGATTTTGCCGCAATCGGCGAAAGGGCGATGGTGCTTAGTGCGAGGGCAAGAGCGATTGTTTTTGTGAATGTTGAAAAAATAGTTGACATAAAATGCTCCTTATAGCGTTCCATTTTTGGAATTGTTTTGAGTAAAATGCGATGGTAAAAAAAGAATTGGACTGAAAAAATTTTCAGTTTTTAGAAGATATGCGCGCCATTGGCGAATGAACGCCAATGACTGCCTGTTTTACACATTATCGAATGCCTGCGACAAATCGGCAATGATGTCGTCGATGTGCTCCGTGCCGATTGAAAGGCGGATTGTGCTTTGCGAAATGCCTTGGTCGGCAAGTTCTGCGTCGGAAAGCTGACTGTGCGTCGTGCTTGCCGGGTGAATCACGAGCGATTTCACGTCTGCCACGTTTGCCAACAGCGAGAAAATCTTGAGGCTGTCAATAAATCGCCACGCTTCTTCGCGTCCGCCTTTGATGTCGAATGTGAAAATCGACGCGCCTCCGTTCGGAAAATATTTTGTGTAGAGTGCATGGTCTGGGTGGTCGCTCAGAGAAGGGTGATTCACTTTTGCAACTTTTGGGTGATTTTTCAGAAACTCGACGACCTTCTTTGTGTTTTCTGCGTGGCGGTCAAGGCGGAGAGAAAGCGTTTCCACGCCCTGCAACAGCAAAAACGCATTGAATGGCGAAATCGTAGCCCCTGTATCGCGGAGCAAAATCGCGCGGATATACGTTACAAACGCCGCAGGACCAACCGCGTCGTAGAACGAAATGCCGTGATAGCTCGGGTTTGGCTCTGCGATATTCGGGTATTTTCCGCTTGCCTTCCAGTTGAATTTCCCGCTTTCCACAATAACCCCGCCGAGCGTTGTGCCGTGCCCGCCGATGAACTTCGTCGCCGAATGAACCACGATGTCAGCTCCGTGCTCAATCGGGCGAATGAGATACGGAGTGCCGAACGTGTTGTCGATGACGAGCGGAAGCCCGTGCTTGTGCGCGATGTCGGCGATTTTGTCGATGTCGGGAATATCGCTGTTTGGATTTCCGAGCGTTTCAAGGAAAATCGCACGGGTGTTTTCTTGGATTGCGCCCTCGACTTCCGAGAGATTATGCGCGTTCACAAACGTCGTGGTAATGCCGAACTGCGGCAGCGTGTGCGCCAAAAGGTTGTAACTTCCGCCGTAAATCGTTTTCTGCGATACGATATGCCCGCCGTTTGCCGCGAGCGCCTGAATGGTGTAGGTGATTGCCGCCGCGCCCGAAGCCGTCGCCAGCGCCGCTGAACCGCCCTCAAGAGCCGCAATGCGCTTTTCAAACACGTCCTGCGTTGAGTTTGTTAGGCGACCGTAAATATTGCCCGCGTCGGCAAGCCCAAAACGGTCTGCGGCGTGCTTTGAGTTGTGGAACACATACGATGTCGTCTGATAAATCGGCACCGCACGAGAATCTGTTGCGGGGTCTGCGCTTTCCTGTCCAACGTGGAGTTGCAATGTTTCAAATTTGTAGTTGCTCATAATAATCCTCTGTAATGCAATGAATTAAAAGACCGAAAACACGTTCGGTTTAGGCGAAAAGAGGACAGAGGCACATGAGCCCATTGCGGAAATTTTCGCGAACAAGTTTTTCAAAATAAAATTTCATGTGTGCCTCCTATGATATTACCCAGTTTTTCAATAGGTTTAATTGTTGTGATAGTTATATCTTTATTTTCCTACTCTGTCAATAGGTTTTTGAGATTTTTTTCATTTTTTGTGATTTATTTTTTTTAGTGCAAAAGAGCTTCGAGTTTTGATTTTGCGATGTGTGATTCGATTTTTGTGGGTAAAAAGGTAAAAATGCCTGAAATCAAAAAGAGGAACGGCACGAATGCAAAGGTAGTGCGCAGGAAGGAAATCGCAACGAAAAAAAACGCGGAAACAGCGCACCAAAGCACCGTGATGAATTGTATAATTGGCATAGGGGCTATGGAGATTGTAATTTTTGTGCGTTTGCTGCCGTTTTGGTCGGTGATTTCTTGGATTTTGCCATTGATTTCGGGCAGTCCGTTGTTTCGGTAGCTGATGTTTCGCCTGATTTTGAACGAATTTTCAGAGATTTTGCCGTTAAAATATTCGCAACCGACTGAAAAAAACGGATTTTTGCTGAATTCCGACGTGTTTTCGGCGATTATGCCCCTAATTTCTGCTTTTGTTTTGTCTGTTTCAATTACCAATTTCATTTATTCTGTTCCCCAGTCGGTCTGAATCGTTTTAATAGAGCTGTCATTAGTCTGCGCCGTTCTTTAGCAAGACCGATACGACCTCGGTATGTCCTAATCCTGCCGCGTACATTAACGCAGTCCGCCCGTTATTGTTATCGTCTTTCTCATTTACGTTTGCGCCGTTTTTTATCAAGGCTGATACGACTTCGGTATGCCCCATTCCTGCCGCAAATAGTATTAACGCTGGTTTCTCCTTTGCATACGCGGGGTAAGAGCGCAAAAAATTCTCTACATATTCTGCATTACCAGTGAAAAGTGCTTCTCTCAAATCGTTTAGCTCTTTTTCGGTTGGCGCGGAAGCAGAAAAGACTGATTGCACCAAAAATAGAAAACTGATGAGAATAAATAGGGCTTTTTTCATTTAATTATACTCCACAATAAAACTTTCTCGGAAATCCTTTGTAGCTTATCAACAACGTATATTTTTGGCAATATTACAAAAAAGGAAGTTCTTGATTTTGTTGCGCGGCTCTAGTAAACTAAAAGCAAATGCGTATTCATTCAATAAGAAAATTTTTTGTTTTAACGGTATTATACATTGTTGCTTTCGCCATTATTTTGCTTTTGCAGTTCCGAAATGAATCGACTGTTATGCACTCCATCGGGGCATTGCGCGTAACGGTTTCGGAAATCCAAGACGAAAACAAGGGGAAATCCCTCAAAAACACGCTCCAAGCGTCGTTTCCGGGCATTTCGTTTGTTGCAAACGACGCCAAACCAGCCGAGCTTTTGCGCGCGGACGGCACGAGCGAACCGCTTTTGCTTTCGGATTTCAGCGTTGCGGACGACAATGCGTGCACTTTTACCTTTGCGGGCGGCACGGCGCTGCATTTTTCTGTTGCGGGCAGCGGCGAGGAAAGCAGGCTTGAAATCGCGGCAGAACTCCCCGAAGACGCGCTTTCACTGCGGCTTGAGTATGCGGCGGAATCGGGCTATTCCCTTTCCAAAAACAGCGACAAACAGATGATTTTTGATTCCCAAAAAGGCACGTTCGCGTTCAAATCCTCCGAAGTTGCAGAAAATGCGTTTGTGATTTCCGCGGGCGACAATGCGCTGTTTGCGCCGTATGACCCGACGAGCGTTTTCACGTTTGAATCTTCGCTGGCGCACAAAAAGGCGGAAAAAACAGAACTGGAAAACGCTGTGAAAAACCTTCGCGAGCGCGTGGTTCAGGCGTTCCTCGGCGCAGAATCGGCGCAGATTACGGAAGATGCAGTGATGGCGTTCGTGGCAGAAATGGCGCAGAACGGACGGTATCAAGAAGCGCTGAATGCCGTGCCGTCCTCTTTTAAGCGAAGCAGCCGCCGCACGTTCCGCACCACGCCGTATTTTGGCAATCTGGTGGAGATGAACCGAACGCTTGCAATGCAGCTCAACAATGACAAAACCGTGGTTTCGCAAGCATTGACCGCAGGAAATCTGGGAATTTTTGCAAATTGGGACATCATCTCATATTTGACGATTATGAGCGGCACCGAAAACGTGCATCGCTTGCTGTCGATTCCGCAGAGCATTGCGTCTATCGGCGACTTTGAGCCAACGCTGATGGAAGCGGCGGGCATTTTGAATATGTACAGCGTGTTTTTGCCGCTGGATTCTTCGTGTGCAAAAATGCTGGAGAGCGTTTTGGGGCGTTGCTTGGAGATTTTTGAGGCGAATTTGAAAATCACGGACGAAAAAATTGCGCTTGCTTCTCCAGACACGGCGCTTTCTGTGCTGGATTTAGTCAAAATCGGCTCGGCGCTGATGAATTACGGCGAGATTTCAGGACGCAACGACATCGCGGCAACGGGGCGCTTTATCGTGATGACCAGCCTTGAGGAAAACACCGATTTGGAACTGTGGCAGTTGTCGGCGCTGTACGCTCTTTTGGTCAAAGACAATCAATTTTATCCGCGCGCCATTATTTTGGACAACACCACCGACCCGACCGCGCCTCTTTGGGTGTGGACGGCGGCAAATGCGGTTTCGGCAAAAAATACCGCGCAGAGCATCGAACTCACCTTTACGTTCCCTCAGTTTGAATCGCATTATTCGCTGGTCAGTGGCGTAAAATCGCTCAAAGCAATCGAGATTTACGGAATGTTCTACCGCACCGACCCGCGTTTTGAGTCATATAATTCGTCGGGCTACGCCTATTCTGCCGACACGCGCACCCTGCTTTTGAAAACGCGCCACAAAGAACGCAACGAAGTTATCCGCGTTACGCTCAATTAAGCGATTTTTGGTGATGATATAAGATGCGGTCATTATTGCGTGTCAGTGCGTAATTCTGAGCAACGCGAAGAATCTGTAGATATTTTGCTTGCGTTCAATATGACAAATCAGGTTAAGAATGACATAAAAACGGTAATGCGGAGAAAACAAGGGGCTTAAGCCCCTTGTTACAACAGTTTGCAAAAAAAAGACACAAATGCTGTTAAAAAATTCACACGAATTTATTTTTCCGAAGCGTTTTTTCGCCGTAAATTTTTGTTTATGCCTTCCCCAGCGTTGGGCGAGCCGTAA
>CALBGU010000140.1 GCA_937893155.1 uncultured Treponema sp. | reverse complement strand
GAAGAATTGGATTTGCTGCCAGATGACAGCATGGTAAAGAAAGTTGCGCTTTACATTCTGAATACTCCAAAGCCAGATTTTACAGAACTCGATAAGGAAATCGACGAAGAAAATGCTCGCAGACTGGCACAAATGGACGAAAAAACCCGTGAGCGTGTGCTTGCAATGCCGTCGTACTAGGAGAGAATATGCTTACTGCACCTATCGAAAATGAAAATTTTAAGTATGAACATCTGCTTTCGTCTCTGCAGAATTTGGAAGAAATCAAGTCGTTTTCTGTTGCGAAAGAAACGGGAAAGGGGCTTGAGTTTTATCTAAAAGAGCGAGCGGAGGCAGAAGAGCGCACTGGCGGAAACAGGACGTATCTTGTTCGCGATAAGGAAACAAATGAAATTGCGGCATATTTTTCGCTCCATACTGGTTCTTTTACGATAAAATCGGTTGATAACGGAGATGAAATACAGTATACGATTCCGTCTGTGGAGCTTTCTAATTTTGCGGTTAATTCTGTCTATCGTGCGAATCACCCCGAAATGAAGCGAATCGGGGAACAGGTTTTCAAGCGATTTGTTCTGCCTGCGGTTCATTACGGTGCACAACTTTTCGGAGTACAGGCGTTGCATATTTATGCCCTGCCGTATGATGACTTGCTGCAGCATTATTCGTCGTTTGGCTTTTCTCGATTGCCGTCCGAAATGGAAGCATTTGTGCATACCAACATAAAGCCTGATTATGACCGACATTGCATTTTTATGTATCAGATTTTGTAAGCGAGAGCAAAACAATGATAGAAATCGTGGACGAAAGGAACATTGCAGAAGCGGCGCGGGTGCACTCGATTTCGTGGCAGGAATCGCACAGATCATTTTGCACGGCGGATTTTATCGCTCTACACACGGCGGCGCGGAGAAAAAGAGCATTGCCGTCGTGTCGGTGGCAGGCAGTTTGATTGAAGACCTCTACGTCTTGCCAGCGGAGCAAAACAAAGGCTTTGGCTCCACTCTTTTGCGCTATGCCATTTCGCAATGCACCGAAAAGCCGACGCTGTGGATTTTGGAAAACAACACCGCCGCCGCACGTCTGTACCGCCGCTTCGGCTTTGAGCAAACGGGTCGGCGAAAAGCCATCACCGACCGCCTCGACGAAATCGAGTTTGCGCTAGAGCCGCGACAATCGCACGGAAAGTTCCTTTGAAACCGACTCGTAAACCCCGCCCTTAATAATAACCATCGATTCAAGATACGGCAAAAGACACGAATTGATAAACGCAATCAATTCTTTTTTTATCGCCGTGGCACTCTTTGCCCCTGCCGCCTGTGCCTTTACAAAACTGTCCGTCTTCGCCTTAAACGCGTCCTCCTTGGCACGAAGCGCATCGAGCAGAATCTGAAAACCGGGAAGCGCCTTTATCTCTGCACTGTGCTTGAGCGCGTCTGCATAAAAACTCTCGATAAGCGACGATTCCTTTTCGTACCCCTCGCCCGAAATCGACAGCGTGTATTTTTTCCACTCCAACAGAAGCACCTTCGCCGCCTCCGCAATCTCGTTCACGGGCAATGCCGCCAAACCGTTTAGCGTCGCGTCAATCTTCTTGAGCACCTCATCGCGCTCTCTGTCCGCCTCGTCCAGCCCAGAATACACCTTGTCGCGCTTGATTGCGCTGTTCAAAAGCTGCTGCAGCTCCGTAATTTTTGCGCGGATAAACGCAACATTCTCGTCCGTCTCGCTTAACTGCTTGAGCAATTCCGCCACATTCAGCGCCAGCGTATCAATCGCCGTAATCGCGCTATTCCCGTTTACTCGTTTCATTTTTCTTACTTCTCCTCAAAAAATGATTTTACCGAACACATCGGCAAAGATAATAGACTTGTTCGATAACCGCGATGTGACAACGGGCTTAAGCCCATTGCTACATCAAAAGTCTACAGTTTCCGAACAGAGATACTATATGCTTTATTTTTGGTGTTGTCAAAGCAATTATTAGTCAATAATTGACTGTCCAACGAGTAGGTGAGGGAATTATTAGTCAATAATTGGCTGTCCGAGCAGTCGGTGAGGGAATTATTAGTCAATAATTGGCTGTCCAAGCAGTCGGTGAGGGAATTATTGGTTAATAATTGACTGTCCAAGCAGTCGGTGAGTGAATTATTGTTCAATAATTGAACGTCCGAGCAGTCGGTGAATGAATTATTGACTAATAACGCGTATTTTTGCCGTGAAGATGCGAAAATGTGATAGAATGAACGTATGAAACAAACACACACACAGCCTCAGCAGACGCATTTTCTGGGCGTGCTGCCGAGCGACGATTTGAGAGCGGACATTGAGGAAAGCCGCAGATATATGGCGGGCGCATTCGGGTGCAAGAGCGGGCACAAAACACCGCTTCACGTTACGCTCATTCCGCCGTTTCGCTTGAGCGAGGAATTTTGCACGGCAGACATTGAGCGCGCCTTGCAAAACGGTGTGCTGCCGCGCGCTTGCGACTTGCGCTTTACGGCGCGCATTGACGGCTACGGCTCATTTGCCGAGCGCACGGTGTTCGCCCGCGTGAAGTGCTCGCTTGAGTGGACGGTATTGCGCGACGCGGTGTTTTCGGCATTGACCGCCGAGTGTCCGCGGTGCACCAAAAAAGACGCGAGGGCGTTCACGCCGCATATCACGGTGGCAAACCGCGATATACCCTCAGGCGCGGTGCAAAAAGCGCTCATCGTGCTCAACGAACAAGGATTGCAGGCGGAATTTCAGGCGGATAACGTTGCGATTTTTGAGCGGAAAAATGGTTTGTGGGAAATCGCGTCAGTGCTGGAGTTTTGATGTAAGAAAATGGACGAATTCGTCTTCGGGGAGCGGACGGGAAAAATAAAATCCCTGAATGTAATCGCAGCCCATCGCCGTGAGTGCGTCGAGCTGCGATTTTGTTTCTACGCCCTCGGCAAGCACGTGCTTTTTGATGTCCTGCATCATCTTGATGGTGTTTCTCACGACGGATTTTCCGTCTTCGTTTTCCATTTCGTCAATCAGGCTTTTGTCGAGTTTCACGAGCGAGAGCGGCAGTTTGACAATGCGCTGCATATTGGAATATCCCGTGCCGTAATCGTCGAGCGAGAACGAATAGCCTTCGCTGACGAGCTGCGCGATGTTTTCGCTGGCAAGGTTGCTGATGTCGCCGTAAGAGGTTTCGGTGATTTCAAAATTGATGTTCGCAGGGTTCACGCCGTATTTTTGCTGTAATCGGTGGATTTTCTCAAGCAAATCGCTCTGAAAAATCTGCGCCATCGACAGATTAACTTCGATGTAATCCAGCCCGAGTTCGCTCATATTGTGCGTGGAAATAAAGCGATAGACGGATTCGATGACAAAATCGCCGATGCTCACGATAAGCCCGTTCTTTTCGGCGTTCGGAATAAAAAACGACGGCGGGATTTTGCCGAAGGTGCTGTCGTTTAAGCGAATGAGGGCTTCTGCCGCACAGAATCTGCAATCGCGAAGGCGCACAATCGGCTGATAATACATCTCAAAACTGCTTCCCGTAATGGCGCGGCTCAAAATCGAGGTGATGTTCGTTTCAAGATTGTATCGGCGTGTGCCCACGAGGTCAGCGGCGCGGATAATCTGCTCCTTTTCTGTCATCAGGTCGTGGAATGTGTGCCCGAGCTGGATAATTTCTTCTTCGCGCGCAATGTCGTCGGGATACAAAATGATGCACATTTTCGGAATGAGATGAACACCGAATTGCTCAAAGTCTTTGGTAGCGCTGCGGATTTCTTCGGTTGCTTCGGAGAAAATGCGGTTGAAATCGAGCGGGCGATTCTGCGGCGCGGTGTTGATAAAATAGAACGTGCCCGGCGCTTCATAATACAAATCCACAATGATTTTTGCGCGGTGTTCATAGCCCTCGAGCGTTTTCACGCAGCATTTGATGTAGTCGTAAAATCTCTGTTCGCCCAAATAATCGCGCACTTGGGAAGCATTTATGTAGCGCATCACGTTAATCTGCACGGGGCGGCGCAGTTTCACAATTTTGAAAATCTCATCGCAATATGCTTTCCAACTCGGCAGCCCGACGTTTGAATCGGTGATTTCTTCGGGGCGCAACACGAGCAGCACGACGAGCAAAAATGCCACGGCGGTTGCAAAAATCTCAATCAAGAAATTGGGGAAAAAGAGCTGAAGCAAGATGCCTGTAAACGACAGCAGATACATCGACATCAGCGCCAGCCATTTTCCCGTGCGCAAAATCCGCGCGCAATGAATCAGATGAGCGCACCCCCACAGCGAATAAAAAATCGAAGCGGTATAAAACACCGCCAAAAGCGGCTGCCGCTCATATCCTGTGTCTGCGTTTACCAAAAATGCTTTGTGATGAATCGGGTTGGTAAAAAGCACTAGCAACACTGCAAGATACGGCAGAGCGAGCGCAATTTTCGCCGCTTTTGACTGACGGTGAAATCCCGTTCTGGTTAGCGCAAACAAAAAAAACAAATAGAGCAGGGCAATCGCATTTCGGGTGATAAAATAGAGATAATTTGCTATCGTTACAATGGCGAGTTGTGCACTTGAAAGAGGCAGGCTCCCGCTGTAGCCGTCCGCGAGCAAGTCCACGAATACCGAAAACATCGACACGCAGATGATGAGGATAAAAAGCCGATTGGGAAGGCTTTTTGTGGTTTTTCGGATAAACGTGGTACACAAAATAATGAGAAAAATGGGGATAGAGCAATAGTTAAAAATCATTATCTTGTTCATTTTGTGGATAGTATCACGGATACAAAGTTTTTTCTATGCTTTTGAAAATTTTTTTGTTTTGTAAAAGAATAAGGCAGTGCTGAAAAAACGGCTTGTATCGACACGCGGGGGAAAATCCGCTAGAATGTGCAAAACAGACGGGAGAAAAAAGATGGGCTACAAAATGATTGTGCTGGATTTGGACGATACGCTGCTGAAAAATGACCGAACGATTTCTGCGCGGACAAAAAAAACGCTGCTGGAAGCGCAGGCGGCTGGGGTGAAAGTCGTGCTCTCTTCGGGACGACCCGATTTTGCGGTGAAGCCGATTGCCAAAGAACTGGAATTGGAAAAGCACGGCGGATTTATCGTGTCGTTTAACGGCGCAAAAATCACGGATTGCGTAAATGGCAATGAGCTGTTTTCGGCGGGAATGAGCGCAGAGGCGGTGCATAAGCTCTTTGAGATGAGCAAGGCGGAAGGTGCGTTTATCCATACATACATCGGCGATGATATTATTGCGAGCGAGATGAACGAATACACCGACATCGAAAAGCAGATTACGGGAATGAACATCATCGTGCCGAGCGATTTTAAGGCGTATATTAAAAACGATGTGGTCAAAGTCATCGTGCTGCAAAGTCCCGAAAAAATCAAAGTAATAGAGGAAAAATGGAAGCCAATCATAAAAAACGAGTTGTATATGACGACCTCCAAGCCGTTCTTTTTGGAGTTTATGAATCCGAGCGTGGACAAAGGAAAGAGCGTTCTGCGCCTTGCTCAAATGCTTCAAATTAGCGCGGCGGAAATCATCGCGTTCGGCGACAGCTGCAATGATATTTCGATGCTCGAGGCGGCGGGCACGGGGGTAGCGATGGAAAACGCGGTTGAACGTGTAAAGAGCATTGCTGATTATGTAACCGCTTCAAACGAAAACGACGGCGTTGCGCTTGCGGTGGAGCGTTTTGTGCTCAATAAATAAAGATAGATTTGGGCAAAAGAGCATTCTATATGGATATAAAAAAACGGTTTAGCGCAGAGGCGATTTCGGTTTTGCGCGATGAAATTGAAGAGGCGGGCGGCGCGGAAGTTTTTTTTGCAGGCTATGCCGATGATGATGGCGTGATTGTCAGCGTGGAGGCGGCAGCTCGCGGCACAGATAGCGAAGTGCTTGTGCAATCGGCGGCGGAAAGCGCGTGCGATGTGCTCATTCACAATCACCCGAGCGGAAATCTCAAGCCGTCGAGTGCAGATATGGCGGTGGCAAGCAGGGCAAACAGTGCGGCGAAGGGCTTTTTCATCATCAATAACAGCGCAACCGACGTGTATGCTGTGCTGGAAATCCCGAAAAAAAAGAAAATCGTTCCGATTGACGCAGATTTCGCCGCAAAATTCCTTTCAAAAGACGGCAATTTTGCCAAAAAACAAAAGAACTTTGAGGAGCGTCCTAGCCAGATAAAACTGCTCAAAAGCATTTGCAAAGCGTTTAACGAAAACAAAATCGGTATTTTTGAGGCGGGCACGGGTGTCGGAAAAAGTTTTGCGTATCTGATTCCTGCAATTTTGTGGGCAAGCGAAAACGGCGAGCGCGTCGTGATTTCCACGGGGACGATAAACTTGCAGCAGCAACTTGCCGAAAAGGACGTGCCTGCCGCGAGCGTTATCGCAGAAAAAGCCGTGAAATCCGTGCTGCTGAAAGGACGGCAGAATTATGTGTGCCGCCGCAGACTTTCGGACGCGATGGACGAGCGCGATTTTTTTGACGACGAAATTGCCGAAGTCGAAATGATTTACAAATGGTCAAAAAACACCGAAACGGGCGACCGCGCCGACTTAATCGTCCCCGTTTCCGACGGCACGTGGAGTCGCGTCAACTCCGAATCAGATGCGTGTATGGGGCTAAAATGCCCGTTCCGCGATGATTGTTTTGTGGCAAAAATCCGAAAAGAAGCCGCCGACGCGCAGATTCTCATTGTGAACAACCATCTTTTCTTTGCCGACATCGCCGCGCGCGAAGAGGGCATTGGCTTTGATGAAACCGCCGTTTTGCCGCCGTATTCCCGCGTTATTTTTGACGAAGCGCACGGCATTGAAGAAAGCGCAACGAGTTTTTTCAGCCGTCGTCTGACGCGCTTTTCGCTCTTTAAGCAGCTTTCGCTTTTGTATCGCGAAGGCAGACGGCATGCAAGCGGATTTTTGTTCACCGTGATGGCATTATCGACTGCCGAAAATGCGCGGGACGACATCGCCGCCGCCGTGGACGCTGTAAAGACCGCCGTAGACGCGCTCGACGCAGCCGCATTGCCGCTCCTCGAAAAAGAGCAGACGCTCCGCTTGTGCGCTCAAAGCGAACATCTTTTGCCGCAATTTCTCAAAAAAGCCGACGAGCTTTCAAAGGCGATTTTGTCTTTTGTATCGACGGTCAAAAAAATTCTCGAGGGCGTTAAGGACGAAGACGACGAAATCCAAGCCGTGTGGGAAACAAAAAATGTCCTCAATCGCTTAACGGGATTTGTGGAAATCCTCAAGGGATTTTTGGCGTGGAAAGAACAGGAAAACAGCGTGTTTTGGCTGCAAAAAGCGACTTCCGCCAGCAGCGGACCTGAGGGAAACAGCACGTTTGTCGTGCTTTCTCAAACGCCATTGAACATTGCGCCGACTATGCACGAGGGCGTGTTTTCAAGCCTTGAAAGCGTCGTGTGCGTGTCTGCCACGCTAAAAATCCAAGGCTCGTTCGATTTCTGGGCTTCTCGAACGGGCGCGTCGCTTTCGCCCGAAAACCGAATTATCTTCGGCGAATTTTCATCGCCGTTTCCGTACAAAACGCGCGTTCTGTTTTCCGTGCCGTCTGACGCTCCAATGCCGCTCTCTGCCGAAGCCGAGCAATTCCAGCGATATTCCGAAGAGGCAATCCGCGATTTGTGCATTGCCGCCGAGGGCAGAACGCTTGTGCTTTTTACCGCGTACGACGCACTTCGCCGCACCGCCGTCGCCGTGTCGCCTTCCCTTGCCGAACACGCAATCACGCTCTTGAAGCAGGGCGACGACGACCGATTTCGCTTGCTTGAGACGTTCAAAAACGACGCAACGAGCGTGCTTTTTGCCACCGATTCTTTTTGGGAAGGCGTGGACGTGCCCGGAGAATCGCTTTCGCAGGTTATCATCGTCAAATTGCCGTTTTCAGTGCCGAACGACCCCGTTTTTGCCGCGCGCGCAGAACTTGCCGAAAAAAACGGCGGCTCGGCGTTTATGGACTTGAGCGTGCCTCAGGCAGTCATCAAATTTCGGCAGGGATTCGGTCGGCTTATGCGCCGCGGAGACGATTGCGGCACAATCACGGTGCTCGATAAACGCATTGTCGAAAAACGCTACGGCGAAATCTTCACCAAAAGCGTGCCGAAAACGTACCGTATGTATGCCCCGATTGCCGAAATCGCCGAAATCACCAAAAAATTCCTCGACACCCTCTCCAAAAAGTAATTCGTTGTTCCCTTTCTTCCTAGAAAAATGCCTGCTCACATCGGCGGGCTAGGTGCGCATTGGCGCAGAGGATTGAATCGGAAAAATGATTTTTGCATATTTTTGCACATCTTTACATAATTCTTGCAAAAATATACAATATCGTCTATCTGATTACACGCACAGGAGAAAAATTATGGCTATTGCTGCTGAAAAATTTGATACACCGTTTAAGGGACGGTCGCTCTTGAATTGGATTGATTATACTCCCGAGGAGATTTTGAAAATCCTTGATTACGCATTTTTGGTAAAAAAACAGGCTCACGCGGGCGAAATTCACCAGCGTTTTCTGGGAAAAACAATCGCGCTGATTTTTGAGAAGCGCAGCACGCGCACCCGCTCGTCGTTTGAAACAGCATTCGGCGAGGAGGGCGGACACCCTGTTTTTATGTCCACCGACGACATTCAGCTTGGCGGAAAAGAGAGCGTAAAGGATACCGCGCGCGTTTTGGGCAGAATGTTTAGTGCGATTGAGTTCCGCGGTTTTAAGCAGCAGCATGCCGAAGAACTTGCCGAGTTTTCGGGTATTCCTGTCATCAATGGCTTGACCGACGAGTTTCACCCCACGCAAGCATTGGCGGACGTAATGACGCTCAAAGAGCAATTCGGCAGTCTTAAAGGGCTGAAAATGGCGTTTTGCGGGGACGGACGCAATAATGTGGCACGAAGTCTTATGTTGATTTCATCAAAACTCGGAATTGATTTTTCAATTTTTAGTCCGCAGAAATTATTTCCTGATAAAGAAATAGTGGATATTTGTAAGCCTTTTTCTGAAAAATCTGGTGCAAAGATTTCAATTTCTGATGAAATTTCTGTTGTAAAAGGTGCGAATTGCTTGTATACTGATGTATGGGTTTCAATGGGTGAAGAAGCGCTCAAGGATGAACGCACCCGTCTGCTTTCCCCTTTTCAGGTGAATTCAGACTTGATGGCTTCGACAGGCAACGCTCAAACCATATTTTTGCATTGCTTGCCAGCTGTGAAAGGTCAAGAAGTTACCGAAGAAGTTTTCGAGTCGTCTCAGAGTAAGGTCTGGGAGCAGGCTGAAAACAGAAAGCATACAATAAAGGCGATAATGCTCGCGTTGATTTAACGCAATGAGCATTATAAGACCGCAAGGAAGGAAAATATGAAGAAGTTCGTATTGGCAGCGTTGGTTGCGCTTTGCATGGTATTGCCGACTTTTGCAACGGCAAGTTGGAAGCATGGCGACAATGAGTCAGCTTACTCTTACAAGAGTGCTGTGATTTACAGGATTTTGGAAACAAAAGACGCTTATGTTGTAAAGTACGCAAAAGCGGGGCTTGCAATCGGTCAGGTTGTTGTTCCAAAACAGTGGCTCAAAGACCGTCCGTGTCAGCTTAATGTCCGATTTCTTCCACGTCAGCTCACACCGTACATTACGGTTATCAAGAAAGACGGCTCGTTCTACAAAGTTGTGTTGAACATTCCAGAGGATAAGAACGACCATATTTGGGGTGTTTTGAAGTATGGTTCAAAGATTTCCGCGGAAGGCGTTGAAAGCGTTGAGCTTGAAGAGTAGTTTTAATTTTTAACAATTTGCGTCTGTGAAAAAAGCACAGGCGCATTTTTTTTGGATTGTTTACTTATTTTTGATTTTCAATTAGACTATGATGCACTGCGAAAAATGACGG
The DNA here is from genome assembly GCA_937893155.1 of uncultured Treponema sp. Lineage (GTDB taxonomy): Bacteria > Spirochaetota > Spirochaetia > Treponematales > Treponemataceae > Treponema_D. The sequence goes on along the minus strand of CALBGU010000140.1, from coordinate 15,351 downwards.
TGTTTCAGAAATTATGAGAGAGTATTTTTGGTACATTTTTTTCAGAAATTTTTTGATGAAAGGATAGTTGAAAATGAAAATTCTCAACGATGAACAGTGTTCTCTTTTTAAAACATTTGTTGAAAATCACGATTTTTTTATAATAGCAGGTCATAAAGAGCCTGACGGCGATTGTATTTCGTGCTGTATTGGTATGGCGAATTTGATAGAACAGTTTGGAAAACCGTATCAGTTGCTTTCTGCCGGTCCGTTTAAGCGCACAGAAATAAAAAAATACGCTTCCCGATTTTCCAATACGCTTGATTTTATGACGCAAGCCGAGCGCGATAAAACCGGACTTATCATCGTTGATTGTTCGGAACTTTCGCGGCTGGGCGATATTGATGGCGATATAAAGGGCTTCGACACGTTTATTATCGACCATCACAAAACGGCAGATGCGTCTTGGGCAACGTGCATTATTGACCCGTCTGCGCCTGCGGCGTGTTTGCTGGTGCAACAGCTTTATGAGCGTTTGGCGGGAAAAATGGATACACAGACGGCGCGGCAGCTTTTTTTTGGGCTTTCAACAGATACCGGTCATTTTAGATTTTTGGCAGAAGATTCAGCGGAGACGTTTAAGAGTGCGGCGCGGCTGGTGGAAGCGGGGGCAAATCCTCGCCGAATCTACGATGAAATGTCGGGCGGAAAACCGTTTTCGACGCGGAAATTGCTTGCGATTATGCTTTCGAGAACGGAGCGGTATTACAATAACAAATTGTGCGTCACATACGAAACGATGGAAGACACAAAAAAGTTTGGTGCGGAAGGGCGCGATTCTGATGCGCTTTATTCGCTGCTTCTTTCGGTGGAAGGCGTTGAAGCGGTGCTTTTTGTGCGTCAGGAAACCGAAAATTCGTGCACGGCGGGATTCCGCTCCCGAGATTCTGTTGATGTAAGCGCGATTGCTGCGAAATTTGGCGGCGGCGGGCACAAAAATGCGTCGGGATTGAGTATGGAAGGAAAAATTGATACCGTAATTCCTCAAATTTTAAAGGAATTTGCGAAAGTGCTCTAATTCGTTACTATACAAAAGGAAAACTCTAAAAATCATTCGTATCTGAAGGAAAAAATACGTGCGCTGCGATTTAGCATATTTTTTTCTAATAGTTCAAAATAGTGCTCATTATGGAGAGCAGATTTGAACTAGAAAAAGTTTATCGGGATTTTTTGAGCGGCAGAATAAGTGAAACGCAAGCTGTTTGGAAAATCTTTGAGATTTTTGTTTCATCGCGCTGTTATTTTGGTCTCAATTATGACGATGCAATGAATTTTTTTATGATGAATTTTAATCGCGTTTGCAGAATCATAAACCAATGTGATGTTTCTCGCGGAAAATTCGCCACTTTTTTGATATTCAGTCTCAAAAAAGAATTGCGGTCATGGCGAAAACTAAAAGATAGTCGCCATCAAAATGAAGCGACCGTGTTGTGCAGTTTCCGCGAGGAAATGAAAAATGCAGACGAAATTGTTTTTGATTACGATGAAATGGCGCTTGCAGAGCCGATTCCGCTTTATGAGAGCACGGCTCTTGTGATTGGCGAAGTGAGCCGCCGTGATTTGAACATTGCGCAAAAAGCGGCTTTGGCGGTCGCTTTGAAAGCCTGCCATTACATTTCGGAAGAGCAAATTGCGTACATTGCTCATTTTTCTGGCATTGACGAGTATGAACTCAGAGAAAAAATAGTGATTTTGAACGATTCGCTTTCTCGTCGGCTGAAAAATCGCGAAAAAAATGTGGCAACGCGGGATAATTCGTATTTTTTTCATAGAAAATATGCGATTGCACTGCAAAAAATCAAAAATGGCGATGTGCACGTTGATTCTTTTCGTGTGCAATTTTTGCGTCGGCGTTATGAAAATTGTACGCGGCTGTGGATTGAGAAAAATGCTCTTTTGCGTGCAGAACGAAAATTGAAAATAGCGCCGACCAATCACGTTATCGCCGAAATTATGGGCGTGAACACAAGGCAGGTTACTGCTTTGTTACACCAAGCATTGCGCCGTCATATCATTGAGCGCGTTTTGAATATTCCGTATTCCGAAGAATAATGGTGCTATGGACACAGTGCGCTAAAGTTATTATCATATCCTGTATGAAAATATATCTTGCAACTGGAAACGAGCATAAAAAAAAGGAAATGGAACGGATTTTCAGCGGATTTCAAATTGTGATTCCAAAAGATGAAAATATCGATTTCAATCCTGATGAAACTGGCTCAACTTTTATTGAAAACAGTCTTATAAAGGCAAAAGCTCTTTGGGACATCGTTCATGCGCCCGTTATTGCTGATGATTCGGGCATTTGCGTTGATGCGCTGGGCGGCGTTCCGGGGCTTTTTTCGTCTCGGTATGCGGGTGCGCAATTCTCGCGGGGGAGGGCGGACGGCAAAAAAATCCCGCAAGCTGAGCAAAATCGGCTTTTGATTGAGCAGCTCAACAATGTGCTGTTGAATGGCGAAAAACTGCCCGCTGCGCCGTATTTGAACGGTCCGCGCTCCTGCCATTATTCGTGTGCGCTGGTGTGTTACGCGGGTTTTGACCGATTTTTTGCCGTGCAGGAAACGATGGAGGGCGCGCTCATCGAAAAAATCGAAGATGCGGCAGGCTCGGGCGGCTTTGGTTATGACCCGCTTGTTGTGATTTCGCAATATGGCAAAACGGTGGCAGAACTTTCAGATTCGCAAAAAGATGAAATTTCTCATCGCGGGAAAGCGGGGCGTGCGCTGTACCAAATCATAAAAAATGTGTTTTTGGAAACAAAATAAGCGCGGAATGTAGTTTTGGAGTTGATATGATAGAAGATTTATTTAAGGAAAAAACGGCGCTGTTTGCTGACGGCTGCAGAACGGAGCTTCGGGCGCAGGAAAATCAGCAGACAAAAATTGTGCTTTCAAACGGAATTATCACGGCGAACTCAAGCGTGTGTGCTTCGGGTGTGAATGCGCGAGTGTACAAAAACGGTGTTTACGGTTTTTCGTCTACAGCGGAATATTCGGCAGCGGCGGCAGACCTTGTTTTGAAAGCGGCGACCGAAAATGCGGAGTTTCTCGGAAAACACGCGGGCAAAAAATCGGCGGCGATTCCTGCATTTTCGGCTGGTTATTTTCCTGTGAATAAAATCGTTGAGCCGACGACGCAAAAAGATTACATCGATTTTATTCAGGCTTTGGATTCGTACATCGTTAAGCAGTGTCCAAACATAAAAAGCCGCGGAATTGCGGTCTCTGCGGACTCGATGGACAAAATTATCTACACGTCTGACGGGTATTCAGGACATCATACCTCGCCTAGAAGTTACATTTATGTGACGCTCGAGGCGGAGCATAAGGACGGCACGCCGATTGAGCTTTTTAAGGCTATTGGCGGCTTTGGCAATTTTTTTGATACCCACCGTGCTCCTGAAGATTGCTTTTCTGAAATTGATGCGCTGTATAAAAAACTGATGGACAAACGCGAGGGCGTGTATGCCGAAGCAGGCGTGAAAACCGTGGTTTTGGGTGGCGACCTTGCGGGAATGATTGCGCACGAAGCGGTTGGACACACCGTGGAGGCGGACTTGGTAAAAATGGGGTCTGTGGCAGGTCCAAATTTGGGAAAAATCGTGGCTTCTCCGTTGGTGAATCTCACGGATTTTGCGCACACGGCATTCGGAAAAGCCGCTCCGCTCCCTGTTTTTGTGGACGATGAGGGAATCCTTGCGGACGATGCGATTTTGATAAAAGACGGCGTTCTTTCTGGCTATATGAATGACCGCGAAAGTGCGGCGGAATTCGGCGTGAAACCTGCGGGAAATGCGCGTGCATGGGGATTTTCGGACGAACCTATTATTCGTATGCGAAATACGGCGGTTCTTCCCGGCAAAGACAAGCTCGACGACATCATCGCATCGGTTGATGACGGCTATTATCTGCTCGACACGAACAATGGTGAAGCGGATTTGACGGGCGAGTTTATGTTTGGCGTGTGTATGGGCTACGAAATCAAGCACGGAAAGCTCGGGCGGGCGCTTATGGACACAACGGTAACGGGCATTGCGTTCGATATGCTCAAGACGGTTGATATGGTGTCAGACAGCGTGCATTGGTCAAGCAGCGGATTTTGCGGCAAAAAACAGTGGATTCCCGTCGGAATGGGCGGTCCGGAACTTCGGTGCAAAATCACAGTCGGAGGAAGATAAAAAATGGAAGATTTGAAAAAAACGGCGCTGAAAATTGAGCAGGAATTGAAAAAAAACGGCGCGGACAAAGCGCACATCGTGGTAACTCGGTCTGAAACACACGAATTTAATATTTCAAACGGTGAATTTAGCCTTTTCAGAACGCTTTTTAACGATTCAATCGGAATGACGGTGCTCAAAGACCACAAAAAAGGCTCTGCGGCTATCAACAAGACTGATGATGCATCGATAAAAAAGGCTGCGCTTGACTGCGTAAAAAGTGCTGAATCCGGTGTGGCAGACGAGGCATACGACATCGCGCCGAAGCAGGAAAATCAAGATTTTTGCAATGCCGCATATAATGGCGATATTCCTACCTTTTTTGCGCGTTCAAAAGAATTGCTTGAGGCAATAACTGCCCGACACCCGAAAATTCGGCTTTCTGATACGGTTTTTCAGCACATAAAAATGGATAAATTTTACCGTAATACAAATGGCACAGAATTTTCCACGAAACGCGGCTGGTATTGCGTTGAGGTGTCCTTTTCTGCGCTGGACGGCGATAAAACCACGTCGATGAATGGTACAGGATTTGTTACCGAATCGCTTGACGAGCCGTTTATTGAGCGTTCAGACATCGAAAAGCAGCTTTGCGACACGGAACGCCAACTCGACCTTCGAGCATTTGATGGAAAAATAACCGATGGCACGATTTTGCTCACCCCAAAATGCCTTTCGCAATTCTTGGGCGATATTATGGGCAATTTTGTGAGCGGCGCTGTTATTCGCGATAAAACAAGTATTTGGCTCAACAAACTGGGGAAGCAAGTTGCCGATAATCGTTTGACAATCCGAATGACCATTGACGACCCGCGCATTGTGTGCCCGCAAAAATACACATCGGACGGTTTTATTGCCGAAAGCTACAACCTTATCGAAAACGGAATCCTCAAAACGTTCCAACTTGATTTGTTCAACGCAAACAAAACGGGATTTGAGCGCGTGAAAAACACCGATTCGTCGGTTGTTATCGAGGGTGGAGAAAAATCGCTGGAAAGCATTATCAAGGGAATCAAAAAAGGTCTCTTGGTTGGTTCGTTTTCGGGCGGCGCACCCGGCACAAACGGAGATTTTTCGGGCGTGGCGAAAAACAGCTTCTATATTGAAGACGGCGAAATCAAATATCCCGTGAATGAAGTGATGATAAACGGAAATCTTTCTGATATTTTAATGAATATTCAAGATATTTCTCGCGATGTTGTTTGCAACGGAGAGGACGTTTTGCCGTATATTTCGTTTGGCGGAATTGTTATTTCAGGAAAATAAAAAAAATTGTTCAAGATTTTGGAAGGCGGGGACGACAATATACAATGGGTAGCAACGAATAGAGCCTTCGTTGAAGAGAATGTTCGTGTAACCCGTATGCAAAAGATTGCGGTGTAGCCTTGTAATATGCAGTAGTCTTTTACGACAGGGAGAAAGGATTCGACCTGTATAAAAATTCCATGGAGGAAAAAATTATGGTCATCAACCACAACATGTCAGCAATGTTCTCAAATCGCACTTTGGGCGTTACAAACGGCTCATTGAGCAAGGATATGGAGAAACTCTCATCAGGTGAGAAGATTAACCGCGCAGGCGACGACGCTTCTGGATTGGCAGTTTCTGAGAAAATGAGAGCACAGATTCGCGGATTGAATCAGGCTTCAGAGAACGCTGAGAATGGTATTAGCTTCATTCAGACAACCGAAGGTTATTTGCAGGAAACAACTGATATCATGCAGCGCATTCGTGAGCTTGCAGTTCAGTCATCGAACGGCATCTACACAGATGAGGATCGTATGCAGATTCAGGTTGAGGTTTCTCAGCTTGTTGCAGAAGTCGACCGCATCGCTTCTCAGGCTCAGTTCAATGGCATGAATATGCTGACTGGACGTTTCGCACAGTCAACTGGCGAAAACTCAGTAACGGCTTCTATGTGGCTGCACGTTGGTGCAAACATGGATCAGAGAATCCAGGTTTACATCGGAACTATGACTGCACAGGCTCTCGGAGTTCGCGAGGCTGGTACAGAGCAGATTATTCAGCTCACAACGCCGGAAGATGCAAACCGCGCTATCGGCACTCTTGATGAGGCTTTGAAGAAGATCAACAAGCAGCGCGCTGACCTTGGTGGATATCAGAACCGCCTCGAGCATGCTGTGAAGGGATTGGATGTTTCTGCAGAGAATATGCAGGCTTCTGAGTCACGCATCCGCGACACAGATATGGCTAGCCAGATGGTTGATTATACAAAGAATCAGATTCTGTCTCAGGCTGGTACTGCAATGCTCGCACAGGCAAATTCACAGTCTCAGAACGTTCTTTCATTGATTCGATAGTGGACTGATGGTTGGTCAGTAGCCGTAAAACTTTTTCGGCTACTGACTATTTTTTTTCATAACTTTAGCTTTTTTTTCAAAATTTTTTAGTTTTTCTCTTTTCAATTTTCTCTCTCTGTTATATAATACAAATTGTACGTCGGAAATAATACCGAATGTATATATTATTGTTTTTCTGCTTATGGCAATAAAATTTGTTTTCATTCTCACACAATGATTATATTTTTTATTGTAAGACGATTTAACGATTTGGAGGCGCAAAACCGAATCTTATGAGTTCTTAAGCAGGCGTAAATCAAGATGGTTTATGTAGAGAACATGGAGGGCAATTATTATGATTATCAATCACAACATGAGTTCAATGTTTGCAGACCGCACTCTCGGTTTGTCAAATGCAGCTTTGATGAACAATACAGAAAAGCTTTCTTCTGGCGAGAAAATCAACCGCGCTGGTGATGATGCTTCTGGATTGGCAGTTTCTGAGAAGATGAGAAGCCAGATTCGTGGCTTGAATCAGGCTAACAGAAACATTCAGAATGGTGTTTCTTTTATTCAGACAACTGAGGGATATTTGCAGGAAACAACTGATATTATTCAGCGCGTTCGTGAGCTTGCTGTTCAGGCTTCTAACGGTATCTACACTGACGAAGACCGTATGCAGATTCAGGTTGAGGTTTCTCAGCTTGTTGCTGAAGTTGACCGTGTTGCTTCTCAGGCACAGTTCAATGGTATGAACATGCTTACTGGTGGCTTTGCAAGAGATTCTCAGACGGGCAAGATTTTGCAGCTTCAGGTTGGTGCAAACATGGATCAGAATGTTCAGATTTTTGTTGGCACAATGACAGCAACTGCACTTGGTCTTAAAAATGGCGACAGTGCTGAAGGTGAGGGAAGTGGTAGCTTGAGCCTTTCAAGTGTTGAAAGTGCAAACACTGCAATTGGAACTTTGGACGAGGCTTTGAAGACTGTTAACAAGCAGCGTGCAGACCTTGGTGCATACCAGAACCGCTTTGAGACTGCAGCAAAGGGTGTTGCTGTTGCAGCAGAGAATACACAGGCTGCTGAGTCACGTATTCGTGATACAGATATGGCTTCTGAGATGGTTGAGTTTACAAAGAATCAGATTCTTACACAGTCTGGTACTGCAATGCTCGCACAGGCAAATTCTCAGTCGCAGAATGTTCTTGCTTTGTTGCGTTAGTTTTTAGCTGTTTTTTTCTATATTCTGTTGAAAAGATTTCTGGATGATGTCTTTTCAACAGTCGATTTTAATAAGCAGAATGGTTGCGCCCCTTTCTGTTTATTTTTTTTAGGAGATGACAATGACGATAAATGGTTCAAATATTGCAGAACAGTCTGTAAACTCCGTATCATCCTATAATGCAGGGGCAGAAATAAAAAAATCGGCATCAAAGGTTGTTACAGCTCGAAAAGTTGAATATTTAATGAATGATTCAATTGAAGTGGCTCATGCGCTTGAACGAAAAAATGCAGAAACTGAGGCTCAGTCTCGTACTGTGCAAAAGATTTCAACAGATATAGTTGGAAGAAAAACGCAGTTTACTGTTGTAAAAGGTTTGGGCTTAATTGTTGAGATTGTTGACCCTTCTACCGATAAAGTAATAAAGGAGATACCTTCCAGAGAGTCGCTCATGATAAAAGAGCGTATGGAAAAAGCAGCTGGTTTGATTTTTAACAAAACAGTTTAGCTGTTCTGCGCTAAAATGCACTCGCTCTGGTAGGAGTGTGTATAGATGGCTGATATAAGTATACCAGGGGTCAGTAATAAATACAGGTCGAATGAAACTGTAGAAGGTCTCATGAAAATAGAGCGTATTCCTCTCACTCGGGAGCAGGAAACGCTCGAACTGTATGAAACTCAACAGGCAGCTTGGCGGGATATAAATCAGCGAATGTCTGAACTCCGTTCTAGCGCTAAATCTTTGTATTCTTTTGAAAATCCTTTTAATAATAAATTAGCAGACTCTTCTGATGAGAGAGCGGTAACGGCAGAACCGGGCAGAGATGCGTCGTTTGGTTCATTTAAGATTGATGTGATTGCGCCAGCAGCTGCGGATAGATTTATTTCCGATGAATCTGATAAAAAGGCTACTGTTCCAGCAGGGGTGTATTCGTATCAAATTGGTGAAAAAACGGTTTCAATGAAATGGAAAGGTGGAAAACTTGCGGATTTTGTAACCAGTTTAAATAAGCGTGGTGGAAAAAATCTGAAGGCATCTTTGGTAAATGTAAATTCTGATAAACAATCACTTCTTTTGGAATCGCTTGTAACGGGAAAAGAAAACCGAATTATTTTCAAAGATGATGCCCTTTCGTATGCTATTGAAACGGGAATGTTGCAAAAATCAACGAAAAGTATTATTACGTTTGCTCAAGATAAGTCAGAGTTATCGCTTCCGAAAAGTGAGCAAATTGAAAGCGAGCAAGGCTTGCCAGAGCTTTCGCTTGACGGGGTTGAGGAACGTGATGGAAAATCATATCTTGCACCTCGTTCTGCTATTGAAATAAAAATTCCTGATGAAATTCTTGCAGATAAAGATTCTATAATTTCCTTTTCGGTGTTAGCTGAAAATTTGGAACATGATATTACGGAAAATTTGCAAGCAGAACCTGTTGCAGAAGAAATCGATGGGGGGGCTTTTTCTGAGCCTGAATTGCCGCCTGCAGGGTCTATTACGTTTAGCGGTGTAACGATTTTTAATAATCCTGCGAATACTTTTTTGGACGAGATTTCTGAATCTGAAGAAATGGTGCAGATTGACCCGATTTTTGATGATTCGTTTGTTTTTTTGAAAAGCGCAGACGGCACGGAAACTTTTTTTGATATATCTCAGTTTCCTATTGATCCAGAAACGGGCGAAACGCAGGTGAGTTTTCCGTTAAAAGATTATCCTGATACTGTTTCTATTATTATCCGAAATCGAAATACTGGCAGAAGTGTTGCGGTTTCTCCGATGAATGCTGAGCCTTCAAAAAAAGATGATTTTGATTATGAGCCTGTGCATCCGATAACAGAGGCGGCTGATGCTGTTTTTAAATATGAAGGAATAACGATTACTCGAGCAAGTAATTCTGTTGATGATGTTATTCCTCACGTTACATTGCATATAAATGAGGCGACTGAGAAAACTGCGACAATAAATATAAAACCCGACAAAGAAGCTGCAAAAAATGCACTTATTACGTTTATTGGGAAATATAATCAAACGCTTGCAGAAATGAATATTTTGTCGCAAAATAAGCCGGAATTGATAGCGGAGCTTGAATATTTGAGCGATGATGAGAAAGAATCTGAAACGAAAAAGTTGGGATTATTTCAGTCGGATTATTCGCTTTCAAGCGGAAAGACATCGTTACAGCGTGCGCTTTCTGGAAATTATCCCTATTCTGATGATGCGGAAATTACAATGCTTTCTCAAATTGGGATTTCGACGAATGCTTCTGGTGCGGGCGGTGGATATAATGCAAGCCAAATTCGAGGGTATCTTGAAGTTGATGAGAAAAAACTTGATAGCAGTTTGGAAAATCATCTTGACGCAATAAAAAATCTTTTTGGCTACGATAGCGATGGTGATTTGATTATCGACAGTGGTATTGGTTTTTTAGTCGATAAGCAGATGGCGGCGTGGGTTCAGTCTGGTGGATTGATTGCAAGCCGAACTGCAACGTTGGACACAAAAATTCAGAGTTCTAAGAAGAAAATTGCAACTTTGGAAACGCAACTTAAGTCAAAGGAGTCTGAATTGAAGCGTAAATATGCGCAAATGGAAGGTTCTTTGAATAGTTTGCAATCGCAATCGACGTCTATCGACAATACGTTCAACAGAAATAGCAATTGATTTTATAGTAAGCGGGGTTTTTAGTATGGAATTTTTTGTAAATAATGAAAAAATTGATGTAAGTTTGGAAAATGAAAAAACAGTTGGCGAAGTTTTGATTGCGTTTGAAAAGGAATTTGCAAAAAATGAGGCGACAACGGTTGGAATTGTGCTCAATGGTCAGTCTATTGATGCGGGGCGTGTCGATGAAATCGCAAATGAGCCTCTAAACGATGATACAAAACTTGAGTTGACGGTGATAAATGCGTTGGAAATAGAATCTGCGTTCAATGCGGCTTCTGCTGATTTTGAAAAACTGGCAGGCGAACTTGAAAATGTGCCTGTGCTGATTCAGTCCGGCAAAGAAAAAAATGTTGCTGACATTGTAAAAACGACAGCAGACGAAATTGAATCTTTTGTTCATATTCTTTCTCTATCCTCGCTTTTTCCTGAAAAATATGGTAAAATAGTAATTGGCGGAAAATCGTTCGCGGATTTTTTTGCTGAATTTTCTCCGATTCTCAAAGATTTTGAAAATGCGTTGGAGTCGAAGGATTCTGTGTTGACTGGCGATTTGGCGGAATATGAGCTTGCGCCTCGTATTCGCGATATTTCAAATGCTATAAGGAAGTAGCTTATGAAAACGAATATATCCCCTCTCCAAGCCCGTGCAAGTGGATTCTTTATCAAGGTTATAATTGTTGGTGCAATTATAATTGGCATTTTGCTGTTATTTTATTTTATCTACCGAACGCTGACGAAAAAATTCAGTACGCCAGAGTGGATTGAAGCGCAAAAAAAGAAACCTCTTACCGCAAAAGATTTGAATCAGGCTGTCAAGGATTTGAATTTGACGGGTGAAGAGCGCGATTTGCTTTGGGAAATTGGTCACAAATACACATCAGTGAATATCATTTATTTGGTGCAAGATGCTGAAAGTTTTTGCGATGCCTTTAGGCAGCGATACAAGGATTTTATTGCCACAAATGCGTCGCAACGCCAAATTTCTGCTCTCTTCTCTTTAAAAGATAAGATGGAAAACTTCTATAAAAATGAAGTTATTATTACATCGACCAAAAATATTGAAAATGGACAGGTTTTGCAATTTGCGGACAAAGCAGGTATTCGTTGTACTGCTACAATCGCTGATAATAGACCTGAGGGGTTGCTTTTATCAATTCCCGATAATCTAGCAAAGGGGCAAAATCGTCCGGATTCGCTTTCCCGCGTTGTGTTTTCGCTGACCGCTCCGAACGGGATTACTTATGCGCTTACAACTCGTGTTGTACGATACCAGCAGAATAATTCTGGCTCTGTTGAAATGCTGATTTCGCATACAAATGATGTAAAGCAGCTTCAGCGCCGTCAGTCAGACAGAATAGAAATTAGCGCGAACTGTGTATTTTCGGCAGTGCGGGTTAGTTCGGATTCGAGCAAAAAAAGCGATATTTCGTACACCCCATTGCAGCAAAAGTATAATGGATTGCTCAAAGATATTTCAAGTGATGGTTGCAGTTTGCAGGCGGGATTGCCGATTCGAGAGGGGCAGTATATTCATTTGGAGTTTAATCTTCCGCAGAAAACTGATAATATCGCGCTAGGAATTATCACTGATACGGATAAATCGGATTCTCCGGGGAAATTCTTACTGCACATACAATTTGTAAAAGTTGAAATAGAAACTAAGAATACAATACTTGCAATGGTTAATAAATTCATTTAATATTGCAGTGTAGATTTTGGAGTTTTATTGTAACTTATGAAGATACTTGAGTTGAAGCAGATTGAGCGAGAACCAGGGCAGGTTTATTATCGCCGAAAGTTTACAGCGATTGCAAGTATGGAAATCCTTGCAAAAGAAGTTGATGTTCCTATCAATTTTATCATTGAAACAGGTCCGCTAGGGGACAAGAAAATTGATTTCGGAGATATTAAAGGCGATTTTAGCTATCCTATTTTGCCGATAGTAAAGTCTTTGCGTGAATATGTGAAGCGAATGGATAATGAAGGCGCACTGCCGTTATGACAATTTCGTTTATTGCTACAGATGAAGCGGCAACTATCGCTCTTGGAGAAAAGATTGGTTCTTTGCTCTCTAAGGGCGATATAATTGCTATGGAAGGCACTCTCGGAGCGGGAAAAACCACAATAACGAAAGGCATTGCGAAAGCCCTCGAGATTGCAGACAATATTACCAGTCCTACCTTTTGTTTAATCTCTGAATATTATGGAAAAATGCCTTTGTATCATATGGACGTGTATCGACTTGACGGCGTTGAGGATTTTCAGGGCTTAGGTGTCGATGATATGCTATACGGCGATGGCGTGTCGATAATCGAGTGGAGCGAGAAAATAAAAAGCGAGTTGCCAAAGCGCACTATTACCCTTCGATTAGAGCCGCAATCAGATGGTTCTAGAAAAATTACCCTTGAGAACTGGCAATATGGAGAGATAAAATGAAGGCATTAGCAATAGATACTGCTGTTTCTTGTATATATATTGCGGCAAAATGCGATGAAAATACCGTAACGCTTCGCCTCGACATAGGAATGAAGCAAGCCGAAAAATTATTACCAGCCATTGATTATGTTCTCAATCAAGTTGGGCTCTCTGCAAAGGAACTTGATTATATGGCTTTGACTGTCGGTCCGGGGTCGTTCACAGGCTTGCGATTGGGAATGTCTGCGCTAAAGGCGATACATCTTGCGTACAATATACCCGTGTATGCCTTTTCCACGCTTGATGTGTATGCGTATGATTTTAGCGATTCCCGTGAGAAGATAATTTCTGTTATCGACGCAAAAAAAGACCGCTTTTATGCCTGCGTTTATGCGCAGGGAGTACGTGTTTCTGAGCCGTTTGATGAAGAGCCGAGCGACATTGCAAAACGCTTAGAAAGCGCAGAAGCGTATGTTGCAATAGGGGTGGATTCTGCTTTGTTTGTGGAAAAAATGCACGAGGTATCTCCGAATATGCAGATTCGTGCAGATAAAAAGAACGTTGTAACGACGGACGCTCTTTTTTTGATGGCAGAAGAAAAGATTGCAAAAAAAGAACCGCCACTTCAAGATTATGACGGTCCTTCCTACATACGAAAAAGCGAAGCTGAAGAAAAACTTCCCAAAAACGCGCAATAATCAGCCGAGCAATTCCGAAAGTTTTCCGAGATTATCAACACCAGAAGCGACTGCTGCACTTTTGTTTTCTGACTGAATTGCAGCAAGCACTTCTTGGCGGAAGACTCGTATATTTTTTGGTGCTTCCACACCGACTTTTACTTGGTCGCCGCGGACTTCAATGATAGTCAGTGTGATGTCTTGACCTATTTTTATCTTTTCATCAACTTTTCTGGACAAAATAAGCATTATGAACTCCTTTTCTTGAGAGATTCAATAATGCTATGCTTTGTAGTCCATCTGTTGTCAGACAAAATAGCCTGCATTGCTTTATTATTCGTGCGATTGATGACGAGCGGACCTTGCAAATTCGCGGTTACCGCGGAGCCGTCCTGCGGAATGGTGATAAGCACGAGCACAAACACTTCTGTCGGTGATACAATCCCGATTTTCAGAAGCTCCTTGTCGTCAATATCCACCTCGTAATCGCTGCAAATGAGAAACGGGTCTACCACCAAAAAGGCAAGCTCCGACGATTGCGTTGACTGAAGCCACATAAACGGCTTGTATTCGCTGTCGATAAGCGCGTATTGCGTATACTCTTCAAATCCGAAAAGACCCGCAGGAATTGTGATGATATGGGCGTTATCGACTTCGACCGCGCCCATTGATTTTGTTTTTACCAGCATTGACTTATCCTATTAGCGCATATAATTCAGCAGTGTTGATGAATACATCTTTCCCGCTCTGCTCAACGTTGCCTGCTGCACATAGTCAAGCATCTTCATATCCGTAACGGCTTTGGTAAAGTCCAAATCCCCCTCGGCAGAAATCATCTGCGCGGTATTCAAGCTGGTCGCAGAATTGCGCGTTGCCTCGCTTTGCAATCGCTCGTATTCTGAACCGCTCTTTGCAATGTGCGTAACGAGATTATCCAATCCGCTATCGAGAGAAGCCAAAACTCGCGTGCCAACCTGCTCTGTGTCGCCAGAAAGAAGCGCGTCGCGGAGTGCAATAACGCTGTCGAACAAAGAACCTCCGACAACCTTTGCGCTTGCGGCAAGATTATACGGCGGCTGCTGCGATGAATCCTTGATAAGACCGAGCTGATTGAGCGTATTGCCAGAAACATCTTGCAACCACAACTGTCTGCTGTCCGTTGTCGTCAAGTTCAAGCCGTGCGTAATCGGGTCGATACTCGCCTTGACCGCCGTGCCGCTATCATTGATTTTTGACACAAGCGAATACACATTGTCGCCCGCGCTCACCTTAATCTGCTGACCATCAACGGAAATCACGCTGTCTTCTGCTGCCTGCCAGCCTGTTGCGTCGCGCTCTGCAAAAAGCTGCTGCGGCTCTGCCCAGAAAGTGCGGTTGCCCGAATTGTTGAGCGTGATATATGCGTTCTCATCGACTTCCACCTGCATATTGCCCATATCGCCGCTGTAGCGCACGTTTGTGATGAGCGGAGAGCCGCTTCCTGGAACGTTGCCCATATCGACCTCGAATGCCGTGCCGTTTGTGCGTGTGCCAGAAAACAGCGACTTTCCGTCTGGACCGACCGCGTTTGCATTCTGAATCATCTCGCCCAAAAGCTCATCGACCTCAACTGCCATATTGTGCAAATCCTCTTTTGAGTAAATGCCGTTTGAGCCTTGTACCGCAAGTTCGCGCACTCTTTGCAGCACGTCGAGATTCTGCTTCATATAGCCTTCGCGCACTGAAAGCTGGTCGCTCATCGTCAGCGCGTTTTTCTCAAAGCGGTCAATTCTGCCCTTGTATGACTGATAGCGCACCAAATGCCCTGCGGCAAGCGG
>CALBGU010000139.1 GCA_937893155.1 uncultured Treponema sp. | reverse complement strand
CAGAATCCGTTCGGATTGTCTCCGTCCGCACGTCAGGATTGAGCCAATCTTAAAGGACGAACTCCGCCACAGACAAAAAACGGGCGGCTCTACTGCGAAAGCCGCCCGTTTTTATTCAGATTTCGTTAGTTATTTTTGTAATAGTTAATCAAACAGCCGTCCACGATGATTTGGCGTTCTGCCTCGGTGAGCGCGCCCGTCGTTGCAGTGAACGGCGTTACCGTTCCGTCGGCTTTCACCGCGTATGCTTCGATTTTCTCGCGGTTCTCAAGCACCGCCTGCTTGATGTTCGGCACAAAGATATAATCTCCGAGCGCAAACACGTCGGGATTTTCCACGAGGAACGGCGTCATTCCCCAGTTAATGCAGTTCGAGCGGTATCGCTTCGTGGCGTATTCCTTCGCAAAGTTCGCGCTTGCCCCCATAACGCGCTGACAACTCGCCGCCTGCTCGCGTGCACTGCCGTCGCCCGGCTTATTCGCAAAAATCGTAGAGCCGAGGTCGGTATTTTCAGGATTTGTCTTCACGCCCGCTTTTTCCAATGCCGCATACACAGCCTTTACTTCATCGCTCAAGCCCTTTCCTGCGCGTCGGTCGCGTTCCGCCTGCCGCATTTCCTTTGAGCGAGAAACATACTGCGGGTCGCGCCTGGAAAGCGCAAACTCAGACAATCGCTCTGGATTTGAACGATACGAAGAAGTCTCGCCAGACGGGATAAGCTCGTCGGTCGTCGTAACAGGGTCGGTGATGTATGAGCAGACTTTTACGAGCAAGTCATCGGTAAGCGCAGGCATTTCTGGCCAGTCTTTGATGTTCGGTCCAAATTTTAGCTCATAGTCAGGCTCTGCCTTTTTCCAGCCGTCGTACACGCGCTTTTCGTAAATGCCCGCGTCATAGTGATATTCGGGATTGGTGTAGGTAACATCGAGGTCGGTCGCCGCGGTGAGTTTGCCGCCGTTTGCCGCCGTTGCCGCAATAGAGCGCGCGTCCATAAGAGCGACTGCACTGATTTGCCCTTCGTTCGGCTTTGAGCCTTCGCGGTTCGGGAAATTGCGCGTGGTGTGGCGAATCGAGAACTCGTTGTTCGCAGGACAATCGCCCGCTCCGAAACACGGTCCGCAGAAACATTCTCTCATCAATGCGCCTGCACTGATTAAATCTGCTGCGCGTCCGTTCTTCACGAGTTCCGCATACGCAGGGAGCGAGCCGGGATAGACGCTCAAGCTGAACACGCCGTTTCCGCACGACTTGCCGCGCAAAATATCCGCCGCCGCGCAGATGTTGTCGAACGTGCCGCCCGAACAGCCCGCAATTTCGCCTTGGTCAACCCAAAATGCGCCGTCGTGCCACTTTGAAACGATGTCCATTTTTGCGCCTTTAATCTGTGCGTTTGCTTTGTCCTGCACATCGTGCAAAATGTCGAGGGCGTTCGCGAGAAATTCTTTGATTGTGTAGGTGTTGCTCGGGTGCATCGGAAGCGCAATCGTACATTCGACGGTCGAAAGGTCGATATACACGCAGCCGTCATAATACGCCACGTCGGCAGGATGCAGCTCCTTGTAATCGGCTGAACGCCCGTGCAGGTCGAAATATCGCTTTGTTTCTGCGTCGGTTACCCACACTGAAGACCAACACGTTGTTTCGGTGGTCATCACGTCGATTGCGTTGCGGTATTCAATCGGCAGTTTCGCAATGCCGTCGCCCACGAACTCCATCACCTTGTTTTTGACGTAGCCGTTTTTGTAGACCGCGCCGCAAATGGCAAGCGCGACATCGTGCGGACCAACGCCCGGCTTGACTTCGCCCGTGAGGTAAATAGCGACAACGGGAGGACGCGCAAAATCGTATGTTCTGCCGACGAGCTGTTTTGCAAGCTCTCCGCCGCCCTCACCGACAGCCATCGTGCCGAGCGCACCGTATCGCGTGTGGCTGTCGCTGCCGAGAATCATCTTGCCGCAGCCAGCCATCGCTTCGCGGTTGTAGCTGTGGATATTTGCAAGGTTTGTCGGAACGTAAATGCCGCCGTATTTGTGCGCCGCGCTCAGAGCAAACTTGTGGTCGTCTTCGTTAATCGTGCCGCCGACTGCGCACAGGCTGTTATGGCAGTTCGTGAGCACATACGGGAGGGGGAACTCCGTCATTCCAGAAGCGCGCGCCGTCTGGATAATGCCGACGTAGGTGATGTCGTGGCTGGTCATAGAATCGAACTTCAAGCGCAGATTATCCATATCGTCTGACGTGTTGTGGCTCTTCAAAATGCCGTAAGAAATCGTGCCTTTTGCAGCCTCCGCTTTGTCTGCCGTCTTGCCGCATTTCTGCTTGACTTCCGCTTCTTCGCGGCAAAGCTCTCTGCCGTTTACGAGATATACGCCTGAATCATAAAGTTTAATCATTGGAACTTCCCCCTGTAGATTTTTGTTTTTTGTCGTATTGACACTGGTAAAGGAGTCTTCTCGATTATCATAGCATAGAAAACGGCGTTTAGAAAATAGATTTTTGCATAATTTTTACTCTTTTTTTGCATATTTATGCAATATTGTCTTTCCGTACCCGTCGTTTTACCGCCTGCAACACGCTCAAATGCGGTTGAGCGGAGCGCGAAAACTCATCTTGCGGCTCGTTTGCATTGCGTCAAAGCGGATAAGCAGCGTCTTTTTGTTTTTGTCCACCGCCTCCACCGTGCCGTCGCCCAGAATGTCGTGCCGCACGCGCGCCCCCACTTCCAGCGCGGAAAGTTCGCTCGCTCTCGAAAGCTGTGCACTGCGATAGCCGATATAGGCAAGCGCGCTTTTTTCAAGTTCATCGGGAACGGCATCGGCAACCAAAAATTTATAAAATGTAGATATTCTGCTTTTCGACGATGTTCAATTCCTCGCAGATAAGGTTAAAACAGAAGAGATGTTTTTCTACG
>CALBGU010000138.1 GCA_937893155.1 uncultured Treponema sp. | reverse complement strand
TGACCCGTAAACAAAAATTTATGAGCCAAAATAACGCTGGGCGGCGAATAAATTTAAATTTACGTCCTGCCGCAGAACGTATGCTTGTAAAAAAGAATTGTCATGCTCAACTCGTTTCAGCATCTCTCGCATAGCGTGTTTTTGCTATAAAAAAATGAGATTCCGAAACAAGTTCGCCAATGACAAAATGACGCAAATACGCGTAATGATAACTTTATAAAATGAGCATATTTTTTTGTTCTTGAGCGCAGGATTTGGTCATAAAAATGCCGTCGGAGCGCGAATTTTCGGCGGGGAAGAAGTGTTTGAGCAATCCAACTTCATGGAAGCCTTCCGCCTTGTAAATTGAGCGCGCGGAAAGCCATTTTTCGTTGACGAGGAGAGCTTGCTGCAAAATGGGGATTTCGGAGGCAATGCGCTCTGTGGCGGCGGCGAAAAAAGCGCGTCCGATGCCTTTGCCGCGCAGGGAATTCAAAATGGCGAACGAGCTGATGTAGAGGATTGTGCCGTTTTTTTTGTGGGACGACAGTGCGGAGTGTCCGAGCGAGAGCGCGGCGCGGTCGTTTTGAAAATCGGGGATTGTGCTCCACAATTCGCTTGATAAATAGCCCTGCACTGTGCCGTTGATTTCAAGCAAAATGAATCCTTTTGCAAACGCCGAAATGCGCTCCAAAAATGTGCGGCGGGATTCTTGGATTTCGGCGGAAAATGCGTTGTGTTCGATGGTGAGTATCGCGTCTATGTCGTTTTTGGTCGCGTTTCGTAAAATCATAGTGCCATTATACAAAAATGCGCCGCTGTTTGCCAGTTTTGTGCAATACTTGCCAATCGCGGCGATTTCAATAATAATAGTATGGAACATCTATTACTGATACAGGAGAAACTATGGGAAAATACATTGCAAAGTTGTTTATTTCGGGCGTTATCGAAGAGAAAAACGAGGATTATTGTCAGGAATGGCTTTTGGAGCAGCTTGAAAAACTCGCGGACGACAAAAAAAATGTCGCATTGATGCTTTTTATCAGTTCGCCGGGCGGCAGCGTGTATCAATCCGATGAAATGTATCTTGCCGTCAAGAAGTTTCGCGAAGATACCAAGCGTCCCGTGCATGCCTATTTTTCGGACATCGCGGCAAGCGGCGGATATTACATCGGCTGTTCTGCTCAGAAAATCATTGCGAACCGAAACACGCTCACTGGCTCTATCGGCGTGATTGCCAATCGTTTTTTGGACTTGACGGCAGTGCTTTCAAAGCACGGCATTAAAAGCGAGACGATTCACGCGGGCAAAAACAAAATTATGGGCAGCCCTGATATTGAAACCACGGACGAACACCGCGCAATTATGCAATCAATCGCGGACGAGTGTTATGAGCAGTTCACGTCGGTTGTTGCCGAAAGCCGCAATCTGCCGATTGAGCGCGTGAAAGAGCTTGCTGACGGTCGCGTATACAGCGCGCAGCAAGCCAAGGCGAATGCGTTGGTTGACGAGGTGATGAGTTTTGATGATGCGGTGGATTTTTTGAAGGAAAAAGAATTGGGCAAAAAGGATTTTAAGGCTCAAGTGCGCGATTTTAAGTACAAGCCTAAGAAAACGCTGATGACGATGATTCGCGGCGCATTTAGCCCGCTCTCGCCGCTTTCGGAGGCGCAGTCGCTGCTTTCGCGTCTTTCGCCGGGCGCTCGAATGCGATACCCTGCCTACCTCTGCGAATGGTAAACTGATAAAAAAAGCGCGGCACAAAAACGCCCGCGCTTTTTTGCTTTTTCACACTCGGGAAATCAGCGAAGCGTTATTTTACCGAGCCTACCACGCCTTCCACGAATCTACGCTGTTGCGTAAAGAACAAAATCACGGTCGGCAGTGTCATAATGGTAACCGAGAGCATCAAAAGCCCGTAGTCCGTGGTGTAGCCTGCCGTTAAGCCCGTTACCAAAAGCGGCATTGTCTGCATTTTCTGGCTCTGCATAACGATGAGCGGCCACATATAATTATTCCACGCGCTCATAAACGTAACGATTGCCGCCGCCGCAAACGTGGGTGCCATAATCGGACAATAAATCTGCGCGTAAATCTGGAACTCGTTTAAGCCGTCCACGCGCGCCGCCTGTATGGTTTCGAGGGGGAAACTCGCAGAATTCTGGCGGAAAAAGAAGATTAAAAACGCCGTTGAAATTGACGGCAAGATGAATCCGACGGTGGTGTTGAGCAATTTTGCTTTGCTGAACATTCTGAACAGCGGAATCATCGTGGACGCAAACGGAATCATCATCGACAAAAGCAAAATCCCCATCAGCATATCTTTTTTCTTGTCGCGGTAGATTTGGAAGCCGTAGCCTGCCGCCGAACACACGATGATGCTAAAGACGGTCTGCAAAATGCTTGTGCGAAGCGAGTTCCAAAACGCCTGCCCCATTTTTACCGTGGCGAGCATCGATTTGATATTCTCGATGAGATACAGCCCGAACGTGAGTTTGCCCGAAATCACGTCTGCACTCTTGTTTGTTGCCGCCATAATCATCCAATAAAACGGAAACACCGAGCCGAAGCAAATGATGATGAGAAAAATATATGCGCCGAGCGATACGCGGTTTAGTTTTTTGTGCCGTTGAGAAAGTGTCATTGGTTTTTGTCTCCTACTTTGAGCTGAATGAACGACAAGAGCGCGACCATAATCAAAATGGCGTAGCTGATTGCCGACGCATAGCCGAATTGCGGGTTATACACGAACGACAGATTGTAGATGTACTGCGAAATCGTAACTGTTGCGTTGCCCGGACCGCCGCCCGTGAGGTTTTTTACCTCGTCGAAGAGCTGGAGCGTGCCGTTTATGCTCATAATCGACGTGAGCAGAATGACGGGGCGAAGGAGAGGAAGCGTGATTTTGAAAAAACGTTGCCTGCTTGATGCGCCGTCAATCGTTGCCGCCTCGTACACGCTCGAGTCGATGTTTTGCAGTCCCGCAAGGAAAAACACCGTGTTGTAGCCCGTCCAGCGCCACGTTATGCAGAAAATGATGATGACTTTTGCCCACACGGGGTGCGCCAAAAAGTTAATCGGCGACCTGATAAATCCGTTTTGGAGCAGCAGCACGTTAATCAGTCCGTCCGGCGAGAAAATCGACTTGAAGATGAGCGCGCTCGACACCAGAGCCGTTGCGCAGGGCAAAAAAACGCAGGTGCGGAAAATGCCCTTGTATTTGAGATTCGGATTGTTGAGAATTGAAGCGAGAATCAGAGCCAAAAAAAGCATTATCGGCACTTGAAAAATGAGATAAACGAATACGTTTGCCACCGAAGCGCGAAATACGTCGTCCTGAAACAAGCGCAGATAATTTTTGAAGCCCACGAAATGCAGATTGTTTGCAAGTCCGCCTTGCAGACTCAAGAAAAATGCCTGCACCATCGGATAAAAATTGAGTATGAAGATTAAAAGAGCGGCAGGACTGACGAACAGCCACCCCGCGCGCTTAAACTTGGATTCCAACGATATTGCTTTTGCCACTTTTTCCTCCCCGCGCTGTTCGGCGGTTTTCCATCTTTTTCGTATAAATCTACGGGTGCCAGAAAATCCATTTTTCAAGCCTCGCATAAACCTACGAGAGCCAAAAAACAATTTTTCAAGCCTCGAATAAATCTACGAGAGCCAAAAAACAATTTTTCAAGCCTCGTATAAATCTACGAATGCCAAAAAAACAATTTTTCGGGCTTCGTATAAATCTACGAGAGCCAAAAAACAATTTTTCGGGCTTCGTATAAATCTACGAGCACCCAAAAAAGATTTTTTTTGCCCTTTTCGAGTGCTCGCGGGATTCTAAAAATGAGACTTCGTTAATAGCCCATTTGGAATTCTACGTTTTTCTGCGCTTCTTTGAGTGCATCAGGAATAGATGTGCCCTGCAAAATCTTTGACACTGCCACACCGACCGCGTCGCGCGCTTCGTAGTTGAAGATTCCGTATTTTACCTGCGGAATGTGTCCTGAGTATTCCACGATGTCTTTGTAGATTTTTTGACCGCCGAAGAATGCACTCGGTTCGTCGTAGACTGAAGATTCTGCCGCAGGAAGCCACGTTGAGATTGCGCCTGATGTTGGCAAAATCGTGTCGTACAATTCTTTTGACGCGGCGAATGTCTTGTTGAGGAAGTCCATTGCGCGCTCTGCGTTCTTTGAGTTCGCCATAACCATCCAGCTTGAGCCGCCCTGATTTGAATAATTCACCGCATTCGGCACGTCAGAAAGGCGCGGGGTGTTCACGATTGCCCATTTTCCCGCCTGTTCGCTCTGCGACATAATTGAGCCGATGAGCCAGCAGCCGTTGATTGCCGAAGCCGCCGAGCCGTTGTTGATTGATGCAACATAGGCATTCCAGTCGGTAACGTTCAAGCACACGCCGTCTTTAATCATATCCGAGTACACTTTGACCGCTTTTTCGAGCACCGCGTTGTTGGCGAGGTTTGCCTTGCCTTTTTCGTCGAACATCCACGTTCCCGCGCTCTGAAGCATAATCATAATGCAGTCAGGCTCGTTGCCGACGTAGGAAATCAATGCTTTTCCTGTGCGCTCTTTTACGATTTTGCCGTATTCATAGAATTGGTCCCAAGTAATGTCGTTGAACTGCTCTGCACTCAAGCCTGCTTCTGCCAAAATGTCGGTGCGGAGGAAGGTGCAGGTTGCGCCGTTATCGAACGGAACGCTGTATTTTTTGCCGTCGATTTCGCCGAAGCCGACTTTGAACTGTGCGAACTTTGACAGGTCGATTTTGTCGCCGACGGGCAAAAATGCCTTCGGGTAGTTTGACATATTTTTCTGGATTGCGTTGTCCTGCATCAAGATGATGTCGGGCAGGTTCGAGGTGTCATTTGCACTAAGCGAGGTGATGAGTTTTTGCTGCAAATCAGCCCACGGCGTTTCTACCACGTTGACGGTAACGTTCGGATTATCGCGCTTGTAGATGTCGGCGGCGGTGTTCATCGCAAAGATGTTAAACGTCGGGTCCCAGCACCACACGGTGAGCGTTACGGGTGCGTTTGGGTCTGCGGGTGCTGCGTTTGCGCTTTGTTTTGCGCCGTCAGAGTTGCCGCAGCTTGCCAAGAATCCTGCCGCAAAGAGTGCAGCAAGTCCCATTTTCACAATACGTTTCATATAATTCCCCCTAAAATGAATTATTGATTAAATGATAACACACAAATGTAATTTTGTAAAAAAATAGTATAATTTTTTTTGTATCTGAAACAAACGCAACCGTTTGAACTTATTTTAGATGATATGAAACGTTTTTGCGAAACAGCCGCAGTTTTGATTGCTGTTGCTTTCGTACTGCCGTGCATTTTTTTGGGCGCAAAAAAATCCCGTTCGTGATTTTGATGAACGGGATTTTTATTCAGTTCGATGCTTGCTGATGGTTTTGAAAATCTGATTTTATTTTGTATAGGCAAGATAGTATTCGGTGGCTGTTTTTCCAATCATTTCCATTCCTGCCGTTGCGATTGCCGCGCTAATGCCCGACACCGCGCCGGGAAAAAGTATATTTGTAAATTTCACCGCCTGCTGTGCGCCCATTTTAAGCCCAAATCCAACAGCCCCAATTCCGCCTGCAACACTTTCAAAAATCTGTGAAGCGCTTGGAATCTTGCCTTACAAACTGTTTATTGAAGTTGATTTCAAGAATGAAAACTGTTCTGCAATTATCAATCAATTTTGCAGTGAGCTGACAAACGATATATCAGAAATCATAAAATCATTGTCAGAAAAATATGCAAAATGATTCATAAACAAAAAATTCCCCGCTCGCGATGTGAATTGTTTTTTGAAAACTTGTGTGCTATACTTTGTGTATGGCAGAGAAAGATACAGTGGAAAAAACACTATTGTCTTATAACGATGTTTTTGCTGATATTGTAAATGCGATTATTTTCAATGGAGAAGATATAGTAAAAGAATCGGATTTATCTGACGCACAAACAGAATCGATGTATAAGGTCTTTGAAAAGATAAAGAGCCAGTCGCGAGATGTCGCTAAATATTGGAACAACAAAAACATACACATTAGTTGTATTGGCTTTGAAAATCAATCCGCAGTAAATAGCGATATGCCTTTTCGAGTAATGAATTATGACGCTGCTGTTTACAGAAAACAAATGACCGACAAAAAGACAGCTGACCGCTATCCTGTTATTACCCTCGTTCTGTATTTCGGGACAGAAGCAGAATGGAGCGCGCATAAAACGTTACTTGAACGGCTTAACATTCCAGATGAGCGATTGAAACCTTTTATAAGCGATTATAAAATAAATGTCATAAATCTGGCATGGCTCAGCGATGACCAAATTAAGCTGTTCAAAAGCGATTTTAGAGATGTCGTGGAATACTTGAGAGCGGCTCGATTGCACGAAACGTATGAAGGTTCGGAAAAGAAGATTAAGCATATAGAAGAGATTCTCGATTTGTTTAAGTATCTTTCTGGCAACAGCCGATTTGACGAAATCAAGGCTCATATTCAATCATTATCTATCGACGTAAAAGGAGGCATAAAGATGTTTGACGTTCTTCAAGCAACAATGGATAAAAAATTCGCCCTCGGTCGAAGCGAAGGATTTTCTTTAGGTCGAAGCGAAGGATTTTCTTTAGGTCGAAGCGAAGGCATTGCAGAAATGCAGACAGCTCTTGCAAATCTCTATGCGCAAGGCAGAGAATCTGACATAAAGCGTGCATTGACCGACAGCGCATATCTTTCTGAATTGCTCAGCACATATCACAACTAAAGCAAAATCCCCCGCTCGCCATTACAACGAACAGGGGATTTTTTTATGCCTTCACAGAAAAGCCTCTGGGCATTACAAAAAAGCCGTCGGCTTATTTATACAACTCGATGAGCTTCTGCAAATGCTC
>CALBGU010000137.1 GCA_937893155.1 uncultured Treponema sp. | reverse complement strand
TGTTAGTAATATAATGCTTATAAGGAGATATGTATGAATTCGTTAGAAAAAAAAATGTGTTCAACTCTTATTGATTTAAAAGAAAATTTTGCCGAACAGTACATAGGCAATTTGTCAAATTATGGTTTTCAGTTAATCGGTCATTATGTTAACGATTACAGAAGAGGTCAAGCTCGATTATTTGAACGTTGGGTGTTTATTTATAATGGTTCCAAGAGAGTCGCAAAATTTGAACACAAGAATATCCAAGATCGCAAAAATCCATATTATTGCCATCTCGTTGTAGGCAGAAGTAAAGATTGGCAAAGTGGAATTACTCATTTTTCGATTAAAATTGCTGACGGTTTAACTTATGGCGAAGATTAACGTAATTTTTAAATTGCATGATTTGTTTAAACGTAATATTATTGTTGTAGATATATTGTTGTTTCTCTATGGAAGGAGTGATTATTGTGATGACTCTTCATTTTAATTTGCAACGCTTTAATGATGAGCATACTGAAGTCGTACACCCTCTTCTTGTAATGGGGACTGAAGGTGCCGATGACATTGGTAATACGCTGAAAGGTGCAACTATAAAAGCACTTGGAGGCAATGATACCATAAATGTATGGAACTCAAGTGTAACGGTAGACGCAGGTGCAGGTGATGACACAATCCTAAATTGGAATCCCAATGTTTCAATTTACGGTGGTAGTGGCAAAGACTCTATGGAAAGTAAGGGCGAAAATGCTAAAAATGTTGAAAAACAAAAAGGTTGTCATAATTTGCATCATTTAGATATAGTTCTTCAAGTTTTTTTCGCCAAGGAACAAAAACGCCTTTGTTTTTAATTTCACTATAACCTACAATCCAAAGTTGACATCCAAAAGCGACTTGTAAGTAATAAGTTTGTTCTGCCATCCAAAGCTGTGTTTTTATGATTAAGTCGTTGACAGATTTGTTCTGGGCGCGCAAAAAATCGAGCTCTTTTGTTTTGGCTGTGTGTATGGGAGTTTTGTTCAAAATTATGACATTTTTTCTAAAATCAATTCCAAGTTCAGGATTTTTGCGAAAAAAGCCTTCTGCAATTTTTCCAGATTGTCCTATAAGGTAGCGCCGATTTTTTGCGCGCTGCTCGTCTTTGCCAGGATTATCCCCTATTACAATTAATTTTATATCAGAATTTTGTGTAATTTCATCTAAGCTTGTATTATACACAATTGATGTTTCTAGGGGATAATCCGGGACATTATCTTTTTTTCTAGCATCGTTTTGAAGTGGCAAAAGGATTGAGGCAAAATCATTTTGCCAAAGTTCACAATTTCTTTTAAATTCGTTACGAAAATTTGAGAAAATCTGCCACTGAGTTTGAGTCATAAAAACTATTAAAACTATTAAAAGTCGTCTTCTTCAATGATGCCAGAAACTTTATTTTTGAATTGGACATCAGCAACATAGACAACTGTTTTTTCTTTTGTGTTATAGCGAACTGAATCTTCGTTTACGCGTGTGTATGAACTATAAAATTGTTCAGTTTGGAATTTTCGTATTTTTTCATTCATAAGGTTGAAGGCTTTTGAACGCTCAAAAAGTGCTTGAGGAATAGTCAAGATAAATTTTGCTTGGTTCATTTCTTCAGTGTATTGAATTTTTACAGTGTATTTATCAGTTTTTTCTTCAAAATTTTTTATTTCGATTGCGAAAACTGCATTGGAAAAAATAATAAGTCCGAGTAAAACAAGTATTGCGTTTCTAAAATTTTTCATAAGTCTGCTCCTATCAATTGGTATATCGTGAGTAAAAAGCGATTTTAAACAAAATCTAGATTTTTCTTTTGTTTTCGCCAATCTCTAGAAAACAGTATAATCTGTAATTTCAAGTTTTTCAATGAAAAAATCAGTGTCAACAACATACTTTCCACTTTTTATGTAAATTCTAGGTTGGTCTTTTAAAATTACAGTTCCGCAAATTTCTTTTGGTTTGTTTTTTTTGATTCCTTGTGCATAAGAGCGGACTGCATTTTTTATGGCTTGTTCAAATGCTATTTCAATGCCTTTTTCTCCATCTGAAACTTTGCCGAAGCCTTTTCCGTGAATTTTTTTCATAGAGATGGATTGTTTTCTTTGGACTCGTTGGCTCAAATTGTGTGTTAGAGAAAATTCTGCTGTGCAAAAAAGACAGTTGTCTTGTATATAGATGTCAGAATATGTGATATTTTTTGAAAAATCATTCAATGAAAATGTAGAAGTGTCAGAAGTGTTGCTTGCAGGCGAGGTTTCCAAAGATTTTGCCGGCACTGATCGTTCAAAAGATACAGAAAGATATTCTTCTACGGCACGAGTCTTATCACTTGGGGTATATTCAAAAGAGAATCCGAAAATCATTCCTTCAAAAACATAAGGAGCGAGTTTTTTTATTTCTTTTACAGAATATTCATAGAAAGGTTTTGAAATATCATTTTCGTCGCTTTGTGCAGTTCCAGGAACGGGGTCAAGAAGTGAATACAGATTTACTGTAAGATAGGGCATTGTCGCAAGATTCGACATATCATTTTTTGATGCAAGAGAACTTTGGGAAAAAACAGGAAGTGAAATTGCGCCTATATTTAGAATGACTAGAAAAAATGATAAAACTAATTTCTGTAGTTTCGTTTCCAAACTTTCCATGGACTTTCCCCAAAACGAATAACGCTATAAAGCCAAGCAAAACCAAATCCGGCAAGGTGCGTTAAGTGTGCAATGTCGCTTCCTGATGAAAAAAATTGACTATAAATTTCAATTGCGGCATAAATTAGAACAAGGATTGGGGCGGGAACTGGTAAAATTCCCCAAATATAAATTTTTGCACGGGGATATGCGACTGCGAACATTAAAAGAACGGCATAAACCGCACCGGAAGCGCCCATAAGATAGACATTATATTTTCCTGCAATCCAATATACAAAAAATGAAAAAACACCACTTAAAATTCCGGTTAAAAAATAGAAAAGCAAAAATTCTTTTGAGCCAATGGCTTTTTCCAAACTTACGCCAAAAAACAAAAGTCCTAGCATATTTGAAATTATGTGCGACCAATTTGCGTGGATAAACATATATGTTATGAATTGCCAAAAATAATGTCCTTTCGTTATGGCTATAACATTAAGAGAACAATAATAACTGATGTATGGAAATGAAAGGCTTAGAATGTAAAATACAAAATTTACTGCAATAAGAATAAATGTTGCATAAAAATATGAGTACGAAAAAGGATGTCGAATTTTGTAAAAAGGATTCATAGGTTTCCTACTTTCACTTTACAGTTTTTCGTTTTTTTGAAGAAGTTTTGCCTGTGTTTATTTGCGGCGATTTTTTTGCGCTTGTATGGCTTTTGACACTTGACGCTTTGGACGCGCTAGACTTTTTCTGTTTTTTAAAAAAAATATTTGAATTTTCTTTTACAGGCGGAGTTTTTTTTGTTGCCAAAGAAACTTGATTTCTTCCGTTTTGTTTTGATTGGTAAAGAGCACGGTCGGCAAATTCTACAAGTTGTTTTGCAGAAGCAGGAGAATCCAAGTCCAAAGATGAAACACCAATAGAAATTGTAACTTTTAATTTTTCTCCCTCATATTCGTATTTATAATTTTCAATTGTTTTTCTAATTCGTTCTGCTACAATCATTGCTTCTTTTGCATTTGTGTTGAAAAGCATGACGACAAATTCTTCTCCACCGTAACGACCTGCTAAATCTTGACCGCGGATTGCATCTGAAATTATTTTTGAAACAGCTTGCAAAACATAATCGCCACAAGCATGGCCGTAAGTGTCATTGAATTTTTTGAAAAAGTCGATATCTAGCATGAGAACAGAAAGAGGTGATTTTTCATTTACAGAAGTATCAATTTTGTCTTCAAGTACGTTGAAAAAATAATTTTTAAGTTTAAGACGAGTCATTATGTCTGTTGTGGCTTGTTCAATCAGAGTTGTGTTGTTTATTGCAATAGCCGCCAATCCTGCAATAATCAAAATTTGTTCGCGTTCATACTGCGAATAAAGCATCGAATTGTCATCGAGCACAATTTTTTCGCCCGAGCGCACTTCGATAATTTCCCCGACTTCCACCTCTTCCGCCTTCACCGAAACGCTCTTTCCGCCGCGCTTCACCGTCGCACTGTCGGGGCGAATATCCATCAGCTCCGTAATGGACTCGCGGGAAGAATCCACCGCTTTGTCTTCAAAAAATTCGCCGATTTGAAACAAAATCATCACCGCAACCGCTTCGCTGTATTCGCCCATCGCAATCGCGCCCAGCGTGGCAAGCCCCATCAAAAATTCCTCGCCGAACACTTTTCCCCTCAAAAGCCCCGTCACCGCGCCTTTGAGCACACTCAAGCCCGTCAAAATATACGCGCAGAAATAGAGCGCCAAAAATGCCGCCTTGAGCACCACAGGATTTATCGCAGATTGCGAGCGGAAAAACGGGAGCTTTTCCAGCAGAATCGCCGCCGCAAAAAGCGCAATCGACACAAAAATTTTCGGAAGCGAATGCTCTTCTTCGCCGTCATCATCGTCGTGCGCACAACATTCGCAGTGATGCGCCGTATGCGTTTCCTTTTTTACGCGATGAAAATGATTTGCTTCACACGCATTCACCTTTTTTTCTTCGATACTTTTGCAAGCCATATAATCCTCCTTACGTTGCTATCTGTCGCCCAAATGTTCCATTCCGATATTCAAAATTTGGCGAACGTGGTCGTCCGCAAGCGAATAAATCAGCGATTTTCCGTCGCGCACAAACCGCACCAGCCCATTGAGCTTCAAAACACGCAGTTGCTGGCTAATCGCGGGCTGCGACATATTCAGCGCAGCGGC
Source organism: uncultured Treponema sp. (assembly GCA_937893155.1). Classification (GTDB taxonomy): domain Bacteria; phylum Spirochaetota; class Spirochaetia; order Treponematales; family Treponemataceae; genus Treponema_D. Next base: position 4,583 of record CALBGU010000137.1, on the reverse strand, counting down.
AATTTCCGTTACATTCATTGCTTTGTCGAGGAGCGCATACAGGATTTTCACCCGTGTTGAATCGCCAAAAATCTTAAAAAGCTCTGCCAAATCGCATAACACGCTTTCGTCTATCTGTTCGTCCATAGTATTACTCCAAAATAGTAATCATATAATTATATAAGCATATGTTTTAGATAATGTCAATGCAAAAATCGAATTTTTCTGACCATTTTTCTGCGGCTAATCAATATAAATTGAAGAAAAGGGGATTTGAACAATAAGCGCAGAGCCATTTTTTTGGCAGGCTTCTGAAAGTTGCAAAAAGGCGCGCGGAATGTCGTCCACAAGCGCGGGGAGCGGGCGCACAGGCTTGGTAAGCGAACGGAAAAAATAGTCCCAATGCACGGGAATCACGTTTTTTGCTCGTGCTTTTTCCACTGTTTGCGCAAAAAATGCGCGCCTGAAATCTGGTGTTGCACGCGCAAGCCCCGCAATGCCCAAAAAAAGCGCATCAACCTTTTTTCCTGCTAAAAAATCCAATTCGCCAGGCAAAAAATGAAAGCTGGGGCGAATGATAAATCGCTGTCCGTCGCGATGTTCCACCAAGAAATCCCACGAACCGCCTTCCGTGTAGGCTCGGCGCGGCTGTGGCTGGCGCAAAGGTTCAAGGATTTCAATGCCCAAATCGTTGTTGAACCATTTTGCGCGCGAATGAAGCGATTGTATCGGCGTTACTGTAAAATCTCCCAGCTGAATCGGCATTTTTTGCGCAAAAAGGTGCATTTTTTCTTCTGCAATACCGCCGCCCCGCGCCACGTTCAGCGCAGAAACAGAGCCGAAAATCTGCGCGCCCGTGCATTTTGCCACAAACGGCGCGTCAAGAACGTGGTCATAATGCGTATGCGACACAAAAATCCCCGAAAGTCTGTTTATCGAAAATTGGGACAAATAAGACTGCACCAAAACTTCGTCCGTGCGGAGTTTTCCGAACAGCATTTTGAGAATTGAAGGACGTGAAAAATGCGCATCAAATAAAATCTGCGTTTTTCCATCGTCAAATAAAAGTGTTGTCGTTCCAAAAAAAGTTATTTTCACTTAATTCCAATCTAGCGGCGAAAACGCCTTCTCCACGGACTTTTCCCGAACATCGTCCAACAGATAGAAAAAATCCAGTCCCGTTCGTTCTTCCAGCTCGTCCACGCTCACTGCGTAATTCCAAATGGAGCCTTTCGCGTTGTCGTTCGGGAACACAAAAGCCACCGCAATGAGTGAATCGCCCGATTTTGTCAGCAGCACTTTGTAAAAATACTCTGGCACGCACACCGCATTTTTGCCAATCGAGGCATATTCCGACGCGGGTTTTTCAAGAATCGGTCCTGAAATCACGAACACCGCGCCAAAATCTGCCACCCATTTTCGCACCTGTTCTTCGAGTTTTTTCCAAATTCCGCGATTAAACGCAGGCTTTTGCGGGCTCATATTGCTCATCAAAAATGAATCGTTCATTGCCTCCGTACTGAACGCCATATCTGCCGCAGGCGCAAGGTGTCCGCGGTCAAATCCGCTCCGCGTGTAGTCTTCGGGCGCCGCGCTGTCGGTGGAAATTTTTGTATCCGAATGAAAATTATTGCTCCGCGTCGTATTTTTTGTCAGTTCCGCACTCGTTAAGCAATACGCCACCCACTCTGCCAGTTCGTATTCTTCGCGATAGCAAAGCGTAAAGCCCGCGTAACGCTGGATTTCGTGTCCGCGCGCCGTTTTGCCGTTTTCCGCCGCACTCACCGCCTCGCACCGCGGAATCTGAAGCCCCACGGGCAAGTCTTCCCAAACGCTCTCGCCGTCAGATTCATCTGCCAATTCCGAGCGCAGCGTCGTGGGAGCGGGGATATGCTCCTCGGCAGGAATCACGCCCTCTGCTGCTTGAATGATGTCGTTGAGGCTTTCTGCCGCCGTTTTGATTGCCTGTTTTGGACGCACGCCAGAGATATACAAAAACGCCGCCGAAAAGACCAGCAGGAACAATATGACTAAAATGCCCTCAAGACCTTTGTTTTGCTTTTTAGATTTTCTGGATTTTGACTTTCTTTTTCTTGTTGCCATACCTACGATTATAGCGCATTTTTCTCTGAACGCAATATTTTTTGTTCGTTTTCGTGTCGTGTTTCAAAAGGTATGCTCATCTTTCTGTCATTGCAGGATTTGACACGGCAATCTATCTTTGGGTGTCCGTTGAAACAAGGGGCTTAAGCCCCTTGCTATCATTGCATTGTGTATGCGGAAAAGATTATCGCTTCGAGCGCGACAATGATACTTTCCGTAACACCACCCTTTTTGATTTTGCGAAAATTACTTTTTCTGCACTTTTATCGAGGCATTAGCGCGGGCAATCTCTTCGTCAACAGCCTTTGTAAACGCTGCATACTTTTCGCCTTCCACCACGCATATAGCCTTGAGATACGACAGCAGAGTGCTGTTCACAAAGTCCAAAAGCTCTTTCTTTTTGGTCCCTGCACTCTTTGCGCCTGAAGCGGCAATTTTTCCTTCGGTGTAAAGCGTGTTTGCCGCCTTAAACTCATTTTCTGCCGTGCGAAGAAGTGCCTCGTATTCTTTTGCGCCGTGGATTTTTGAAATATCTGCGCCCTCCAAATCCTTGAGCAAACTCTCGATTTTCGCCGATTCCTCGCGGTATTTTTCAGCGACAATCTGTCTGCCGTATCGCTCAAAAACACCAAGCACAGCCTTTGCCGCCGCCGCCTCATCTTCAAACGGAGATAACGTCGCCGCTTCCACAATCGTAAAAAAGTTTCTCACGATTGTATCTCGTTTTGAGTCCGCTTCATCGAGTTTTGACAGCAGAGGAGCAGAATTGCTTGCTGCAATAATTTCCTCCGCGCCCTCTTTCACAGTGATAAAAAACGAATCGAGTTTTGAGTCGTTTAACGCGGCTTTTCTCGGTTCATACAAGGCAAAAAGCGCCTGACACAAGGTCGAAAACGTCCCTATAGGCATATTGTAATTCACTTTTGGCATAACCAATCCTCCAATAGAAAAAAATCTATATAACAATAAAGCTATTCAAAGAATTGTTCAACCTGTTGTTTTTGCCACTTTCTTAAACAAGTATTGAAACAATACTTGTTGTAAGGGTGTTTTCTTAAAAAAGTGTTGAAAAAACAGTTATTGTGAGGGCGTTTTCTTAAGAAAGTATTGAAAAAACAAATGTTGCAAGGTCATTTTGGCGCAAAATCAGGGCGACAACAACTGTTTTCACCCCATTTTCTCGCCAAAACAGCCTTACAACAAAAAAATCCCCGCCGATTTATTTTTAGGTCAAATGTCGAGTTTGATGTTTTTAGCTGAAAGCAAGGTCATTCTGAACGCTGAAAGCGTGAAGAATCTATCTTAAATACTCTAAAAAGACGGGATTCTTTGCAACTTCATTCCTCAGAATGACTTTTTTGCAAAACTTGAAATTGAACCTTTTATTTTGTGTTATAATGATAATCGTATGAAATATAAAGATGTAAGAGAAGACGAAATAAAGCAAAAAGTCGCACGAGATTTTTTTTCTAAGTTCGATACAACACAGTTTATCGGGAACATTGATTTTTGCGTTGCTCCCGTTTTGACGGAAAAAGAACAGAATATGCTGTTTGACTCAAACACAGAGAATAAACAAGTGCAAACGCTTTTGTGGGCAGAAGCAAAGCGCGGGAGCGTACGCGATATTAACGAAAGTTTCGTGCAGCTTATTTTGACGATTGGAAAGGCTAGAACGTTTGACGAATATGTGCCGCCTGAGTTTCTGGGTGCGTTTGACGCGGAAAAAATTGCATTTTTGCCATGGCATAAGATTGTTCACGTTTTTTCGCAAAATGATTTTAACTGGAATGTTACGCCGTCAAATCATTCGACGAAAGAGTTTTTGCAACTGTATTCGCTTGTTCAAGATATTTTAGACAGCGAAACGCTCCTTTTTGACTTCGTTGATGATGAAAACGAATTGCGCTCGTTCATAAAAGCAAACTTTAAGCGCAAAAACGACACGCTGGAAAAAATACAGGTGAGCCGAAACAATTTTATCTTTGTGTACCAAAAATGGCGAAAAATCGTAATGCCGACAATAGAAGCATCGTGGGCAGAATTGAATAAAGCAGGCGTGATGAGCGCGGATTTTTTTCTTGCAGATTTATTGTCGGAGGATAATAAAAGCCTCAAAGAATCGCTCCTTGTGGTTCTTCGCAAAAATGAATATCAAGTTAAGCCAAGCAATATGATTTTTATGGGAAAAGAGGCTTCGATTCCCGTTGAATTCAACGACGGACAAAAAGCGCATATTCAATTTTGGAACATCTACGAGCGTCCGCCGAAAAAAGAATATTGGAATTATATGATTGAGCGGCGCGATTTGCTTGTTCCAAACGATGTGCGAGAACGAAAAGGCAGTTTCTTTACGCCGCAGATTTGGGTTGAGAAATCGCAGGAATATCTTGCGGACGTGTTGGGCGAAAACTGGCAGGACGAATATTATATCTGGGATTGCTGCGCAGGAACGGGCAATTTGCTCAACGGGCTTGTGAATCCGCGCAATGTGTGGGCGA
>CALBGU010000136.1 GCA_937893155.1 uncultured Treponema sp. | reverse complement strand
GAGGCAGCAAGGGGCTTAAGCCCCTTGTTTTAACAGGCACCAAAGATAAAAAAGGAAGGCGTGATTGTATTTTAAAAGCCTTCTCTTAAAATAGGATTGACGTGATTGCATTTTAAAAGGCTTCTCTTAAATGAGGCTGAACGTGCTTTACATTTTTTTTGCTTCCCTTAAAATAGGATTGAGATGCTTTCATTTTTATTTCTTTCTCTTAAAATAGGCTGATAATAAATTTTTTTGTGTGGGGCGAAAAAATGCGGCGGGGCTGACTAATATGATTCTTGACGCGCTTTTTATTGCGGTGTTTCGCTGGGGGATTGCGGGCGCGGCTCTTGCGACGGTGGCGAGTGTGCTGGTGGGTGGGGGGATGCCGTTTGTGTATTTTTTGTTGCCGAACAAAACAAAGCTCAGGCTCGGCAAAACCAAATTCGACCTCTCTCCTATCGCGAAAACGGCGGCAAATGGTTCGTCGGAGTTGGTGGGCAATCTTGCGATGTCGGTGGTGAGCATTTTGTATAATTTCCAGCTCATTCGCATTGCGGGAGAAACGGGGATTGCTGCGTATGGTTCTTTGATGTATGTGAGTTTTATTTTTGCCGCGGTGTTTTTGGGCTACGGTATTGGGCGCTCGCCTATTGTGAGCTATCATTACGGCGCGGGAAATACGGCGGAACTCAAAAATCTGTTTCGCAAAGATTGCGCGATAATCGGCAGTGCAAGTGTTTTTCTTGCGATTTTGTCTGAAATGCTTTCAAAGCCGCTTGCCGCGCTGTTTGGCGGCTATGACGAAAATCTTTTTTTGATGATTCGGCGGGCATTCGCTTTGTATTCGCCTGCGTTTTTGATTATGGGTGCAAATTTGGCTGGCTCGTCGTTTTTTACGGCGCTGAACAACGGTTTTGTGTCTGCGCTGATTTCGTTTTTGCGCACGCTGCTGTTTCAAATTGCCGCCGTTTTGGTTTTGCCCCGGATTTTCGGTCTGGACGGCATTTGGCTTTCGGGGATTGTGTCGGAGTTGTGTGCATTTTGTGTGGTTGCGGTGTGTTTTTGTGTGTGCCGCAAAAAATACGGCTATGTTTGATTTTGCGCGCCTTTTTGAAAAGGTCATTTGCATAAAACACTCACATTTATTACAATAGGGATATGGCTAATATTGATTTGAACGGAAAGACCGTGCTTGTAACAGGTGCGGCAGGTTTTATAGGCAGTTTTTTGGCAAAAAGACTTTTGGAAAGCGAGCATTGCACGGTTATCGGCGTGGATTGCATTACCGATTATTACGACGTATCGCTCAAAGAAGAGCGGCTCAAAATGCTCTCTCAATACGAACTATTCACGTTTATAAAAGCGGACATCGCGGATAAAACAGCTATGGAAGCGATTTTTAAGGACAAAAAGCCCGCTGTCGTCGTCAATCTTGCAGCACAGGCAGGCGTTCGCTATTCGATAGACAATCCCGACGCATACATTCACTCAAATATGCTCGGTTTTTACACGATTTTGGAGCTTTGCCGCCATTATCCAGTGGAACATCTCGTCTATGCGTCTTCATCGAGCGTGTACGGCACGAATAAAAAAGTCCCCTATTCCACCGAAGACAAAGTTGACAACCCCGTATCTCTTTACGCGGCGACCAAGAAGAGCAACGAACTTTTTGCGCACGCATACGCCAAATTGTACGGCATAAACGCGACGGGACTGCGCTTTTTCACGGTGTACGGACCGATGGGGCGACCAGATATGGCATATTTCAAGTTCACGAACAAGTTAGTAAAAGGCGAAGCGATACAAATCTACAATATGGGCGATATGTACCGCGATTTCACCTACATTGACGACATTGTAACGGGAATTGTCGCCGTAATGAAGCGCACTCCCGACTTAACCGAAGATTCTGCGCCGTACAAAGTCTATAACATCGGCAACAACAAGCCTGAAAGTCTTATGTACTTTGTCGATACGCTCGAAGAGTGCCTTTTGCGCGAAGGAATTATCACGGAAAAAGCGAAACGAGAGCTTTTGCCTATGCAAGCAGGCGACGTGTACCAAACGTATGCCGATGTAACGGATTTACAGCGCGATTTCGGCTTTAAGCCCGCCACCCCTCTCGCCGACGGTCTCAAATCATTCGCTAAATGGTACAAAGGATACTATAAAAAATGAATTTTCTGTATGCAATAATAATCAGTCCAATAGAAACGATTGTTGACTGGGTATTTCAGTTTATCATAAATAAAATCGACTCCATAGGCGTAATAGGCGCGGTTGTGGGCGTGAGTCTTGCCATAAATTTTCTTGCACTGCCGCTTTACAACATCGCAGACGCTCTTCAAGAAAAAGAAAGAAACATTGCGCGTGCAATGGAGCCGAGAATAAAGCGAATAAAAAAAGCATTTAAGGGCGATGAACAATTTATGATGTTGCAAACCTATTATCGACAGCAACATTATCACCCACTTTACACATTGCGTTCTTCGCTTTCGATTTTGATTGAAATCCCGTTTTTCATCGCCGCATATCACTATTTAAGCCACAACCAAGCCTTAATTGGCTCTTCGTGGTGGATTTTCAAGGATTTAGGCGCGCCAGACACGTTTTTCAGCATAAAACTCGGAGCATTTGCTCTTCCTGTGCATATTTTGCCAATCCTCATGACGCTTATCAATTTCGGCTCAGCCTTAATTTACACAAGAAACACACCCATTCGCGAAAAAGTGCAGATTTTCGGCTTAGGAATTATCTTTCTTGTCTTGCTCTACAACTCACCGAGCGGATTAGTTATCTATTGGATTTTAAATAATCTTTTTTCACTCGCGAAAAATGTCATTTTGAAATTGCCGCACCCAAAGCGCATTTTGCACGGCTTTATCAGCGCACTTTTCCTCTTATTCGCTGTCTATGTACTCTCTCGGCACGGTTCAAACGCAAAAAAGGCTGCCATAACGCTCTTTGCGCTCTTCATCACCGCTTTGCCGCTTCTAAAATCCTTTTTACAAAACAAAATCTCTTTTTCAACACAAATAGCATTTGAAAAATACAATTCTGCACCTATTCTCATCGCCTCTGGCTGTGCCTTAGCCCTATTTTTCGGCTTTATGCTCCCCTCTCGCGTCATTGCGACAAGCCCTGTGGAATTTTCTTTTTTAGGCGCAACCGATTCACCACTAAGCTATATTTCCACGAGTTTTTTTGTATTTTTTGGCTTTTTTGTTTTCTGGCCAATCGCGATTTTCAAAATGTTTGGAGAAAAAGTGCGATTTTCACTTAGCGCAGTGCTGTTCACGCTAACATTATGCGCGCTCACAAATGTTTTCCTCTTTTCTGTTCCCTATGGCAATTTAAGCGTGAGTTTTACGCTTGATGACGAAAAAGTCTTAAAGCATTTTCCGCTTTTCTTTGCTTTTTTGCCGCTCGTTATCGCTTTATTTTCTCTTGCGCTGTATTATCTTTGCGTTCGCTTCAAAAAAACGTCTATTTTGGTAAGCCTCATTTTTTCAGTGGCAGTAGCAGAAGCCTTTTTCGGTTTTTCAAAAGTAAATGAAATAAACAAAGTCTACAAGCATCATTCTGAAAACATCGCAAAATACAAAGCGACAAAAAACGACGCACCTGACGGAATTGAAAAGATTTATCGCCTATCGAAAACAGAAAAAAACGTCATCGTACTCTTTTTAGACCGCGCAATTTCTGCTTTTTTCCCCGATATACTCACAGAAAAGCCAGACCTCAAAGAAAAGTTTAGAGGATTTACTTATTATCCGAATACACTTTCTTTTTCAACGCATACCTCGCTTGGCTCTCCTGCAATGATGGGCGGCTACGAATACACACCGAGAGCAATGAATGAGCGTGCTGATGAACTTTTGCGAAACAAACACAACGAAGCAATGCTTGTTTTGCCTCGTCTTTTTTCAGAAGCTGGTTTCAATGCAGTCGTTTCAGACCCGCCGTGGTCAAATTACGCCCATGAAGGCGATTTATCTCCGTTTGAGCCGTATCCAGCGATAAAAGCATATTCAACTTTCGGAAAATATACGGAAAAATTTTTTGAAAATATAGGTATACGGGGGGGGGTATCAACGGATAAAGCTGATATTATCTGCCGAAAAGAAATCCGCAATTTTGCCGTTTTGCAATCGCTCTATCCGCCTGTTCGCAGCACTTTCTATCGTCTTTGCAGAGAAAATTCCGCACGCGATGACCGAACATACTATAATATTTTCTCATCATTGTATTTTTTGAGCGAGCAGACCGATTTTTCTTCCCCTCACGGCACATATTGCTTTATCGACAACGACACACCGCACGAACCGCACGCAATGAACGATGATTTTCTGACGATTTCAGACAAAAAGAAATCAAGGGAAAAAACGCATTTCGACTCTAACTGTGCCGCTTTGATTCAAGCCGCAAAATATTTTGATTATCTGCGCAAAAACGGCGTTTGGGACAATACGAGAATAATCATCGTTGCAGACCACGGACAAGACCTTCATTTGCCGCGTTTTTCGGCTTTTGAAAATCCGAATGAACCTGCACGATACAATCCTTTGCTTTTAGTAAAAGATTTCGGCGAAAACGGCGAGCTAAAAACAGATTACAGTTTTATGACAAATGCCGACACTCTCTTTTTCGCAAAAAAAGATTTGCCTGTAGCGAATGAAAACCCGTTCACTCATAAAATTTTTTCTGCCGAAAAA
>CALBGU010000135.1 GCA_937893155.1 uncultured Treponema sp. | reverse complement strand
TATTTCATTAATCATAAATCATTTCTTCTTCCAGCATACCTTTTGTAACACCTCCCTTATACATACCAAGCAAAGCGGGATTATATTTTTACCATGCTGCACAATGCAATTTATACAATCAGTTTTGATAATTTATCAAAGAAAGAATCCAGATAAGCAATCAGTTCAGACGCATCTTCAAAATGAAGTTCTTTTCCCAAATGCTTGTTTACCTCTTGGAAGCCTTCATTATGAAGCAAACGTGATAGAGATGGATATGCAGCCATATCTTCAAAAAGAACATTTTTCTTTACTCTCTCATCTCTTTTTGTTTCATACTCAAAATAACGAGCAAAGATAAGTTCTACAGAATCAGCCTTGAAAAGAATATCAATATACAGTTCAAAGCCGTTTATATCGCAATCTTCCTTTCCTACAAAGGTCTGATAAATTCCATCGCCTCTATAATCTTTAGTCGCGTCCCACATCTCAAGAAAAACAGGACAGTTTTTTTGATAGTACTTTGAAATAGGCTTCTGCAATTCACAAAAATCCAATTTTCTTACTCTCCTATGTAGTTCGTAACAACAGACTTATACTTCTTTTCTATCTCAAATAAAGAATCCAACCAGTTTTTTGTAGCAGAAACGATTTCAGCAGGAATTTCGTATTTCTCACAAAAGTCGTCCAATACATCTTGTTCACAATCGCTGAACTTCCCGTCAGATAGTGCAAGACGATACATCTCACGCAACGTAAATACAATTTCCGCACGTGATAACTCTTCTTTGCAGTCTTTCTTTTCAGCACATTCAGTATTCAAAGTAGCTGCAAAGCCTTTTACAAGCTGTTGCTCTTCGCTCGAAAAAGTTCCATCAGCATAGGCAAGTCGTAAAAGCCAGTTCAAAACACATTGACAATGCTCTTTATCATTCAAAAACTCATTCGCCATTCTGTGCCCCCTTACGCTTTTTTAGGCAAACTAGAATTATTCGCCAGTTTTGTTGCAACAGAAGAAAAAACTTCTCCAGTACTTTTACCTGTAGTAGTAGAATCAAAATAACGACCTACTTTGTTTCCTGCCATACCCGAAAGAGCTCCACCAACAAGAGTAAATCCTACTGTAAACAAAAAAGACATAACCATAATTAACCTCGCTAACATTAAAATTATGTAATTTCAGAAACTTCTTCCAAAGGACTTCCGCACATATTGCAAAACTTTCCACTTTCAAAAGTCTGATTACACTTCGAACACTTTTTCATTTTTCCTCCAAGTAAAATATTCAAGCAAACAGAATTACTTACTCCAAACAGCAAATAACAGAATAAAAAGCGTTAGCAGATTTCTTTTAGATACTTCTTTACAAAATCTACATTCGTCTTTAAATCTTTCAAGTTCTTAGTTCTCTTGAAAGTATCTAGCACTGTTATACGAACACGCTCGATATTATTCTTGTCGTCTGGATTGATAGAACTCTTGTTGTCAACGATAAAATCAAGGTGCTTCATCAGCATACGCAAGTCAGCTCTTTCTAGCATACCATTCTTATCAACACTATCCTGCAAGAGCTCAGACAACTTCTCCAGCTCTTTTACAGACCGTGAAACCTTATCTTTTGTTTCTTCCTGAGCTTCAGCTTCATCAGACTTTTTTCTGTCGTCTTGAATCTGTTTAAGAGCATTTTTTTTCTTATCTTCGATATCTTGTGCAGCAGAGTTCAGCAGTTCAGAGGCTTTTTGAATTATCTCATCTCGATAGCTTCTGTAAAAGTCAGAATTGAACTCATCATCATCTTTTATTTTGTTCAATATAGCCAAGTTTGCTTTATATTCCTTATACTCTTTCTTTTCTTCAGGACTTGCATCTGTATCAGGTTTATCACCATCATTTTCATCTTCGTACTGTTCTACCACCGACAATACATTATCAATAAGATTTACATCTTTTGCATTGAATAAAAATCGACCCAGTTCATTTATTCTGTTCGGCACTTCAACATTCCGATAATGACTATCATCTATAGCCTCTCGAATCTTGTAAATCACAAAAACCAGAATAATAATGGCAATAATAATCAGAATACCAATACCAACAATCTTTACGCACGTAAACACGAAGTTTATGATACCTTGAAAAAAGTTTGCAATAGCACCAAGTACGCCGCTCATTTAAAATACTCCTATCTGTCCTACAGGCTTAGAAAACTGCAATTCAACTTCCATCGTTTTTATAGCGTCAGTAAGTCGATTCGAGGCTCTTGTATATTCTTTCTTCATAGCCAGCTTTGAGTCCTCCAGTTTTTCAAGTTCATCCGAAAGCTGCATATAAAGATTTTTGTCGTTAGAAGCCTTAACCCTTTCGCTCTCAAGATTTGCAATCTGACTTGCCAAAAGCTCCAATTCTTTTCTGTAGAATTCATCAAACGATTCTTGCTGACTGTGCAAAAACTCAATCTTGCTGTTAAATTGCTGCATACTTGCATCAATCATCTTTTCAAGCAACTTTCTTTGCTCTGAAATAATGAACTCTTCGTGTCTGTTATATTCAGAATTAACAGCCTCAATATGTTTGAGATATTCTGGTTCAAGCTTTTTTAGCATAACCTCTTTTTCAGCTTCAAGACTAAATTTCCAGTTATCAAGCACACCACCAACAACTTTTTCAGAATTGTCAATAACAACTTTACTCATTATCCCAAAAACAGTAATGGGATAAGAAGCAATATCAGTTGAAGTACTACTAGAAGGTGCAAGTTGATTTTCACTCATATAAAACCTCTCAATTACAATGCAGGTGAATGATGACCTTTGCTTTGTCCGTTCGGATGACGCAAACAAACGCCTCTTGTCAAGGCATCAATCGATGGCATTTTATAACCGCAATACTTGCAAACATATTGCTTTTTCTCGCTTCCCTCATAAAGCTTATGATGTCCTTTGTTTACTCCCAATGGGTGCCTAACACACAGTCCTCTTGTCAAAGCTTCAACCGATGATAGCTTATAACCGCAATACTCACAATAATAATTCGCCATACTCATTCCTCCATAGCGATGATACATTATCAACCAACCAGAATTACTCAGTCCAAGTCAATCCAAAATCTCAAGCAAAGTAGATACAACACAGCATAAAATACAACTGTGTTGTACAAAAAATTAAAGTTGATTCATCACTTCTGCAAAGAAAGAATCAAGAATCGCCTGCTTGTCGCTCTTTGCAACATCGTCGCTCGCAATCGCCTCGTACCACTCGTCGCCGAGATAAAACCACACATCGCCATCTACGCTTTCTATCTTAGAAAGATATGTGCCCGTTTTCTGCTCCGACACCGCCGCTTCAAGCCTTTTCGCCGCCGCGTCAGAAACGCGCTTTCTCGCCCGCTCGTGTCCAATGTAAAACCATACATAAATGCGCACTTTTTCTTTTGCTTCATTCCAAGTGAATGTGCCGAAATGAAACGGGATTTTTTCCCCGTCTTCAGCTTCCGCCGCCACCGTCGTTCCAAACTCGTCCGTTTCCTCTTCAATTCGAGTAAAAGACTTTGCGCTATAGTTTTTCACCGCCGTTTTAAGCCACTCAACAAACTCCGCATTTCCCTCAAGCGTCATTTTTTCTCCCTCCACTTCGTTCCTCCCATAAAACAAATTATAGTTCCCATTTCCCAGTATGTCAATTATAAGACGTGTAAGTAAACTTTGTGAAAGCAAAAAGCGTGTAATTATGTTTCACTCTATCATATAATGATAGATATGAACGTCGGACAAGCTATCATCACTTTACGAAAAGAAAAGAACTTGAGCCAAGAACAACTCGCTTTTGACGCAGGTATTTCGCGCCATTTTATGTATCGCCTCGAAAATAATCTCGCCAGCCCGACCGTTAAAACGCTCGAAAAGCTCGCCCAAGCAATGAACATTCAGCCCTCCCAAATCTTAGTTTCCGCCCAAGATTTGACATAAACAAGTATAAACGCACACTCTCTCAAATCGTGATAGACTGAAAATAAAAAAGTGCAAATTCTCTTTAAGAATCTGCACCTCAACCACACTCTCGCCCCTTACGCCGAGCATTTGCAAAAAAAGACTTGACAGTAAAAATGCTAAAACGTATACTACTGCTAACAGAACCCGCCAAGGTTAATGGGAATTCCATCCTCAAATCGGTGGGTCTTTTTTTATGATTTTCGTATGAACAAAATTCCTTTTAACAAGCCTGCTCTAACAATTTCTCAACAAATCACAAAATTACAAAGCCGCGGACTTATCATAAACGATACAGTTCTTGCAGAAAATGCTCTGCGCAATCTAAATTATTACCGTTTAAGCGGCTATTGGCTACAGTTTGAAGTTGGAACTCTGTCTTGTTGGTATAAAAATCTAAAAGAGATTCCGTCAAAAAATCCAAACTGTCAAGGAAATGCGAAAGATGCTATAGCTTCTTTTTACAACGTGCCATCGATTGTACTTGAATCGTGGATACATAGCTTGTCAGTTTTAAGAAATCATTGCGCTCACCAAAGCAGAGTAATACTAAAGCAAATTGCAATTCAGCCTATGAAACCTAAATCAAACAAAATTGCAATTTCACAACTGTGGTCGCTAAAAGAAAACTGTCTTTATAACTTAATTCTTATACTTGTGTATCTAAATGAGCAGATTAAACTTCCGTCAACTTGGAAAAAAGATTTTATTTGCTTTTTAAAACACAACTCATCAAAATGTATTGACTTTCTAAACTTTCCTCACGATTGGGAACAAAATCGTTTTTGGATAGTATGACTTTTCTGATGAAAAAAACTTTGCTCTATCACGAAATGAGAGGGCGGCAGGTTATAATCTCTAGGTATGAGCGAGAACAAGAGGAAAACAGAGCGCACGCTTAACAAAAATATCATTGAACGGCTTATCATTATCACCAACTTGATAAAATCGGGCGTGTATCCGAACAACAAGCAACTGCGCGACTTCTACCGCGAGCAGACGGGAGAAACGGTGTCCGAGACGACTATTTCGCGCGACATCGAAACACTGCGCGTCTATTTTCACGCCCCGCTTGAGTTCCACAGAAGCAAAAACGGCTTCTATTTTATCGATGATAAATGGCAATTCGCGCTGAACACGATTTCTTCAGAAGAGATTTTTTATCTCTCGGCAGCGAAAACGCTTTTAGCAGGCTTAGAGGGCAGTCCACTTTACGCCTCAATTTCAAGCGTCATCAACTTCGTGATTAGCACGAACACGCTCACCGAGCAGCCATTGCTCAAGCGCATCGCCGTGCCGCCAAAGCCGAAATTCCTCATCGATAGCGCGATTTGGAAAACGCTGTCGACGGCATTGCTCGAAAACAAGATTATCACGTTCGATTACAAAGACATCGCGCGCACCGTTCGCCCCTATCAGCTCTTACTCGATTCTGGCAAATGCTTTCTGTATGGCTATGCAGAAGAGAGGGGCGACACACGGTTTTTTAACATCGCGCGAATCAAAAATCTCTGCGTTACAGAAAAGTCGTTTGAGCTGCCTGAAGATTTCGATTTTAGCGCGAAATGCGGAGGCGGGAAGTTCGGCGCGTATTCGTCAAACAGAAGCGAAGAATATGTTATCGATTTTTACTCAACGGCGAGAGCAATGGTCAAAGACTGCGTGTGGGCGGACGACCACCCGATAATCAATTATGATGAAGACGACTGCACACAAATCCGCTTTTCGTCCACACAGTCAGAAAAAATACTCGAATGGGTGCTTTCTCAAGGCGGAAACGCAATGCCCCGCTCACCAGTTTCTTTCGTGTCCGCGTGGAAAGAGCAGATAGAGCTGATGAGCGAGAACAGCGCAGCTGTGTAAATGCAACACATTCACCACGCTGTTTTCTGCCATTCTCGTGCTCGTCACAGAAATGACACAAAAGAAAATGCTATTGTGCGTTTACGATTTTGGCGTGTTCAATAGAAGCATCGATGTTTGCGCAGAAATGCTCCTGTCCCAGTTCTTCCACGAACCCCGCTTTTTCCATCATATGAAATGGCTGCTCGCGAACGTGCGACAAAATCAGCGTAATGCCCTTGGCGGCGTAGGCGTTTTTCATATTTCTGAGCGCACGCAGAGCCGTGATGTCCATCGCAGGCACGCTTCTCATTCGGACGATGACGGATTTGATGCCCGCCGTCGGATTCAAGCCCATCAATTTGTCGCTTGCGGCAAAAAACATCGGTCCGGTAATTTCGTAGACGAGCGTTTCTTTCGGCACGTCCTTGAGGTGCGTTGCGTCGGGGTCGTTGTGCTCGTCGATGTCGCTCCAGCTCTTGACCTCGGTAACGTCCGCCATTCGCTTGAGGAACAGCAACGCCGCCAGCACGATTCCAAACTCGATTGCCACGACCAAATCAAATGCAACCGTGAGGAACAGCGAAATCAAAAACACAAAGATGTCGCTTTTGGGGGAGACTTTTACCAGCGCCACACACGCCCGCCAGCCGCTCATATTGTACGCCACTATGAACAAAATCGCCGCAATGGTCGGCATCGGAATCAGCGACGCATACGGCATAAGAATGACCAAAATCAGCACAAGCACGATTGAATGAACCATTCCGGCAACAGGGCTTCTGCCGCCGTTTTTGATGTTCGCCGCCGTCCGTGCAATCGCGCCAGTGGCAGGAATGCCGCCAAAAAGCGCAGAAACGATATTGCCCGCGCCTTGCCCAATCAG
The DNA here is from genome assembly GCA_937893155.1 of uncultured Treponema sp. Taxonomy (GTDB): domain Bacteria; phylum Spirochaetota; class Spirochaetia; order Treponematales; family Treponemataceae; genus Treponema_D. The sequence continues at coordinate 10,587 of CALBGU010000135.1, read as the reverse complement.
TTCGGCGTTCGGCTTGTGGCGGCTTCCAACCATACCGTCCGCAACCACGCACGAAAGCAGCGATTCAATGCCCGCAAGCACCGCAATGGTAAATGCGTTCGGCAGCAAGTCGATTGCCAGCGAAACCGAAAACGCAGGGAGCGCAGGTTTGGGCAATCCCGAAGAAATCGTGTACAAATCACCGATTGTTTTTACATTCAATTTCCCGAATTTCACGATGAGGATTCCCGCGATAACCGCAATGAGCGACGGCGGGATTTTTTTGAGCACTTTTCCGCCGATGATTAAAATCGCAAGCGAAATCAAACCGACCACGCATGCCTGCGCGTTGAACGTCCCTGCACACGCAATACATTCTTTGAGTTTTTCCACCGTTTCGGCAGGAGAGCGCGTGAATGTCAATCCGAAAAAATCCTTGAGCTGTCCTATGAGAATGGTAAGCGCAATGCCGAGCGTGAATCCCGTCGTAATCGTGTACGGAATGAAGCGGATTAAATTTCCGAAGCGCAAAAAGCCCATCAAAATCAAAATCACGCCCGCCATAATCGTTGCAAGCGATAAGCCCGCCATACCTTTTTGCGCCACAATTCCCGCAACAATCGTGGCAAATGCGGCGGTCGGTCCTGCAATCTGCACGGTGCTTCCGCCCAAAAGCGAAATCACGAAGCCTGCAAAAATCGCCGTGTAAATGCCCTGCTCAGGTCCAACGCCCGAAGCGAGCGCAAGCGCGATAGAAAGCGGCAAAGCGATAATTGCAACAATGACACCAGAAACGACATCTTTTGCACATTGAGACGCAGAATACTTTTTGATTGCGTCAAAAAACTTAGGAGAATACTCATTGAGATTAGACATATACCATTCCTTATGTTTGCAAATTATAGTAACAAATGGTACTATTTGCAATATATTACGCAAAAAGAGATTTCAAAAACACGATTTTCCCACGCGCAAAAACGCCAAAAACAGCCAACAATCTATTTTTTTATAAAAATTGGAGTTTTTAGAGATTTTTTCACATTTTTTTTCAAGAAATGTGCTCTCTTCACTTTTTTGAGTGAATTTTTCAACTGAAATTAGAGATTTTGGAGATTTTCTATTTTTTTTCCAAAAAAATTGCGTTTCTTTTATTTTTTTCTGCATTTTCTAAAAAAAATTTTTCAAAACGATGTCTTTTTTATATTTTCCGTCCCTATAAAAAAGTGATGATGTTTCAAAGATAAGCATACATCGCACAAAAACAATCCTGAACGGGAGGAAATTATGATTAACAAAGTTATTTTGTCAGGCAATGTGGTACGGGATTCGGACGTGAAAACAATCGGAAACGGTGCAAAACTGTGCAAATTTTCGATTGCGGTCAACAAAAATTTCAGACTGCAAGACGGCTCTTTTCGCGAAGAAACGTCGTATATCGACATCGACACGTGGAGTTATTTGGCAGACAAATGCGAAAAAGGGTGCAAAAAAGGGCGAGGCGTTACCGTTGTCGGCAGGATTAAGCAAGACCGCTGGCTTGACGACAAGGGCGGAATGAGAAGCAAACTCAAAATCGTTGCCGAAAATGTGGAGTTCCGCGAGATTTCCGCCCGCAAAGAAGACGTGTGTCAGGCGACTTCCGAAGAAATCGCCGACCTTGCCGAAGCCGCCGAATCGGTTGCGATTGAACAGGCTTCGGGCATCGAATTTTAGCGTCTTCCCTGACGGTTTTTATTGCCTCGGTTTCCGCGATTGCCGCGGTTTTGAGGAGCAGATTTTCCGCGCCGTTTCTGAGCAGCAAATGCGGCTTTTTCTTCCGCAGCGCGCTCGGCACTTGCGCGGTAGGCTTCCATTTTTTCGGGGCTGTAAAATCCGTCTTTCCAGTTAAAGCGCGATGTTTCGGGCAAAAGCTGCCCTTTGAGCATTGCGCCAATAATCTGCTTGAGTTCGCCTTTTCGTACTTTTGTATGCGAATAATCGATGAGAAACCGCGAAAATCCTTTTTTGGAAAGCGCAGTTGCTTTGTCCACAATCGAAAACGGCTTTTCGGGCATCACAAACGTGCCGTCCGCGCCAGAGGCAAATTTGAACGTCGCGCCGTCTTTGTCGTGAAAATAGTTAAAATCGTAGCTCTTCGGCATTCTGAAGCGAATTCTAAAAAGCACCGGATACGCAAAAAGCGAAATCATCGCACGCGCACGGTATTTCGAGGGGAAGGTATTCTCAAGGTTTTTCTCCGAATTTTCAAGCGGTGTGATAAACGCCCCGATATTCTGATTTTCCAAAAACGAAACCGCCCAGCGATTGAATGTGTACAAATACGGACCTGCAATGATGTTTGCTTTGCCGCGAAGCATTTCAACGTGCGCAAGATTATTTGCAACAAACGTCGTGTATCCTTTTTCGACCAATGTATGAAGCATTGCCGCTGTTTCGTCTTCCAGCGCCGCAGGGCAATACGGGTCAAGCGAAAGAATAACCATTTTCTTAGAAACCGGCAAAACAGGCTTTCCTCCCGCAGTTTCGCTCAGCAACGCCCCCTTCGTTTCGTTATTCACGTCGAGAATAAAGCGGACAGGGTGCTCGCTTTGCGCCAAGAACAAATCGGGAATCGTAGAAAGTTGAATGTACGTTCCTTCAGGAAAATACGACAACTCTTTTTTCTCCACAGGAGTTAGGTCAAGCAACGGCAAAATATCAGACCCCGGCTGCTGTCGGAATCTGCCGATGTCTTGCGGCAAAACACGCGGGTAACGCTTCGACATCGATTTTGTCTGAAGCAGATACACATCGTCGCCGCGGCTGAATCCCGCAGGAATATCAACCCAGCGGTTCCCCTTTTCGTCGGTTTCGAGCGTGCGGATTTTGTGGCTGACGCGCCCCGTATCATCGTGCCGATGCAAGCGGATTGAGTCGCCGGGGTCGGGGTCGTACGAACCGCCTTTAATCAGCGCCATACGAAGTTTTTTGGTTTCAGTCCCCTCTGCTTCGGCTTTTTCGGCAAGTTCCTGCTTCAACTCATCGCTAATGCCGCGCATTTCGGTAATTTTTCCCAGATAAATGCCCGTGCCGCCTGCTTGATTCGGGTCAAGAATCGCATCGCCTGCTTGATTTACGCCGTCAAAATGATTATCAAAATTATACCAATATGTCGTTTTTTTGCGAGCAAAATCCGTTGCCAACATTCGTTTCGCCGCGGCAATCGAACCTTTTTTGTCCTCTTTCCAGTGGTCCATCAAATAGCGATAAGCAGCCACCACCGAACCCACATATTCCGCACTTTTCATTCGACCTTCGATTTTAAACGAATCAATGCCGATGTCCATCAAATCTGGAATGTGGTCGATAAGCTGCAAATCCGCAGGAGAAAAATAATACCCCGGCACTTCTCCGCCGCCCGACTCCGCCGTGTAGAATCTGCGGCACGCCTGCGTACACATTCCGCGGTTCGCCGATTTTCCGCCCAAAAAACTTGAAAACAGACACAAGCCACTCTCGCTCACGCACAATGCGCCGTGTACAAACATTTCGATTTCCGCTTTCGTATTTGCCTTAATATGTCGGATTTCTTCAAGCCCAAGTTCGCGGGCAACAACCACTCTTGAAAGCCCTTCTCTGTGCAAAAGATTTGCCGCAGCGGCACTTTCCACGTTCATTTGCGTTGAAGCATGCAGTTCCAACTTCGGAAAAAATTCCTGCGCCATTCGAATCACGCCAAAATCCTGCACGATAAGCCCGTCAGGACCGATTTTCTCAAGGTACGCAAGAAATCTGTACAAACGCTCTGTTTCTGATTCTTCGCTCACCGTATTTACGGTTACATAAATCTTTTTGCCGAGCCTATGAACCGCTTGCACAGCCGCCTCAAACTGATTCCACGCAAAATTGGAGGACCGAAGACGAGCATTAAAACTCTTTAGTCCCAAATAAACCGCATCTGCGCCCTCGCCGATTGCGGCATCCAATGCTTCAATATTTCCTGCTGGTGCTAATAATTCTGCCATATTCCATTACTATACCACGATTTCAAGGGTACTAGCAAGGCTGAGAAAATAAATTTTAAGATTTTGTTTTAAGACGTTTTTGACCGCTAAAAATAAAAAAGAGGTTGGAAAACCAACCTCAAAATGCGCCCGACACGGGTCGAACGTGCAACCTACGGATTCGAAGTCCGTTGCTCTATCCAGTTGAGCTACGGGCGCATTTAAAATAAAAAGCGGGTGCCTAGTGGGTTTCGAACCCACGACAACCAGATCCACAATCTGGGACTCTACCGCTGAGCTATAGGCACCACATAAAAGATGTTACTATCCTACAAAATTATCAAAATTATGTCAAGAGCAGACAACAGATATTTTTGATTTTTTATCGTCTGTATTTTGCCAGCAACATTTTTACCTCATCATTTAGCTCCGCAGCCGACGAAAGCGAACTGAATTCCAAACTTTCCGTTATTTCGCGATGCAATAAATGGCGTTTTTGCAAAAATGTCTTGAGCACTGCCTCGGTAAGTTCCGCAGGTCCATCGTTGCTTTCGTAACCTGCAACATAACTCAATCGGCAAATATGAGAATCATGGTCGTGAGAGCCGATGTTTATCAGATTTTCCAAAATCGTAATTTCTGACAGTTCAATGTTTTCCAGCGTTTTTGTGTCAATCAGCGACGTTACCGATTTTACAGGGATTTCGTGAGGTACAACCGCACCATTTTCAGCCGTAACATCTTCGCTTATTTTCCGCAGGCTCAAAATCCGTCCCGTAAAATGCTCGATTGCAATATGCGCGCTATTCAAAAGCATTTCGTCGATTGCCCGCGTTTTTTCGTCCAAGTTTAAGATTGCTTTTAATGTTTCGTATGGCAAAAACAAATTATGCCGTACATAGCCATGTGAATAATCGATTGTGCCGTCGATGTCTATTGATGAGTCGAGATTATTCTCAAAATACTCGATTGTCGAAGTCATACATATCCCCAAAGTTGCAAAATTGCGTGCTTATTAGTATACAGGACATTTTTATTTTATGAAAGATTTTTTTTCTTATTTTTTATTGCTGTTTTGCCGTAAAAATGGAGATTTTTAGAAAAAAATGCGTAGAAATTTGCAAAATTGGAGAAACGGGTTATAATAAAAAGAAATAATTTTTGCATTTTTTGAGGAGTTGAGCAGGAATGAAGACAGATGCAATAACTGTAAAAATGGACGACGGCGCAAACATTTGCGTTCACCGTTGGATTCCTGACGGCGAAGTGCGCGGAGTTGTGCAATTTTTTCACGGCATGGTCGAACATGCAATGCGATATGACCGCCTCGGCTCAATTTTGGTAGAAAATGGATTTGCATTGATTGCCGACGACCACAGAGGACACGGACAGACCGCGCGTGATGCAGAATGGAACAGCAATGGGTGCTTTGGCTATCTGGCAGACGAAGACGGTTTTGAGCGCGTAGTGCAAGATGAATTTGCGATTACAAGGCGCATCAAAGAGGAATTCCCCGGTAAAAAAATCTTTATCTTCGGTCATTCATTCGGGTCTATCGTAGCACAAGCATATATAGAAGAAAATGCAACGGATATTTCAGGCTGTATCATTTCAGGCACCATCGGAAAGCGTAGCACCTCGGCATTTTTCGGCTCGCTGATTGCTGAAATCAGCCGCAAAGTTCACGGCAAATATCATATTTCCGGCACTATTAACAAAATGACGTTTGGCGCATACAACAAGCGCATTTCTTCTCCCACATCAAAAAATGATTGGCTCACCAGAGATAAAATGATTGTCCAGCTTTACGACGGGGATTTATGGTGCGGTTTTGTTCCGACGGTGAGTTTTTTCTGTGATTTGTTCAGAGGCGTTCGCCGCGTGGTAAAAAAGAGGGCAATCAGTTCCATTTTGGCGACGCTCCCCGTGTTTTTTATTTACGGCGAAGAAGACCCGACGGGAAGATACGGCAAGGGACCGAAAAAATTGTGCGAAATGTACAAAAAAGCGGGTATGACAAACGTAAAAGAAAAGATGTATCCCGGCGCGCGACACGAACTTTTGAACGAACTCTGCCGCGAAGAAGTCGAAAAAGACGTTTTGGATTATCTAAAATCGTTAGCTTAAAACAGCACGCAGATAATCACAAGCAGACGCAAGCGAAAATATGCCTGCGTCTTTTTTTGTGCAATCACACTTTGAATTGGTCGATTTGGCTACCGATTCGGTAAATCGTGCTGTTGATTGAAGTCGCGATGCTCAAAAGCCCCTCGTCGTCCTCTTCGATGTGCTTCACATTGCCTTTCATATCGCGCACAAGCGAATGAACCGAGTCCGAAGACGATTTGAGCCCGTCTACGTCTGCCACGATAGCTTCTCGCGCCTTGTCCACGTCCTCCGAAGCCGTGCGCACCTGCATTGTCGCGTCATTCATATAGCCCAACACATCGCCGATTTGCTTGGAGCCGCTCGTCTGCTCGTCCATCGAAAGCGCGATTTGATGCACCATAAGCCCCGTCTCGCGGATTTTCTCCGACACGCCCGCAAACACACGGTCGGAATGTTCCGTGGCGGTAACCGCATTGCCAATCGCCTTCACGATGTCGCTGAGTTGGTTGCCGATGTTTTTGGACTGCGCGCTCGACGTTTCCGAGAGCTTTCGGATTTCGTCCGCCACCACCGCAAAGCCCGCGCCTGCCTCGCCCGCGTGAGCCGCCTCAATCGCCGCATTCATCGCCAGCAGATTTGTCTGACTTGCAATCGAAGAAATAACGCGGTTCGCTTCTGTCAGCATTTTGGATTGCTCCTCAATCAGCAAAATCTGCTCGCTCACCTCGTGCTGCTTAAAAATGCCCGTGCCCACGTTGTCCTGAAGCGCATCAAACTCCGCCGACATCTTCGACACCGAAGAAGTCACACTGCTGATGCTCTGAATCATCTCTGTCACCGCCGCGCTCGCCTGCTGTACGCCCTCAATCTGCTTTTGCAACAGCGCCCGAAGCGTGCCGACCGAATCGGAAATCAGCGCCGCCGAACGCACCGTACTTTCCACCCTGTCTTGCTGAATATTCACCTCGCTGTCCACGTTTTCCATACCAACGCGCATTTCAGAAAGCGCATCGGCGTTTTCTTGCACCATCACGCCCAAATTTTCGCCGAACAAATGCAAATCCTTCTTGGACGCTTTGAGTTCCACGATGATATGCTGCAATTTTTCCGCAAACGCATTAAACCCGCTCACCACCGCACCGATTTCGTCTTTGGAGCGGCTCTCAAGGCGGCGCGTTAAATCGGCGTTTCCGCTGGCGATGTCCTCAATCGAAGAACTGACCGTCTGCAGCGGCTTAATCGTGACGTAGATAATTGCGCCGTTGATAAGCAACAGCAACACGATAACCGCAAACGAAGACACACCGAGCATTTTCACCGTGGAAATCGACACCGCTTCCAAATCCCGCTGCGACAGCGAATAGACCAAAAACCATTGCGTGTGCGGAATCGGCGCGTAAGAAAGATACGTTTTGCCGTCCTTGCCGTTTACCCACGTATTCCCCTTTTTCTCGGCGATGATTTTTTGCGCAATCGGCTTCATCGGCGCGTCGTCCGCCTCGGTGCTCTCAAGAAAATTCTTCGTCATACTCCAATCCGCGTTCTTGTGCATAACCACATTGCCTTCGTCGTCCATAAGCCACGCAAACCCCGTTGCGCCAATCGCAAGGCTCTGCACATACGCGGCAATTTCGTCGGTGCGCATCGTGCCTGCAAACAAGCCCGTCGTGCGCCCGTTCTTTTTCACCGCTTTCGCCACGTGGATATTCATCTCGTGCGTGGAATTCGACAGTTTCGGGTCGTCAATGTATTCATCTTTGCCGCCCGTCATAATCTGCATAAAATAAACGCCGTTTGTCTTTCCCTCAGAGCCATTTTCTTGGTGCCAAAAAAAATCGGGTGAGCCGTACACCACATAATTAAAATCGGGGTGCTTTTTGTCTTTTTGGTGCGTCAACCACTCAGAAATCGCCCGCGTGTCCTCCGTCTGCGCCACATCGGCATAGCAAAAATAATTCAGGCTGTTCAAATAGCTTTCCATCTTGTTGCCGATAACCGTCGCATTGCAATCCACAAGGCTATTGATTGTTTCGGTGTAATTGCCGCTCGTCGCACGCCTCACCGCAAACATCACCAGCAGATTCTGCACCGTATTGAGTAGCACAATACTCACGCCAATCGTCAAAATAAAAAACAGCACGAGTTGTCGTTTTTTACCGAACCTTTTTCCTTTCATACCCTTTTCCTCCGACTCCTTGCGGAGCGCGTGATTTTTTAATTCTGTTCCCTGTATTCAGAAACGGCAAATTACGGTGCAGCTTGTGAGAGATGTCGCGGTAATGAACTTTTCTGAATACATTCATTATAAATACTACAAACTTTTTGATAAAGTGCAAAAATGCAAAAAGATAACAGAAAAAGCCAAAAACTTTTTCAAGCCGCCGCGTCGAATGACTTCGCTGGGAATTTATTGAGCGTTTCCGATTGGGAAAAAAATCGCGATGTTATCGAAAGTATGTTCTCCTTTTTTGCCATTCCCGTGCTTGATACGGCAATTTTTTTCTATGCCTGCTGAACCAATGGGCTTAAGCCCATTGCTGCCTCTGCATTGTCGAGCCGATAATGACACACACCGTCGATGAGAAATAACAAAAAAATCACTTGAGAAAAAACGCGGATTGAAAACAGCGCAGAAAAACGGTATAGTAAAAGAGAATTGCATTTTATAGGAGTGTTACAATGGCTGACACAATGAGAGCATTGGAAAAAAATCCAAATTGGAAGGGTCGCCGCGGTCCTGTCGTCCTCGTGATTATGGACGGCGTGGGATACGGCAAGTACGAAGAGGGAGACGCGGTGAAGGCTTCAAAGATGAAGTATCTCGACTGGTTCACTGCAAACTGCCCGCACACTCGTCTCAAGGCGCACGGAACTGCCGTGGGGCTTCCGAGCGATGACGATATGGGAAACAGCGAAGTCGGTCACAACGCAATGGGCTGCGGCCGCGTGTTTGCTCAAGGAGCCAAACTCGTCGGAGAGTCAATCGCGAACGGCTCAATGTTCGCCGCTGACACATGGAAAAAACTCGTTAAGAACGTGAACGACAAGAACTCAACGCTGCATTTCATCGGCTTGGTTTCTGACGGCAATGTGCACAGCCACATCGACCACCTCAAAGCGATGGTTACGCAGGCAAGCAAGGACGGCGTGAAACGCTTGCGCGTTCATGCGCTGCTCGACGGTCGCGATGTTGACCCGACTTCTGCCTTGAACTACATCACTCCGCTCGAAGAGTTCCTGTCTTCTTTCAGCGGCGTGGATTATCAAATAGCCTCTGGCGGCGGTCGTATGTATCTTACGATGGACAGATACAACGCGGATTGGAGCATGGTGGAGCGCGGCTGGAAGGCTCACGTTTTGGGCGAAGGTCGTCAGTTTGAGAGCGCGACAAAGGCTATCGAAACATACCGCGCGGAAGTCCCCGGCATTCTTGACCAGGATATGCACGAGTTCGTCATTGCAAAGGACGGCAAGGCGGTCGGCACAATCGAAGACGGCGACAGCGTGATTTATTTCAACTTCCGCGGCGACCGTGCGCTTGAGATGACTCGCGCATTCGAGACCGCCGAAGGCGGCGACTTGCCATTTAATAGAATCCGTGTACCAAAAGTGGAATATGCTGGTATGATGGAGTACGACGGCGACGCGCACGTTCCTGCACAGTACCTCGTGAACCCGCCGAGCATCGACAGAACGATGGGCGAGTATCTGACAAAGACAGGCGTGAAGCTCCTCGCGATTAGTGAAACGCAGAAATACGGACACGTTACCTATTTCTTCAACGGCAACAAGCAGGGAAAATTCGATGAGAAGCTCGAAGATTATATCGAAGTGCCTTCTGACGTTGTGCCGTTCGAGCAGCGCCCGTGGATGAAGTGCGCAGAGATTACCGACAAGGTTATTGAGGCGATTAAGTCTGGCAAATACGACCACATTCGCCTTAACTTCCCGAACGGCGATATGGTGGGACACACGGGCGTGTTCAACGCGGTGGTATGCTCGATGGAGGGCATGGACTTGCAGCTCGGTCGCCTCAAGGCAGCGATTGACGAAGCGGGTGGCATTTTGTGCTTGACGGCAGACCACGGCAACAGCGACGATATGTATGAGCACGCAAAAGACGGTTCTGTGAAAAAGGACAAGTCAGGCGAGCCAAAGGCAAAGACAAGCCACAGCTTGAACCCAGTTCCCGGCATTATCTACGACCCAGAGTACAAGGGCGAGTATGACAGAGAGCACTTGAATGAGGGCTTGGGAATCAGCTCATGGCCTGCAACGCTGATGACATTGATGGGCTATGTTCCGCCGACAGATTACGACAAGAGTATCATTAATTTGAAGTAAGCCGCCGAGAGCAGTTTTACAAAACACGCTGAGCGTGTGATAAAAGAGCCTATGGGGATATACCAGTAGGCTCTTTTTTTGCTCTCCTCAAACGGCGTTTTCTAAATGCAGCAGCCGCAGGCGGATTTTTTATGCCTTTGCAATCTGCGGGATTTTTTATATACTGTGCGTA
>CALBGU010000134.1 GCA_937893155.1 uncultured Treponema sp. | reverse complement strand
AAAATCAAATTCAGACATAGCTAACCTCGCAATGTATGTTTAATGCAAATTCTATACCCTATATTGCAAAAAATCTAGTATTATATTGGATTTTTATGAATATTTTTTGTTATCTCTGATAAAAATATTCGCTTTTTCTTTTTTCTCAAAAAAAGCTCCGCTGTAACATTGCAACGGAGCTTTTGAAAGAATCAAAACTCAAAAATCAAGTGTTGAATTGGTCGATTTCCTCTCCGATTTGCGAAATTGAATCACGAACCTCACCCGAAATATTGGAAAGCGCCGCGCCTGTTTCGTTAATGTCCTGTGCACCAACGCCCATTTCTCGCATACTTTCCTTGATAACCAAGGTCGCATCTTGCAAATTTTGGATTTCGCCCAAAATCATCTTATTGCCTTCAGCCATCTCTTTTGAAGCCGTGCGAACTTCAAGCGTACTGTCATTCATCATCTTCAGCACATCGACAATCTGGTGGCTTCCTTCCTGCTGCTCTTCCATCGCCGCTTTAATCTGGCGCACGAGTTCGTCAGTAGAATCAATCATCGAGCTCACTTCGTCAAAACTCTTGCTTGAACTTTGAGAAGCAGAAACAACCGCCTCAATCGTTGCTTCGATTTTCTTCAATTCCGCACCGATTTTCTTTGACTGCTCGCTTGAGTTTTCGGACAATTTTCGGATTTCATCAGAAACCACCGAGAATCCGCGTCCAGCCTCGCCTGCATGAGCCGCCTCAATAGCCGCGTTCATAGCCAAAAGGTTCGTCTGGCTTGCCACGCTCGCAATCGCCTTATTGGCTTCCTGCAGCGTTTTGGATTGCTCTGCAACTTGGTTGATAGCCTGTGCAACGTGCTTCTGCTTTTCAACACCGACCGACGCATTTTTGGAAAGCGTATCGAACGATTCAGCCATTTTTTCTACGCTCTGGTTGACGCTCGTAATATTTCCAATCATCTCTTCAACCGCCGCCGAAGCCTGTGACACGCCGTCAGACTGGTTTTCAATCATTTTTTCAAGCGAATTGATATTCTCCGAGATTTCCGCCACCGCCGCAGAAGTCTGGCTTACCGCGTCCGCCTGCGAGTTCACCTGCGAACTGACGCTGTTAATGTTTTCAAGGATTTCCGTAATTGCCGATGCGGTGCTATGGATATTGCCCTGCAGGTCGCTTTCAACATTTGTAAGATTGTCTTTTGAATTTTTGATTTGCGAAACAATACCCTGCAATTTTTCCACGAATAAATTGAAGCCTTTGACCAAAGAGCCGATTTCATCGTGATTTGAAACACTGATTCTCTGCGTCAAATCCGCCTTTCCGCTTGCAATGCCGTTAATAATTCCGTCAACCACAGAAATCGGCTTGACAATAGCATGTGCAATCAACAGCGCAATCAACAGCGAAGCCACAACAGCAACCACCGCAAATATCACAACCATAATGACATTATGAATCAGCGGTTCAAAGATTTCCGACGCAGGTCCAACAGTAACAAGCGTCCAGCCGCTTTCTTCAGAAATATTGCGCGCTGCAAAATATTTTCCGCCACCCGCGTTGATATTTACAAAAACAGAATCCACAGAAAACTGCGAGCGATATTTATCAAAAGCAGGATTTTCTTTGAAGAAGTTATCTTTTCCGATTTTTGCCGCATCATTGTGCGTGATATAATTGCCCTCGCGGTCAAGAAGGAACGTTTGTCCGCTTTTTGTCAAGCGAATCACCTGAATCATCTCGGTAAAATCGGCAAGGCTTACGTCAATGCCGATAACGCCGATAAACTCGCCGCCACGGATTGCTTTTCGCGCAATCGTCGTAACCATCGAGTTTGTTACAAGGTCAAGATACGGAGCAGAAACGTCGAATGTTACCGCGTTGAGTCCTGCTTTGAACCACGCGCGCGTAGACTGGTCATAATCTGCCGGCGGCTGCCAATGGTCATTCGCCCAGAAAAATCCGCCGTCTTTTACAGGAGTTGTTCCTGAAAAGTAAAGCTGGGAAAACACGGTTTCGCCCTGTAATGTATGTGCAAACATTTTTTCTATATTCTCGCGATTAAGCTCTTGTGTTGCAATAAAATGAGCCACATCTGCGGTTATCATTTCAGGTTTTCGCAAAAAATGATTTATTTGCATTTGAGCCGTCGAAATTTGACCGTCTGCAATATCCTCGATGTTGTCGCTCATACTGTTGACTTGCACAATCATAACAGGCACGGATACAACAATAACTGCAAAAACAACCATCGCAATATTGCTCAGTATCAATTTTTGTTTGATTTTCATAGAAACCTCTTAAAAAAAACGCTATCTCTTATTCTAACAGATTTCGACAAATTTTCAATCTCAATTTATGTAACTTCTTAATAAAGAAAGACAGCAAAAAATCGCTGTCTTTCTCAATGCTTATTTATCTATTATAGATGCGGGGGGGGGGGGGCAAAGTTTTTTGCAGAAACACCTGCCGTTTGAAGTTTTCCGCCACTGCTGCTTAAAAAGCACGCATCAGGATTTTCCTTTTTTGTCAACGCGGCACGGTTCAAGTAATGCAAAATGCAGAACAACCCTGCCACCACGAGCCACACAGCGCACTGCAACAGAGCCGCCACCGCCGTGCTGAACAAAAGCGATACGCACACCGTCGTGCACAAAAGCGCCTGCACCGCCAACAACAAAACCAAAATCTGCACCGAAGAAAGCCCAAGGTTCATCAATTTGTGGTGCAAATGCGCGCGGTCGGGAGAGAAGAAACTGCGGTGCTCGCGTTTGCGACGAATCATCGCCGTTACGGTATCAAGCACAGGAATGCAAGTCAACAGAACCATTGAGAACGCTTTGTTTATCTCGAACGACGAACCAGAGCGGTACAAGGGAAGCGCGGCAATCATAAAGCCCAAAAACTGGCTTCCGCCGTCACCCATAAAAATCGAGGCTTTCGGTTTGTTGTAGAGCAAAAAGCCGCCCAAACCGCCCGCAATGATAAAGCAAAAAGCCGCAAGCGTGGGACTCGGGTGCACATAAATCACGCCAAGCGCGCAGAAAATCAGTGCGGAAAGCCCGCCGCATAGCCCGTCCACGCCGTCGATGAGATTGAATGCGTTAATCAATCCCGCAATCCACAAAAACGTCAGCGCATAACTCACGGGCACAGGCAAAATAAAATCGCCGAGCGTGTAAAAACGCTTTCCGCTGAAAAGCATCAGCACCGTCGCAATGATTTGAACGAGGAGTTTTTTGCGGGGGGATAAATCTTTGAAATCATCGACAACGCCGAATATAAAAATCAGCGCGCCACCGATAACGAGCGGCATATACTCAAGCGGTCGGCTTTCGGGATAATTGGCGCAAAAAAACACCGCCGCCGCAAAAATCGCGGGAACAAAGCCCACCGCGCCGAGCCTCGGAATAAATCCTTTGTGGATTTTTCGTTCGTTTGTACTATCATACCAGCCGAATTTTTTGCACGCACAGATAATCAGAGGAATCAACGCGGCTGATAGAGCAAAACTTACTATAACAGAAAATAATATGATATTTTGCAAAGCGACACTCCTAGGCAATTATTGTAATACTATGCGCAATAAATTTCTATTGAATTTCAGGAAATTTTGCAACAAATTTTTAATAAATCTCCAAAATTACTATTTCTCGTTCTGAATTTTTTTTCGTCATTGCTGAATTCTTTTCGTGTCATTGGAGAACTCGTTTTGTGTCATTCTGAGTGTTTGATACGGCAATCTTTTGGTGAAAAATAGGCAGAAAATGCTCAAAAATATGCAATCTTTTATCAAAGTTATCTGTCTTTTGTTTCGGAAAAGATAACTTTTGACAAAAATCACTGAAATTATGCGTGAAATTGATGAAAATATGCTTCGGTCGTGTGGATTTTTGTCTTTTTTATCTGTTTTTTTATAAAAGTTATCTTCCCCAAGTGGTAAGTTACCTTTCCGAGCACTTGAGAAAGATGTCTTTTATCATAAGAAAGCTGTCTTTGCGCTTGAGAAAGACAGCTTATGTGTTCGGAAAGATGAAAAAACGTTATTCCTTGCCAGCGGAATAGACCGACGAGCCGCCCACGAAGTATTTTGACAGGCAAATGAACATCGTGAATATCGGCACGCTGGCAATCACGGCAACCGCCATCATAACGCCTTCGTCGCTGTATTTTTCGGCGGCGAATTTGACGATGTACGCGGGGATTGTCTTCATCTGTTCGCTTTGGGCAACGAGGAGCGGCCACAAAAGATTGTCCCACTGCTGTCTGAACGTGAGTACCGCGAGGGTCGCCAGCGCAGGCGTGCAGTTTTTGAATACGATACGGAAAAAGATTTGGATTTCGCTTGCACCGTCGATTCGAGCCGCGTCGAGCATATCTTCGGGGAACGTGATGATGTACTGGCGCATTTGGAAGACGGCAAACGCATTCACCATAAACGGCACGATAAGTCCCGCGTAGGTGTTTTGCATATGCAGTTTCATCACGACCATATACATCGGCACCATTATTGTTTCAAACGGAATCATCATCGTTGCCATAATCGCAAGGAAGACGACGTTGCGCCCGCGAAAGCGATATTTTGCCAAGCCGAAGCCAACCATCGAGGCGAGCAAAATGGTTGTGGTGGTAACGGCAACGGCAACGATAAGGCTGTTTACGATATTTCTGAGATAGATAAAGCTCTTGTCATTGCCCGCGATGGCGTTGTAGAAATTCTGGAAATGCACGGGATTGGGAATCCAGCGATACGGCATTTTCATAATGTCGATTGCGCGCATAAACGACGCGGTGAGCATAAACAAAAGCGGTATCACCGTGAGAAAACAGCTGAAAATCAAAAAGACGAAAACGGCTTTATCCGCAATGTATGTTTTGGTGTCAGTTTTCATAAAAAGCTCCTTGCAGAAAAATCAATACGATACATCGTCGCTCTTTGAGAAGCGGAACTGAATGCAGGTGAGCGCGAGCATAATCAAGAACAGGATAATGCTCATCACGCTTGCTTTGCTTATGGCAAGGTCGCGCATTGCGGTGTTGTAGATGTTGAGCGTGATGACGTTTATCGGAGCAAGCGGCGCGCCCGACTGCGTAAACATATACTGCGTGGAAAACGTTTTAATGCACTGAATCATCGCCATAATCGACACCATAACGACCGTCGGTTTTAAAAGCGGCACGGTGATAAGCCAAAACTGCTGCATTTTGCTTGCGCCGTCAATCGTGGCGGCTTCGTAGACGGAATTCGGGATTTTGCCGATGCCCGTGATATACAAAATGGTAAAATAGCCGACGTATTTCCAAAAATAAATGATTATCGTGGAAAGCCGCACCATTTTTGAATCCGAAAGCCAACGGAAATCCACGCCCGTCTGTCCCGAAATCGTGTTGAAAATCTGGTTCATCAAACCGCGCGGGTCGAGCAAAATCATCCAGATGAGCGCGATAACCACCGACGAAAGCACCGCCGGCGAATACAACACCATTTGATACGCCCGCTTACCTTTGTTTCGCGACGTAATGAGCGCGGCAAGCAAAAGGCAGACGACCACGAGCGGAATAAAGCAGCCGAGCGTAAAAATCGCGGTCGCTTTCATCGAATTCCAAAAATCAGGGCTTGAGAGGATTTTTATATAATTCGTCAAACCCACAAACGCTGGCTTTTTGAGCGACAGCAGTTTTTTGTTGTATAAACTCGTGATAATCGCGTTGATAATCGGAAAAAACGAAAAGAGCGAGAAAAACACAATTCCCGGAAGCGTGAAAAACCAGCCCCAGCGCGCTTTTTTCTGCTCAAACGATAATTTTTTCTTTGCAGACATTTTTTTTCTCCACACAAAATTGTTGATGAGGTTTCACTGTATGCTGTCATTTTTCATTGAGATGACAGCATACGTGCAATGCGAGATTTAATCCTCGTCGATGACCGCCTGCACGTTCTTTCGGAGGTCGGCAAGCGCAGATTCGGGAGACACGCCCGAAAGCATAACGGATTCCACCGCGTTTTTCAAAAGCGAATCGATTTTGGGGGAATTTTCGTCGTAATAGACCACGGAGCCTGCTTCGAGGTCTTTTTTGAACACATCGGAATACGGCATATTTTTGAACGTGTCTGATTCAAACAACTCTTTCGTCGGCTGAACGATTGCGACTTCTTTGAGATAATCCTCGCTGTGAGAAAGCATAAAGCCGAGCAATTTCCACGCCGCCTGAATCTGCGCGGGAGATTTTTGCGCGTTGACCATATAATAATGTCCGTAATAATGACACGGCACATTTTTTGTCGCGCCCGCCCACTGCGGATACGGAATCACGCACCAATCATCGCTGTTGAAAAAATCGGGGTTTGCGAACGCCATACGCTGTTCCTGATACAAGCCGCTGAGCGACATCGCAATTTCGTCGTGATTGTTGTCGAAGATTTTGCGCGCGGCGGTGTACGTCGGAGAGCCCAAATTTTTCCCCGCAGGACTAAAATCGCGCATATATTCCAGCGCCTTGAGCCACGCCTCATCGCCCACAATCGCCTTTTTGCCGTCCTCGCTGATTAAACGCCCACCGAGCTGCTCCACCATCGGCATCCAGCTGATAAGATAATACGGATAGCGGAAATCAAAACCGCGGCGCGTGATAATTTCGCCGTCGTGCTTGGCAATTTTCTCGCTCACCGCCATAACGTCTTCCCACGTTTTCGGTGCGTCTTTTTCGCTGTCAAGACCTGCGTCTCGGAAAATCTTTTTATTGAGATACACACACCAGTTCGTCAACTCGAGCGGCAATCCGTAGATTTTGCCGTCCATCTTCACCGGGTCAAGCATTTTGCTCATATACGCATCTTCCAGCGCCTTTTGGTCCTTAAAGCCCGCTGCCACCGCGTCTACAGGCGCAACTCGCCCGTTCACCACAAACGGATATTCGTCGTTGATTTCGATGTTAAAAATGTCAGGTCCTTCGTTTGCCGCAAAGCCCGCCACCAAAATATCCTTGATTTTTCCCGACGGATAGGTAACATAATTCACGGTAATATTCGGATTGTCTTTTTGGAACTCGCGAATGAGTCGCTGTTCCAGCTCTGTACGGTTTTGGTCTTCGTGCGTCCAAATCGTGAGGTCCACAGGCGCATTTGGGTTCACGCTCGCCTGTTTTTCGCCGCCACACCCCGCCAGAGAAGCCAGCAGCAGCGAGAACGCCACGGTAAAAATGCTTTTTGTAACTTTCATAATGTCCTCCGCGTAATAAACATATCTACAGGATAAATCAGATTGCGCAAAGAACAACGCGAGAAAACTGAACAAATGTAGAAAATTCTCCACCGCTTCAAAAATTTTTCTGACGGTGTTTTTAGAATGTATGCAGACAAAAAAAAGAAACGTTCTTTTTCGTGTTATTTTTGCGCATTATAGCCGATACATTGTGTATAAAAATCTCCTTCGCTCCCCATCGTGTTTCCGCTCCTTGTTTTTCGGTGGGGAGCGTTTTTTTGCCCAATGCGTTTTTTCTGCTTGAGAAAATTGCGCGCAATCGGCATAATTGCGATATGAAATCGCTTCCCAAATCAAATATTGCACTGTTTTTTTCGTATTTTAAGCCGCACAAAACGCTGTTTATCGCAGATATGATATGCGCTCTGTTTGTCGCCGCCGTCGATGTGGCATTCCCCGTCGTGTCGCGCTGGACAATCAACACGCTGTTGCCGCGCTATCAATCCGCACCCGAAAAAACGCTCGCCGCATTTACCGCGGTCATCGCCGTCTGCACGCTCGCCTACATTCTTCACACGCTTGCAAACGTGTTTGTCACCTATTTTGGGCATATGTTCGGCGTGCACGTGGAAACCGATATGCGCCGCGACGTGTTTTGCCACATTCAAAACCAAAGTTTCGCGTTTTTTGACTCGCACCGCACCGGAAAAATTATGAGCCGCATCACCACGGACTTATTTGAAATCAGCGAAATGGCGCACCACGGACCCGAAGACCTGTTTATCTCCGTCCTCACGCTCATCGGTTCGTTCGTGATAATGCTGTCGGTGCGCTGGCAACTCGCGCTTATCATTTTCATCGTGTTTCCCGCGCTCCTTGCCGCAATGCTGTTTTCCCGAAAAGCGATGATAGACACCAGCCGCCGCGTAAAAGGCGTAACCGCCGAAATCAACAGCGACATCGAAAGCGCGATTTCGGGCGTGCGCACCACCAAAGCATTCACAAATGAACGCTTTGAGCAGGAACGATTTGAACAAAGCAATCAGCGTTTTTTTACGGCAAAATCGCAGTATTATCGCGCGATGGCGGTTTTTTTGAGCCGCAAAGATTTTTTGTCGAGCATTATGGGCGTCGTCGTGCTTGGTGCAGGCGGTTATTTTGTGATGAAAGGCGAAATGACGCTCGGCGACCTCATCGCAGCAAATCTGTTCGTTACGGCATTTTTGCAGCCCGTAAAGCGACTGACAGGCTTAGTCGAGCAATTTTCGGTGGGAATCGCAGGATTTTCGCGATTCGCCGAAATTATGCGAAGCGACAACAGCACCGCCGAAAACGAAAATGCCCGCGACATTGAGCACGTCAAAGGCGACATCGCATTTTGCGCCGTGGATTTTTCGTATGTGTCGGGCATTCCCGTGCTCCAAAACCTCAATCTCAAAATCAATTCCGGCGAAACCGTCGCGCTCGTCGGCTCATCGGGCAGCGGCAAAACCACCATTTGCAATCTGCTCCCGCGCTTCTACGACGCAACGGCGGGAAAAATCACCCTCGACGGCACGGATATCCGCGATTTCACGCTCTCGTCGTTGCGCCGCCAAATCGGCATTGTGCAGCAGGACGTGTTTCTTTTTGCAGGCACAATCCGCGAGAACATCGCCTACGGAAAACCCGATGCCACCGATGCCGAAATCGAAGAAGCCGCCCGCCGCGCCGAGATTTTGGACGACATTCTCGCGCTCCCCGACGGATTTTCGTCGATTGTGGGCGAACGCGGCATAAAACTTTCCGGCGGACAAAAACAGCGCATTTCTATCGCCCGCATTTTCCTCAAAAACCCGCCGATTCTCATCTTGGACGAAGCCACCAGCGCGCTCGACAGCCAAACCGAAGCCAAAATCCAGCGCAGTTTTGACGAACTTTCGCGCGGACGCACCGTGCTGGTCATCGCGCACCGTCTAAGCACCGTCAGAAACGCGAACAAAATCGCCGTGGTTAAAGACGACGGAATCGCCGAAATCGGCACTCACGATGAATTGCTGGCAAAAAACGCGCTCTATGCGTCGCTGTGGAACGCGCAAAACAGCGCGTCTTGACTTTTACTAGAGGAAAAACGAAAATGCACACTATGGAAACAGAAACGAATGAAAGATTGACCGCGCTTGAAACAAAGCTGTCGTATTTGGAAGATTTTGTGAATAAATTGCAGGACGTTGCCGTGTCGCAAACCAAAGAAATCGACGTTCTGCGCGAAGAAAACCGCGTTCTCTCCGCCCGATTCCGCGAACTTTTAGACAGCCTCGAAGAAATCCCGAACCGAAAACCGCCGCATTATTGATTTTTTGCCGAGCCGTGCTGAAAATGAAAAAAATTGTTTTTCTCTCCGTTTTGCTCGCCGCGCCGCTTTTGAGTTCGTGCAAAAAAAATGCCGAACAGAACGCCGTTTGTGCCGAACTCGTTATCTACACACCGCATTCCGAAGCCAAAACAAAAGCGGTCATCAGAGAATTCCGCCAGCGCACCAATCTGCGCGTTCAAGCGGTGTACGGCGGCACCAGCGAACTGCTTTTGCGCCTCAAAACCAACGAAAATGCCCGCGCCGACGTGTTTTGGGGCGGCGGAATCGAAAGCCTTGAAGCCGAAAACGCCCTGTTCGCGCCGTATGATTCACCGCAAAAAAGCGCGCTCGAAACCGATTATGGCGCGCGCTGGCTGCCGTTCAGCCTGATGACGATGGTCATCGTGTATAACGGAGAACTTGTGCCACAAGACCGGGCACCCCAACGCTGGCAAGACTTGGCAAAACCGTATTTCAAAAAGCGCATTTTCATTCCGAACCCCGCAAAATCAGGCTCGGCATATTCCATTTTGAATGCCATTTTGCAGACGGGCTATCCCGCGGAAAACTGGGCGCTTCTCGGCGCAATAAAAAGCCAAGCCTCCGATGCAGGACTCGCCGAATCCGCGCCCAGCGTGCACAAAGCGGTGGCAAGCGGCGAATATTTTGTGGGATTCACCAGCGAAGATGCCGCGCTTTCCTACCGCGAAGAACACGGAGAAAGCAGCCTCGCCATCGTGTATCCCGCCGACGGCACCATTATCGTGCCCGACGGAATCGCGCTCATAAACGGGGCAGAGCACCGCGAAAACGCCGAGCGCTTCATTGATTTTGCGCTCTCAAAGACCGTGCAGACGTACATCGCGCAAACGTGGCACCGCCGAAGCGTCCGAACCGACGTTGCGCCGAGCGAAAACCTCAAACGCAAGAGCGAAATGGTGCTTTTGCCGTACGACATTTTCTCGTCAGCCGCCCGCCGCGACTTTGTTCTTGCCGAATGGGATTCGCTCGACTGATTCTTGGGGTTAACCGTATGCAAATAAATTGACAAAAGGTTTTGTTAGTTCATTTGCTCTGAAAATAGATAGACAATAAGTCTTTTTATATTGTTTTCTTTGAAATATAGTAGAAAAAAATATATTTTTAGATGTTTTTCTTTGCAAATCAATTAAAAATAAAGATTGACAATCAATTTGCAAAGAAAACAAATTGAAAATATTTCTTTTCGATATATTTTCAATCAAAATGCTCGCTCCAGAAAAAAGCGGACGGTTTTGCATACAGGAATCTGCCCTTTTTTGAGCGGAAAGGCAAAAGGTGCTCTAACAAGTCATTTATTGACGCTTTTGAAACATATTGCTACGATTTTTTTTATAAGAAAATATGTGGAGGGATTTTAATGATTGAATTATCGCACGTTTCGCGCTTTTTCGGCGATTTTCGTGCTGTAGACGATGTAAGTTTTTCCATTAAAACAGGCGAAATCGTGGGGCTTTTGGGTCCAAACGGCGCAGGAAAAACCACGACAATGCGTATGATTACGGGCTATCTTGAGCCAAGCGCGGGAACTGTTCTTATCGACGGAAAAAATATCACCGAAAACAGCGTTGCCTGCAAGGCAAAAATCGGCTATATGCCCGAAAGCGCGCCACTGTACCCCGATATGATTGTGTTTGACTATCTGTGCTACATTGCAAAAATGCAGGGGCAAGACGAGGCGAAGGTGGAAAAGCTCGCGCGGGAATGCGGGCTTTCTGAGGTGATGCACAAAAATATCGCCGACCTTTCCCGCGGCAACCGCCAGAGAGTCGGTTTGGCACACGCGCTGATGAGCGACCCCGAGATTTTGATTTTGGACGAGCCGACGGGCGGTCTTGACCCGAATCAAGCAGTCGATGTGCGCGAGTTAATCAAGGAAATCGGCAAGACGCGCACGGTTATCATCTCCACGCACATTTTGAGCGAAGTTGAGATGATGTGCTCCCGCGTGATTATCATTTCGCGCGGCAAATTGGCGGCAGACAGTTCCACGGCGGCGCTCAAAGAACGCTACGGGCACAAAGCCGCGGTGCTTGTGAGCGCAGGCAGTTGCACAGAGGCAGAGCTTATCGAGCGGATTTCGGCGATAAATGGCGTGGATTCAGTGTCGCGGGCACAAGACGCAGAGAAGATAGAGGCGGACAGCACGGCGGTGTCGGTGCTGGCACATCTCAAGGGAGATGCCGAGGTGCGCCCCGAAATTGCGCGGGCGGTGAGCGAGAAGGGCTGGAATCTCTACGAACTTTCGATGAAAAAGAACAGCCTAGAAGATATTTTCCACGAAATCACGGCACAGGGAGCTTCTGATGAAAAATAGTTCGTGTATTATGGCGCAGAGGGAACTCCGCTCCTATTTTTCAAGCCCGATTGCGTATATCGTCGGGTGTTTGTTTTTGGTCTTTTCAGGGATTTTGTTCTTTTCTACATTCTTTTTGGTAAACAGGGCGGAATTGCGCAATTTCTTTTCTATTTTGCCCATTCTCCTCTCGTTTTTTGTGCCCGCAATCACGATGCGGCTGCTGTCGGAAGAAAAGCGAATCGGCAGTTTTGAAACGCTGTTGACGCTCCCCGTAACGCCGCTTGAAATCGTTTCGGCGAAGTTCATTGCGGGTTTTTTAAGCTCGGCATTTTTGCTGTTGCCCACGCTGTTTTACGTCATCACCGCCGCTTCGTTCGGCACGATTGACGCAGGTCCCGTCATCGGCGGCTACGTTGGCGCGCTGTTTTTGATTGGCGCATTCACGGCAATCGGGCTTTTTGCGTCTTCCATCACGAAAAATCAAATCATCGCCTTTTTTATTGCGTTTGCCGTGTGTGCATTGCTGTCGTTTATGTCGTCGTTCCTCGTCTTGCTGCCGCCGAGCGCAGTGGCACTGCTGTCGTTCTTTTCGGCGACGGCGCATTTCGATTCAATCGCGCGCGGCATTATCGACAGCCGAGATTTGCTGTATTTCATCTCGATTACAGCGATGTTTTTCGGCTTTACGGTGAAATCAATTCAGAACGGAATGAGGGGCTAATATGAAGAATGTGATAAAATGGCTCAAGAATCCTGCGAGCGACTTTGCGCTTTTTGTTATCGTGCTCATCTTGGCAAATCTCGTTTCTGCCAAGGCGTTTTTGCGCTTTGACCTCACGCAGAACAAGACGTATTCGCTCTCTGCCGTCAGCCGTCAGACCGTGCGGACGCTGGAAGAGCCGCTTTCGGTAAAGGTGTTTTTCAGCAGCAATCTGCCGTCTCCATACAACACGGTTGAGCAGTACGTCCGCGATTTGCTCGTGGAATACAAAGGGGCTGCGAACGGCAAGTTCAGCTACGAGTTCTACGATATGGACAACGCTGAAAACCAAGAGATGGCGCAAAAATACAACGTGCGCCAAGTGCAGATTCAGGAAGTAAAAGACAACGAAGTCGGTTTTAAGCAGGCGTGGATGGGCGTGGTGCTGCTCTATGCCGACAGAATCGAAACGATTGACCAAATCACGACGAGCGACGCACTGGAATACAAACTCACCACCAAGATGGCGAATATGGTTGCAACCACAAACGCACTGTCGGGCTTGCAGGGAAAAATCAAGATGACGCTGTATGCAAGCGACAATTTAAGCGTGCTCGGCATCGATACAGCGGCTTTGGAAAAAATCGTGCGCGAAAGCTACGGCACCGTGAACGCGCGGAATATGAATCGCATTGACTTTGAAAGCGTGAAGCCCACGGGCGACGAAATCGATTATCTCATCAACACCTACGGCGTGCAGGGGCTGTCGTTTTCCACGCGCTCGGGCGAGAAATATCGCGGCGTACTCGGCTTGGTGCTCGAGGGTGCAGACAGCGCGAAGGCAGTTCCTATCGGTGTACAGCGCAGTTTGTTCGGCTACGACGTGGCGGGATTAGACGACCTTGAGCAAAGCATACAGGACACACTGAAATCGCTCGTGTCTAAGATTCAGGAAATCGGCTACGTTACCGGGCACGGAGAGGCGGACTTGAACGACAGCCAAGCAGGCGCGGCGCTGTTTGAAACACTCCTTAGCGATATGTATTCCGTCACCGAGGTCGATTTGAGCAAAGACGCAATCCCCGCAGGCATCAAAACGCTCGTAATAAATGGACCAAAAGCAGAGTTCAGCGAGGCAGAGCTTTATAAAATCGACCAATTCGTAATGAAAGGCGGCAACCTTGCGCTGTTCATCGACCCATTCCTTGAGGTACAGGACGGCACTCAGCAAAGCTATTTCTACAATCAGCCAGCCTATGAGCCGATTGAAACAGGGCTTTCTACGCTCCTCGACAAATACGGCGCGAAAATCGAAAAAGGCTATGTGTACGACAAGAAATGCTATTCGACCGTACAGCAGGGTATGGGAAAACTCGATTTGAACTGGGTGCCAATGCTTCAGCGCGGCGAGTTAAACCAAAAGAATCCTATAAGCGCAAACTTGGGCTTCGTGCTCTTTGTGCAGACAGGCGCAGTCGATATTTCAAATGCGGCGGACGGCGTGAAAGCCACCGTGCTTGCTCATTCATCAGAGCAGTCGTGGCTTAAAAGCGACGGCATTATCCTCAATCCGAATATGATTGCCGCGCCAAAAGCCGAAGAGATGAAGCCGTACAATCTTGCCGTTATGCTCGAAGGCTCGTTTGAAAGCGCATTCGATGCCCCTGTTGCCCAAAGCGGCACAGAGGACGAACAAACCGAGGGCGCAGAAAACACCATAGCGCTGACGAGTGAAACGCACATCAAGAAAAGCGCGCAGAAAGGCAAAATCTTTGTGGCGGCAACGTCTACGATTACCAGCCCGCAGCTCATCGACGAGGCAGGTACTCAACCGATTGCGATTTTCGTGCGCAACGTGATTGACTCCCTCAACGGCAATGCAGACCTTTGCTCAATGCGCACAAAAGGATTGTCTTCGCTCAACACGCTCAATGCGCGAAACGGTGCGGCGGTGGCGCTTGCAAAGCTGTTCAATCAGTATGTGCTCGTTATCATCTTAGCGCTCTTAGGGCTTATCGCGTGGAGCAAACGCAGTGCGCACAAAAAGGCTATCCGCGCCCGCTTCGACCCGAACGACTCGCGCGAGGGAGATACAAGCCGAGAAAGCAATGCTCAAAAGGCGAGTGCACAAGGCGCACAGGAGGGAAAATAAATGGGAAAACGAAAGATTATATTGCTCTGTCTTGCCGTGTTTTTGCTCGCGGTATACGCATTTCAGATTGCCTCGAGCCGCAAAAACACCGTGCGGGAGCTTACACTAAGCGAGGACATCAGCACGATAACGCTTTCTTGCAAAGAAAACGGCGAGATTACGCTGACAAAGAACGCAGACGGCTGGAAGGTTGGAAAATACACAGCAAACGAAAGCAAAGCGTCGCAGATTGCCGAACAAATAAAATCTATCAAGATTTTGGACACGGTATCTTCAAGCGCAAACGACGCTTCTCTGTACGGCTTGGACGAAGCAAACGTTATCACGGTGAAAGCGTGGGCAGGCGAACAACTCTTGCGCACAATGGAAATCGGCAAAGCCTCCGTTACAGGCTCGCAGACCTACATTCGCCTTGACGGAGAAAAAGCGGTGGGCTTGGCATCAGGCTCTCTCGCCGCGCTGTTCAGCTCCACAGCGGAACAACTGCGCGACAACAGCATTTATTCCTTTGCCTCCGCCGACATCGAAAAGGTGGTTTCCCGCTCGAGCGCAGGGAACTTCGCCGTTATGCGACTGCCTGCCGCAAGCGAAGACGGAGCGGCAGAGTGGGCTCTGCTCACCGAAAGCGGCGAGATAGACACAGAACAGTCTGTAGACAGCGCAAAAGTTGCTTCGTGGGTTTCAAGCATTGCGATTCTCAATGCAAGCGACTGGACAGACGAAAGCGACACAACGCCGCTCGACGCACAGACAACGCTTGAGATTACTGCAAAAGGGAAGACAATCAGCGTGAACATTGCGGCAAAAGGCGCTGACGACACCTATACAACGGAATGTTCCGAAAGCCCGTATCGCTTTAAGATAACGCAATATGCAGGAGGCAATCTTTCTAAGACGCTCGAGGAGCTAAAGGCGCAATAAGACAGCGCACGGCTCTTTCTAGCTTACAAACAAAAAGCGCGATATGTTCTCACAGGGAATATATCGCGCTTTTTTATACTCATCGACACCGCACCGAAACTCTGCGCCTAAGCGACAAAAAAAGTGCGCCTAGGTTACGCGCACATTTGCGCCTAGGTTACGCGCATACTTGCGCCTAAGTTACGCGCATACTTGCGCCTAGGTTACGCGCATACTTGCGCCTAGGCTACGCGCATATTTGCGCCTAGGCTAGAAAATAACTGCGCCTCGCCTAGAAAAGCATTGCACAAAGCAATCAAAGGCTTTCTATCCACGCTTGCACCAGAATGCCGAACGCCACGCCGACGTTCAAACTTGCCTTTAATCCCTTCATCGGAATGCTTACGCGCCCGTATGTAGCACGGCGAAGGGCTTGCGGGCTCACGCCGAGTTCTTCCGAGCCGATAATAACAATGCCGCGCTTGGGGAAGACGAAATCCTTGAGCGGTGTGCCGCCTGTTTCAAGCGCGAACACGGGTACGTCGGGCAGTTCGTCAAGGCTTTTGCGCTCAAAGCCCATTGTTTCTATGCACCCCATTCCGCTCCGAATCGCCTTAGGGTGAAGCGGGTCGGTGCAATGCGGCGAAACGTAGACGCGCTCCAGCCCCATACCTTCGGCGGTGCGGAATATCGAGCCGACATTGAACGGCGAGCGAATATCCTCCGCGTACACCGACAGCCCTGCGTAAAAATCCCGCTCGCTTACCACGCCGCCTCCAGACGAGGCAGGGGAGTGCGGCGCAATGACTAAATCCCACTCGGCTGGAAACGTGCCGATGAGAGCCAAAAGGTGATTGCGCGCGATGTTGCAGGCGCGGCGCTCGTCAAACGGCACGGCAGAAAGCGCCTCCTCCAGCTCCGAGGCGGCATCTGGGGATAATTTTGGGTCTTGTAGCACAATGCGCACCAGCGTTTTCGTGTATTCCTCGCGGCTCATCGACGTAAAGTCATACTCGGTGCCCTTTTCGGCAATCCCCGCGATGTCGCGCTCCAATGCGCCGAACGTTAAGGCGAGCTTTCTGCGCTTCTGCCCGCCCTCAAGTTGAAAGAGTTTATGTGGGTCAATCACTGTTGTTTCCTGTTTGTTTCTTTTTTGTGGTAAGAACGCAACAAGGGGCGGTAAGCCCCTTGCTCGTTTTCAGATAGTCTTTGTGTAGTTCGATTGTCCTTAGAACGCCTTTTTGATGAGAGCAAAAAGGTCATCGGTGTTCATACTGCGCTGGACGCTGTTCATCAGCTCAAGACTGCCCGCGTCCTCGGCGGCAAGAGATAGCTGCTCAATCGAGATGTTGAGTTCTTTTAACCGAGCGGGAAGCTGCGCCTTAGCGATGCGCTGGCGTGCCTCCGCCGCAAACTTCTCCGCCGCTTCTGTATCCGACATCTCGCTCGTTGCTACGCGCATAATTCGCGCCACTTTTGCCACGCGGTCGGCTTTGTATGTCATCGCGTCTTCAATGACATACGGGAGCAAAATCACCGCCGTGAGCGAGCGCGAGATATTGAATCGCGCATTTATGCACAGCGACAGCAAACTTGCCGCCCCAAGCGAACTCGTTGCCGAGCCCAGCGAAGCCATAAATCCGCTCTGGCACAAAAGCTCATTCGGCGGCGTAGTAATCGAAAGCGTCGGCGAGCCGTCCACGGAATAGCTCAACAGCTCCAAAGATTTCTCGATTATCATATCGCTGAAAAACGATGCTTTCTGCGACAAATACGATTCAAGCGCAATGCTCAAAATCTCAAGCGAGATTGATGAGGTTTGATTTTCGCTGAGCGTAACGCCCAAATTCGGGTCAAACATAACCAGCTTTGAAAGGGAAGGAGATACTCGGAGCAATTTTATTCGGCGGCTTCTAGAATCGATGACGGGGAGTCTGTCGGTAAACACAAAAATATCGCGCATTGTGGTCGGAAGACAAATCAGCGGCAACGACTCTGCGCTAATCGCCGTGTCGTCAAAATAATTGTAGACATTCTGCTTTTCGTTGAACAGCGCTGAAACCGCGCGCCCCAGCGTAATCGCCTTTGCGCCGCCCGCCGCAATCACGCCCTGAACGTGCGCTTCGCGAGCAAGTTTGAGCGCATTTTCCACCGTATTTGCCGAAACGGAAGTCGTAACGTCATCAAAAACAAAATGATTTACTTGATGCTCAACAAGCGGCTGCAAGATTTTGTCAGTGAGATTCACTTCTTTTAGAAGCGGGTCAAGAATGACCATAAACCGCGAACCGTAATCAGCGGCAAACTGCCCAAGTCTGCTCGCCGTGTACGACCCCAAAATGATATTTGGTGAAATTCTGAATGTAAAATCTGCCATCGCAAAAAATTCCCTTTATTGAATGTTAAAATAACCGATTTGCTGTAAAAAATGCGCCGTACAAGCCGCTTTTTCGCAACATCTTTAGCTTTTACTGAAAAAAAAGACGGAAACATAAAGCTTCCGTCTTCAACGTCTGACTTTTTATGTTTACGGGCTGCAGAACGATTGTTTACAGACCGTAGCTCATCATAATGCGGTCAGCAGTAGAAGCTAAAACCGCGTTATTGATATAATTCGGGTCTTTGATTTTTTCCTTGATTTGTGCCACAAGGTCGCTGCGAACATCGGGTGTATTGTCCGCAACTTCCTGCAGGTACATCTCCTGAGCAAGTTCTCTTGCTTCAGCGGAAACCGAAATAGAGTCTGAATCGGACGGGATTCGACCCTTAGGAGCAACGCTTTCTGTGCGCTGCAACGTTTCGAGAGGCTGTACGCCCCTAATTTTGTCTATCATCATACAATGACCTGCCTTTCTCCTTTATAATCGGAGTTTTAATCCTCGGGTTTAGTATTTTTATTGCCTGAAATAAATACAGCGAATTCTCCCTGGATTTTAGCTCGAGCCGCAAATTCATCGCGAATGAAAGAAGCCGTCCCCTCTTTTATTTCCTCGTGCAGCTTAGTCAATTCACGTCCAACGACGACGCGTCTCGTACTATCAATATCGGCAATATCCGTCAACAACTTAACAATTCTGAAAGGACTTTCGTAGATTACAATCGCCGCGTCCATTTCCATTAGCTCCCGAAGCCGCGCGCGCCGACGACCAGGTTTCGGCGATAAAAATCCCTCGAATACCAGCGTTTTTCCGCCCGCGCCCGCCACGCTCACCAATGTGGCAAATGCACTCGGTCCCGGAATCGGCACGACGGTGTGCCCAGCCTCGCGCGCTTTGCCTGCCAAAATCGCTCCCGGGTCGCTCACGCCCGGCGTTCCTGCGTCACTTGCGTAGGCGATATTTTGCCCGTCGTCAAGCATTTTGATTATCTTTTCGGACGCAAATTCTTCGTTCTGCGACCTGCACGACACAAGCGGTTTGCGGATTTCAAAATGAGACAGCAGCTGCAAGGTATGCCGCGTGTCTTCTGCCGCAATGACATCAACTGTGCGGAACGTTTCAAGTGCACGCGCCGTAATGTCTCCTAAATTGCCAATCGGAGTTCCTACAATATATAAAGTTGCCACGCTTTTATCTTACACACAAACTCAATTTTTTACAAGAAACAAATGGCGTTCGGCAAAAAAGAGTGTGGATTATTGAAAATTTGGTGCATTAAATCAAATTCAAACTATAGTGAGCTTTTATGTTGCAAATTGCGCTGTCTAAATCTTTCACAAAAGATTCAAGGGACGGGTCTTGATGTAACTTAAATTCTTTGGGGCGCAAAAATTGAAAGGGCTCAACATTCAGTAAAGTCGCAATTTTTGCAATTGTTTCAGGCGATACCCATTTTTTTCCGTTTTCAATGTCGCTAATAAATGTAAAATGCATATCCAGCCGATTTGCTAAATCCATTTGGCTGAACTTTTTATCTTTGCGAATACGTTTTAAGTTATACCCAAATAATTCTTTTACATCTTTCTCAGTCATATAATTCTCTTAGACTAAATTTTATACTAATGGCTTGACTTTTATTCAAAAGACCTATAGTCTAATATTTATTCTAATAGACTAAATAAAAGGCAGAAAATGATTCGTTTTGCACTGCTTGTCGGTTCTGCGGCGGCAGGTTTTGAGCAGACAAAGATTTCTCTAATGCACGAAAAGTTGATTTCGGACGGCTGGGCGGAAAAAGAGATTACGATTTTCCCGAACGGCGTGAATGAGTTGCTTTTAGAATACGCGCTGAACAACTGCATGGAGCATAACAACTGCGTTGAGCAAAACAATGCGAAAATCGTTCTCTTTTTTTGTGTGCTGTCGCAGGATTGCATAAAAGATGATTGTATTACACTCGGCAATGACGAAATCAGGAAATCGGTGATTGCGCATTATGCGACTATGGCGGAAAAGGTCGGCGCAGAAATGCAGGTGGTGTATGACTGGGGCTGGGAGAAGGTGATATGAAGAAAAACGCGCCACATAAGATACAGCCTAATAGTTTAAAACTTAATTTTGCTCTCAACACAACTCGCACTGTTCTTAATTTTCTGATTCCGCTTGCAATATTTCCGTATATCAGCCGTGTTTTAGAGCCCGACGGATTCGGAAAAGTGGAGTTCGCAAACTCTATTGTGTCTTATTTTGTACTTTTTACTGCGTTAGGAATCCCAACGTATGGAATGAGGGAAATTGCGCGTGTTCGTGATAATGCTGCAGAACGCTCTCAAAGTGTATTTGAATTGAGCATCATTCTTGCTTTTACTGTCGTTGTCGGGTATATCGCTTATGCGGTTATCATAAACTCCGTTGCACAATTTGCCAATCAAAAGACACTGTTTTTGATTGTTGCGCCCACGATTTTTCTTTCGTCATTCAGCTTTGATTGGTTTTATCAGGGCATAGAGAACCAGTCGTATATTACCCTGCGATATATTATCGTAAAAACCATACAAATAGCGTGTATTTTCTTGCTGGTAAAGCAGAAAGAGCATTTTTTAAGATATGCGGCTATTTCGGTGGGTATGAACAGTATTTCAGCCTTGTTTAATATTGTTCATTTGAGAAAATTTGTGCAGCGTGTTCCGCTTAGGAAACTTCATGCTTCAAAGCATATAAAGCCTGTTCTGATTATTTTTTGCTCAATAATTGCAACGAATGTTTATACGCATCTTGATGTTACGATGGTCGGGCTTTTCTGCGGCGATACAAATGTCGGGCTTTATACGGTTGCGAACAGAGTTATCAGAATCGTGATTTCCATTGTAACGATTTTTAGCGTTGTTATTATTCCTCGATTGGAAAACTGCTTGAAAAACGCTAATGAAGCAGAATATGTGCGATATCTAAATGTATCGCTCAACTATATTCTGATTCTTGCCCTTCCGTTCTTTTTGGGGATTATTGCGCTATCTTCTGACATTATAACGATTTTTGCAGGGGAGAAATATCTTGATGCCGTGCAAACGATACAGCTTCTTTCTCCCATCATTGTTATCGTCGGTCTTGCGCATTTTGTCGGTATGGAAATCTTGTTTCCGAGGCGCAAAGAGTATTTGTATACGATTTCGGTTTCTGTGGCGGCGGTCGCAAATGCGGTCTGTAATATGATACTTATTCCGCGATTCCAGCAAAACGGGGCTGCAATCGGGACGTTGGTTGCCGAGGGGCTTGGATTGCTGTTGCAAATCGTGTTTGCGCAAAGGTATTTGAAGGATACTGAGCTAATGAGTTGGAATACCGTGAAATACCTGATTGCGGCATTAGCGATGTATTTTGTGATTA
>CALBGU010000133.1 GCA_937893155.1 uncultured Treponema sp. | reverse complement strand
CCCTTGTAGCCGCGCTCTTTTGCAAAGAAAAATCCCGTGCGCAGCTGTGCGCCCTGCCTGCCGTCTCCTTTTTTGACTAGAAGCGCGCTCACCCCGAGCGATTTGAGCAAATTTTCGTCTGTGCTTCCGTCAGTTGAGCCGCCGTCGCAGATGATGATGTCCGCGACACTGGCAATATTCGCAGATTTTGCGCGCGTCAATTCCGCGTGTATGCGCTTTCCTTCGTTGATAATCGGAATGAGGACGGCATATTCCTTTTGCTTCGGCGCGTACTCATCACACGAAAAATCGGGAACGCCCGAAAGGTTTGTGTATTCCATAAAAAACTCCTTCAAACAAAAATCAAACGCGCTATGGCATTTTTATTTTTAGGCTCAAGAAGGAGTGATAAAGAACTTTGCTACAGTGCAAACATATCCTGAAGCTCAACAAGCGTTACGGCATTTGCACTTGCCTTTTTCCGCACCGAATCTGAAAAACCGCTTTTGCTGAACGCAAAAAAGAAAACCTCTTTTGCCGATGGAAAAATGCCACGGCGGGAAATCATATTTTCAAATTCCTCGCTGCCGAATAGGTCGTTTCGGAATTTGCACTCGCATATGATGAGTTTGTCGCCAGTGCGGTCGGACAAAAGCACATCAATGTCGTCCTGCATTTTTCGCGCGGGATTATTGCCCCACCATCGCCCGTATTTTTCGGGTACGAACGGCAATTTTCCAGCACGGGCAAGCCGAATCATATATTCAAGACAGATTTTTTCAAAAATATGCCCCATATACCGATTGATATTCTCTGGTGCAAAAATTTCTTCCGCAGATTTTTCTTCGCCCAAAAGTTCGTAGTAGCTTTTGTGTTCAAACAAAAAATCATACCAAAAACAAAAGTAGTTGTCCGAAATTTCGTAGAGCGTGCGTCTTGAACTTTCGCTTTCGGTGCACGGAACGCATTTTTTTACAAGCCGAATTGCCTGCAAAGTCGAAAGATATTTTGAGCATTTTTGAACTTCCTCGTGGATTTTCAGCGCAATGTCATTCAGCCGCGAAGCACCGTTTGCAATAGCTTCAAAAATGCTGTTGTACACGGCAGGCTCGCGAAGTTCCTGCCGCAAAAGGAAAATCGGCTCATCTTTTAGAAACGCGCCTTCGCGAAGGATTTTTGCAGCAACATTCTGCTTGACAGATTTTGTATCGTCAAATGAGTCCAAATAGCAGGGAACGCCGCCGAGTATGCCGTAAGCGATGATTTTGTCGAGCGCAGAATAATTCGGGAAAAACGCCGCGCTTTCCAAATAGTCAAAACTTTTCAGTTCTATGTGAAGCGTGGAGCGACCATACAAAGGGCTTTTATGCGCAAGAACCTCGTCTTCCATAAAACTCACGCTGGAACCGCAGAGAATCAGGAAGATATTTTTGTCTTTCCACTCGTGGTCAATCGTGTGCTGCAAAATGCTTTTTATCGACGGATTTTCAGAAGCGATAAACGGAAATTCGTCAATAACAAAGACAAGTCTCTCATTTTCGGAAGCTTTCCGTGTTATGTACGAAAAAGCCGTTTCCCAATCCGAGAAATCGCCAAAAAAACTGCCTTCAAAAAAAATCTGCGCGGATTTTGAAAAATCTGAAAGATTCAGTGCATCATTTTTTTCCTGTGCAGAATACAGCAAGGTTTTGTGCGTTTTTGCAAACTCTTTTAAAAGCGATGTTTTTCCAATGCGCCGCCGTCCGTACAAAACAAGAAACTCAAAGGATTTTGAATTGTATGCGTCTTCCATTGTGGAAAGCTCTTTTTTTCTGCCCAAAAACATACGCACCTCCCAAAAAATATGTAACTTTAGATTATTATACTTCAAAGTATAATTATCGTAAAGCAAGCGGAAACAGCTTTTGTTTTCTTGAACCTAAAAATAAAAATGTCAAAGAACGTTTCTGTCAAAAGCAGAAATTTATCTAATTCGAAAATGAAATACGAGCAGGGTAAGCGCAAAAAGAAGCGTCTCTGTCAACCGTGACGCGAATCCATTTTGCATCGTGCTCAA
>CALBGU010000132.1 GCA_937893155.1 uncultured Treponema sp. | reverse complement strand
CAAAGTTCCTATAATTGCGCCTCATTTTTTATTATCGGCTCTTTTTTCTTGCAGGGTCGGGAAAAACAGGGGCTATAACGCCGCAAACGCAGATTTACTATTGGGATTTTTTTTCGGCAATTCAATAGGCTCAAAATCTGCCATAGATTCACTAGATATTGTATGCCGCGGTAATGTTTTACAGAGATTCTTTGAATCTTCAAGAGCTTCGAACAACCCCGTCATAATGTCTTCAAATGCACTCATTTTTCACCTCCTTTGAGATTTTCTTCAATTTGTTCTATTACGCATTTCACTTGATTTCTTTCTGCTTTTGTCAAATTTTCTTTTTCGTTTTTTGCAAATACAGTGATAAAATAAATTAAATCATATTTCTCAAAATCTACATAACAAACTCTAACACTCCCGCTTTTTCCAGCATTTTCAAAAGCAAATCTCATTTTTCTTAATTTGCCTGTTCCCTGCATAACTGCACCGATTTTTGTATTTTGTAATATCTGATTTTCTAAAATTCGTAAATTAT
This sequence comes from uncultured Treponema sp., assembly GCA_937893155.1. GTDB lineage: Bacteria > Spirochaetota > Spirochaetia > Treponematales > Treponemataceae > Treponema_D. Next base: position 7,790 of record CALBGU010000132.1, on the reverse strand, counting down.
TGTCAGAAAAACCAAGTTTCGTCCATTTATTCGTGAATTGTTTTGTTTGAACAAACGTTCTTGTCATATTTTTATTATAAATGTAAAAATCGCAATGTCAATATCTGCAATACCATACGGCAAAGCCACTAGAGCCAGAAAAGCCAAGTGCAAAAGGCTTGCACAGACGGCGAAAAATCGCGTAAGATAGGCGCAAAGATATTTTTTCGGGGATTTTTATGACGATTTCAGCAACTTTTTCAAAGCCTGCCAAAACTGCGGCAGACACGCTCGGGCGCGATTATATTCGGGTACGTCTTTTTTTTAATGCGGAAAAAAACGCCTATGACGCGGAATTTTTTACCGAAAAGCAGGTTTTCCAGCGTGTGTTTAGTCCAACCGAAGCGACAGATTTTATCAAAAAGAATGCAGGAACGACGTTCAAAAACGTGGTTGAGCGCACCGACACGCACATTATCACAACGCTGGCAAACAAAAAGGGACGGATTACGGTTTTGCGAAAAGAACTCGGCACAGAACAGCCGCTGCTCAAGGCGCAGGGCAACAAAAATCTGAATCGGCAGAAAAACTACATCATAAAAGAGGGCGAAGCAGTGCCTTTTTTGGTGGAACTCGGCGTAATGACCGCAGAAGGCAAAGTCATTGCGGCAAAATACGACAAATTCAAGCAGATAAATCGCTTTTTGGAGTTTATCGCCGACGTTTTGCCCGAACTTGCATCATCTGAAAAGACCATAAAAATCGCGGATTTCGGCTCGGGGAAATCGTACCTCACGTTCGCGGTCTATCATTTTTTGCACAATATCCGAGGACTTTCGGTAGAAATCACGGGGCTTGACCTCAAAGCCGACGTTATCGCGCACTGCGACGCTTTGGCGCGCAAACTCGCATTTGACGGTCTGCATTTTCGGGTGGGAGACATCGCGCAATACGAGGGCGGCGCGCTCGATATGGTCATCACGCTCCACGCCTGCGACACCGCGACGGATTTCGCGCTTTCGTATGCGGTGCAAAAGGGCGCGCGCGTGATTTTGAGCGTGCCGTGCTGCCAGCACGAACTGAATGCACAGATTGGCAAAACCACCGATTCGCTTTTTGCGCCGATTTTGAAATACGGCATTATCAAGGAGCGGTTTTCTGCGCTTGTAACCGACGCATTGCGCGCCGAATATCTTGAAAGCGCGGGATACAGCGTGCAGCTTTTGGAGTTCATCGATATGGAGCATACGCCCAAAAACATTTTAATCCGCGCCGTCAAAAATCGCAGTGCAAAACCAGTGTCCGCCGATTGCGTCGCGCTCGAAAACGCGTTGGGGGTGAATCCCGCAATAAAGCGGCTTTTAGACTGATTTTTGGAGGGGTTTTAATAAATAAAAAATCCTAAAAAAAACTTGGGCGACATTTTTTCGCGCTAAAAATCCTTGCACAAGTCTGGGCGGACTTTTTTAGTGCTAAAATATTGAAAAATTTCAATACTTCGTGCTTTTTTAGCACTAAAAACACTTCCCCAAAAGAATTTTTCGCTTTTTTAGTGCTAAAAAGGCGAAAAATCATCTCGGTCTCATTTTTTGAGCAAAATGCACCCGTGTCAAAACTATGAGCGAAGGTGAGATAATGACACATTTTCATCAGATGAATTGCTTGGTGGCTCGGTGTTCGATAGTGCCCGTCTTTACCGCGATGATGTAGCTGCCGAACATCGCAGAAAGCGCGTCCAGCCCCGCCGCATACGCGCAGATTATCGCAGACGCGGGACGCAGGAGCAAAAAGCCCGACGCAAAGCCGCGCCCGTACATCGTGCACATAATGGTAAGCGCAATGAACGGACCGCCGGTCGAAAATGAACACAGCACGAATGACAGCAAAAACGACATCACCCCAATCCACAGCGTCGTGGAAAATCCGATTTCCAGATACGAGTAAGTGCGCAAAATGGTTACAAAGCAAATCGACGTAACGAGCGCAGAACCGCCGCGCGCAAAAATCGAGTAAATCGGGAACGAAACAGCATTCATTCTGCGGCGGATTCCGAGGCTGTCTTTTCCGTGGCGCATTGACAAAAGCAGCGTCAGATTGGTGTCGCCCGTGAAAAATCCCGTCAAGAACGGGCAGAGCGACGCATACAGCACTTTGTACGGGCGCGGGTCGTGGCAAACAAGGCGCAGCAGCAGCGGGTAGAGCACGAACGCAACCAACAGCAGATTCACCGTGAGCATAACGATGAGCGGCATATACACGCCCGCTTTGAGCACCGATGAAAAATTGATTGCCCAGCGGCACGACAGCGCCATAATGCCGATTGTCATCATATCCGAAAAAAAGCACAGCATTGAATACGCCACGCACGAGAATGATTCCAAAACGCCCACGGCTTGCTTAGACGCGGTTTTGTCCGTGGCACACGCGCCGCCCACAGCCCCGCCGAACACAAAGCACGGCAAAAGGAACGTGCCTTCCAAAAGCGCGCTGAACGGGCTTTGAGGGAACACGCGCATCACCAAATCTTTTACCGAAATGCTCACTTCGCTGATACTTCGTTCCGCAGAAATCGGGAGCGGCGGCAGTTTTACCAAAATCGCGCCAACCGTGCCCAGCGCGGCAAGAATCGCCGAGGACAGCACCAGCGTAACGAAAATCCAAAACGCGCTGAGTGCCATAAACCCGCCGTCGCGCAATTTAAAGACCGCGATACCCGCGCCGAAAAACAACACGGGAAGCAATGCGTATCGCCCAAATCGCGTAAAAATCTCGGTGAGAAAATCCAAAATCGCCGCCGCCTGCGGAGAATCAAGCGGGATTATAAAAACAGATGCAATGCCGAGGATAATGCCCAATACATATTTTAGCCAGAGTTTCATAATGCTTACATTATAGCAAAAAGAAATCTAATCTACAAGGTTGTTGTTTTGAAAGAAAAAGCGCAGGTCAGATTTTTTCAGCCTGCGCTTTGTTTGTGTGCCGATTACGATTTATTGGCGGGTGTATATGTCGCCGTCGCTGTCTGTTGCGGACGTGCCGGAAATCGTGAGCGTTATCGTTTGTCCTGCCACGCTGACCGTAACCGTGCCGGAAGTTGCCGTTGCGTCGCCTGAATACGTGCCGGAGAACGTGCCTTCGCTTATCGTTACAGATACCGTGTTGTCGTCGTAAAACGTTGCGGTGGTATCGTCTGATTTCCACACGGCGACAACAGACGCATCGTCATCATCGTCGTCGTTTTTGCAGGAAACAAAAGCGGCAGCAAGGCACACTGCGAGCAAAATCGCAAACACATTGAACATCTTTTTCATTGAAAACTCCTTGCTTTTTTGCCTTTATGCCAAAAAAGCTGGTTTATTGTGAAAAAAAAAACAATATTGTCAAGAGAAATATGCATTTTTTTTCTCGTCCATTGACAAACGTGCGAATGTGCGAAAAAGAGGCTTTCCGCGCGTGAGCGGAACAAAAAAAATGCGGGAGTAATGCCGTATTTATGTGAATTGTGATATAATTCTTTTATGGAAAATATGAAAAATCTATTTCTTGAAGCAGGAAAGGATACAACTGCGTTTTCGGACGCGGCAAAATATACAAATCGTGCTGCCGTTCGCACATGCAGCGCCCCCACAGACGACCAGACTGCCATTTTGTGGCACAAAAACACGCCGATTTCCGCAAAAAATCTGCTGATAAAGGCGGAGCAAAACGCAAAAATCAGCGAGGCTCTGCTGTATTTTGATGAGGAAGAATGTGCAAAGGTGCTCAAAAACGTGAGCATCAGCGAGTGCGCAAAGGCGCTGGACACGGAATGTGCAGGGTTTCAATATTTGGCGGTGGAGCTTTTGGCGCGGTTCAAAAAGCAAAATCGAAGCGGCTCTGACCGCCCGAAACTCATCTTTTTGGTGCGCAAAAATTACAGCCTTGTGTCGCTCTTTCGAGAGGGAATGGATTTGTCGCTCGCTTCTGCTCCGCACGTTTCGGCGGCGGCGGCTTCGTTTATGGCGTTTGCCGAAAATCTTGCAACGGCGCACATCAAAAGCGATTTTGTGGATTTTTTTTTGATTCTCGCCGATTGTGCTGACGAGAATTTTAGGGGAGATGCGGAACTGGCGCAATGGCTGTTTCAGTATCTCGATGAATTTGCAGAGCAGCGCACCAAAATCAGCAATCGAGCAGTGCAATGGATAAAGCCCGGCTCGCACCCGTTTCGTATCGGACGCGGATTTTCGCTTTTCGGGCGGTAAAGAGAGAAACAATGATGAAAAAATCAATGACGAAACGTGCCGCGTATGTGCTTTTTTTTGCAATCGTACTGTTATCGCTCATTCACGCGCTGACGGTCAGAAAAGCGTATTCGCTTTCACAGCAGACGTGCGTTCTGCTTGCCGAATACCTGTCGCAAAAAATTACCGCCGAAATCCAGCGCCCCATTCAGATTTCGCGGTCGATGGCGATGTCTACCGACGAGTTTTCTTCGTTTTTGGCTTCGGCGCAAAATCCCGAGAACGATTCGGAAATTCAGGCGTATCTTTCGCGCATCAAAAAAGAATTTTCGCTGGCTGAAGTTTCGTTTGTGTCCGAAAAAACGCACATTTTCTATTATGCGGACGGCGAAAAAAGCACCGATGTGCAGGAAAATGACCTCGGCGCGTGGTATATTGCGCTCAAAGGCGGCGCAAAGGGCATTTTGAGCGTGTACCGCACGGACGAAGACGCAAAAGATTCCACGCTGCGCTTTTCTGCCCGCATTGAGCAAAACGGGGAGTTTTTGGGCGTGGTAATGACCTCGATATATGTGCGCGATTTGCTTGCGCTTTTTGCTCTGCTCGAAAAGCAATACAATGTAAAGATAAATCTGTCTAACAGCACAGGCTTGGTTATGCTCGACACCAATTTTGTGGACATAAAAACCGCGTCGGTTGCGTGGCTTTTGCCCAAAAACAACGCGGACGATTCATTTCGGTATATCAGAACGGGCGTTACGTCGTATGCGGTGTCGGGGCGCGCGGGCGTGGGAGATTGGTATTTTGTTATGCGCGGGAGCGAGCCGTTTTCGCCGTCGCAGCTCTTTTATCTGTGTGCGATTTTTGTTTTCGGCGCGGGACTTACCGTGCTGTATGCGCTTCGAAAACAGTCTCATTTTGCCGATTATCGCCCGAAAATCACCGCGAATTCCAGCCAAACCGACCCGCTCACGCTCTTGCCGAACCGCAATTTCTTTAAGGACACGTTCGGCGAACGCGGCGTTTTTAACACAACGCGCTATCAAAGCCTTGCCGTGTTCGACATCGATTTTTTTAAGGAAGCCAACGACACGCTCAACGGCAACGATGTGCTGGTGGCGGTGGTCAAAGAGATGCTCTATCTTTTGGCAAATCGCGGAATGGTGCTTCGCTGGGGCGGAGACGAATTTCTGGTGCTTTTTGAAATGCCGATAGACAACGCATATGCGCTGTGCCGCCAATTTGTGCGGAACATAAAAGACGCAGGATTAGTAACGGTTTCGGTTGGGCTTACAGAAGTGCGGATTTCGGACAAAATCAAGAAAAACTATTACCGCGCGGCGTGTTTGTGCTACAATGTAAAAGAACTCGGCGGAAACGGCGTAAAACGGGGGTAAAATATGCCATTGCAAAAGAAAAAATCAATCCGCACCTCTTTTTTGCGCTCGTGTCTGGGACTCACCGCGGCGGTGTCGGTCGTGCTGTCGGTCGTCTGCGTTTTTTATGTGCACAAAGCAATCGACACGCAGAGCGCAACGGCAATGCGGCTCATCATTACAGAAAAAACCAGCCGTCTTAACGACGATTTCGACAGCGTGGAAAACGCGGTTTTTTATCTTGCGAACGAAGTTTTAAGCGCAGATTGTGCGGCATTATCAGAAAACGAGCAATACCGCGCGGATTTTGAGCAGCAGATTTCAAGCAGCGCGCAAAAATACGCCGAGGTTCTGCCGTTTGTAAAAACCGCGTATGTGTGTTTGTCGCCCGACGTTTTTCAAAATCCGCTGAGCGTGTATATTTTGCGAACCGAAGCGATGGGCATTTCTGTTTTTTCAAAAACGGATTTCAACATTGCGCACATTTCAGAAAACGAGCCGAAAAATGCGCGCTGGTTCTTTGAAGCAAAGCAAAACGGATTTCCCGCGTGGCTCGGTCCCTACCAAAATCACAACTTGGAGCACGTCGCCAGCACGATTTCGTTTACGGTGCCGCTGTACAATGCGGACGGCGTATTTTTCGGCGTGGCAGGAATGGACATCGAGGTTTCGCGCTTGCGCCATGCGGTGGACAACGTGGGCTACGAAGCAGCATTCGGCTTTTTGGTGGGCAACACGGGCAATCTGATTTATCACAAGGATTTCCCGTCGGGACTGCTCGCGAGCCAGTTTTTCCGCTACGAAGAAATCAGCCGATTGAGCAATTTTTTTGCAGACGAGTTTGTAGACACAGGCAAAGCGTACAAATTTCGCTATCAAAAAAATCGCTTCCGCCTCATTCTTGCCAGTATGAAAAACGGAATGTTGCTTGCGCTTTCCGTGCCCGAACGCGAGTTGTTTTCGCTTCAAAGCAAACTGTTTTTGCGTCTGCTGCTCATTTTTTCTGCAATCATCATCGCGGGCGTGCTGCTCTCAAACCATCTGTGCAATCGCGTCTTAAATCCCGTCCTCACGCTCACCAACACCGCTTCCCGCATTGCGCACGGCGAGTTTACCGCCAGCGTGGATTATCGCTCCAACGACGAGCTTGGCACGCTTGCCGAATCGATTCGCAAAATCGCAATCGAGCTCAAGGAATACATTTCGCACATACACACGCTCGCGTACAAGGATTCGATGACGGGCGTGAAAAACAAAGCGGCATACATCGACGCGGTGCGGCTTTTGGAAAAGCGAATTACCGAGGATATGGCGGATTTTTCGGTGTTTGTGTTCGACGTGAACGCGCTCAAAAAGGTGAACGATACCCTCGGGCACGAAGCAGGAGATGCGCTGATTACCAACGCGGCAAAAATCATCAGCGAGGTGTTTTCTGACTGCCAGATTTTCCGAACTGGCGGAGATGAGTTCGTTGCGCTTTTTGAATCGTCGGACAAAGAAAAAATCGACGAAAAAAACGCGCTCTTTGCATCAAAAATCGCCTCGTTCAACAAAGAAAATCCAAGCATAGAAGCATTGTCCGTTTCACATGGTGCCGCCGCCTTTTCCAAAGAAAGCGACCGCGATTATTCCGCCGTGTTTGAGCGCGCCGACAAGGCAATGTACCAAAACAAACAAGATTACTACTGCGCCCACGCCGAACGCCGCCGAACATAACGCCGCAGCGGTGAAATGGACATTTTGAAAAGAAAACGAGTCGCCGCACTCGTGCAAACCTGCATTTTGAATCCAAATTTGGACAATACCGTTGTGAAATGGCAATTTTGAAATCAAATTTGGATTTTACAGTCATAACATCGCCGTTTTGAAATCAAAATTGTGTTTTGCAGGCGTGAAATCCGCGTTTTGAAACCAAAATTGTATTTTGCACGATTGCAAAGTCAATTTTGAAAAGAAAACGAGCCGCCGCATTCGTGCGCAAAAAAAACAGCGGGGAAATTGCCCTTGACACAGGTGTTTTATGCTGTTTCAGGCAAAAAATGCACTGCCGTTTTGCGCGCAAGTAAAAAACAGAAAAATGAAAAATGATTTATGAAAAATCTTTTTGTTTTTTGCTATGATAGAATCACAAATCGAGAAAGTGGCGTTTGAGAACGTGGCTCTGCCACTTCTACAGGAGTAAGATAATGGATAAGGTAGTTACATTCGGCGA
>CALBGU010000131.1 GCA_937893155.1 uncultured Treponema sp. | reverse complement strand
AAAACATTATCTTTGTAATCAGCAAGGCGAATGTTTGTTGTAAGCGGAACAACGACTGTCGTCGCAATATCGCTCGCGTTGAAATTGTCATTCTGCACGATAAGCGCAGGACGGCGACCAAGCGTCATACTGCCGAACGCAAGTCCGAAATCGACCCACCATATTTCACCACGAGTCATTTTTCACCGCCTCCCACATTGTGCGCATAGAAGCGTGCGCGGCGTTGAGTTGTTCTTCACGAGGAATCTTTGAGTATACGGCATTTATGCGCGTAACTTCCGCTTCGTCGATGGTAGAATCTGCCTGCAATGCCCGCTTTTTTATCAACAAGCTCTGTACTTTTTCAAAAATCCCCTCAAGCGACGGAATATCGAGTTTTTCCAATTCCGTGCTGAAATACGCATACGCAAAATCACTCATATCGTTACTCCTCTGATTGCATTTCTCCCACATTGTGCGCGCAATCACGCATCATTTTGGGGGTTCTGCTCTGATAAAAGCGCATTCAAAAAATCCCTGTCTTTTGTTGCCCGCTCTACGTCAGAAGTTCTCCCCGCGGCATACAGCCTTGAAAACAGCGAGAAAATATTGTCCCGCTCCAAAACAATGCCTTCTCTGCGTCCCTGCAAAAGCCCCTCGCTGATTCCTTCGTTTTTCATTCGCTGTACAAATTCGCACACGTTTACGCCTCCTTTTTCACTCTGCGTTTTTTCAATGAACGCCGCCATATCATCAAAAATAACATCGTCGGAAATAACCCTCATTAAATCGATTATCTCGCTGACATACTTGAGTTTCTGTCTGCTCCAATCCTCAACATGCCCCGTCCGCAATGCCCTCAAATATTCTGCAACAATGCGGAAATCACTTTTGAAACTGTTAATCTGCTCGTCAGTAAGCCACGCCAGATTTACCACTTTGATTTTATAATCGCTTACCAAATCTTTGAGCCGTTCGTCGATATTCAAGGATTCTTTCAGCGATTTGTAGTTTTTCCATTTGGATTTCGTTCCAAAATACAAAACAAGCGTTATCACAGGATAAAAATCAGAGCCCTGCAGTTGACTTCGATACGCAACGCCGTCATAACTCATCACTCGAAGCGGCATCGATTTATCTTTTTTTGTCTGATTTTCAAAACCGAACAAACTCAAGCAAAAATCGCTTTTTGTCCACTTCTTTGCAACATCGCGCTCTTGACTGTGCAGAACGCTTTTTGAATCTTTGTACTGCGAAAACGTCTGCGAATCGGTGAGCGATTCAGCTTCAACAACCTGCTCGCCTTTAAACAACAATACATTCACAATGTCGGCAAATACATCGTTGTAAGATTCCAGTGTCTTTTGCGAAATATCTCTTTCACCCATATTTTTATTATATAATCAAAAAAAACAGTTGTCTATTCACCGTTTTCGCTCGCAGGTGTTGGCTCTGCGTCGCTTGCTTTGTCGGCGAGAGCGGAAGTTATCTTGGCTTTGAGGTCGCTAAGGTCGCTGTTGTCGGGGAAATGAGCCGAGAACGCCGCAAATTGCTCCTCTGCCATCTCCGCGCGACCACACGAGAGCAACACGGCGATATAATTCTTTTGCAACTCGGCAACATCGGGATTTTTTTCGATGAGCGAACGATACATTTCAATCGCCTCGTTAAAATCGCCTTTCATCGCGAGAATGTACGCCACAGACATCTGTAAATCGAGATTTTCTGCGTCCTTTTCCAAAAACGCGCGGAAAACCTCTTCGGCTTTCTCCCAGTTCTTCGAGAGTGCGTACGCCCGCCCCAGCTCGTAATACGCCGATGAATATAAATCCGCGTCCGCCATCGCCTTTTCGTAATACGGAATCGCTTTGGCGTACTCTTTGATGTTCATATATCCTTCGGCGATGTTGTAATATTCGGTGCAGAGGTTCTTTTGCTCCGCCGCGCGCTTGCCAGAGATTTTATCCAGCGTCGCGCAAGAAAGAGTTATTGATAGCAATGTCAAAATGAAAAAGATGCGCATATTCTATTTATCGGAATTATCTCCTTTTCAGCAATCAAATCCCATTATAACGAATAATCAGCACAATTTGAAGGGCAATGCTTCAAAAAAGTTCTTATACGCAGTTTCTGCAAACATCGTGGCTAAACATAATGCTTGACTTGACACCTCTTTCATATACGGAAACTTCTCTTTCATTTCCTTTTCTGAACTAAAGTGGGCAGTTTTCCAAAGTTCTTTTTGTTTTGCCTTGTCTTCAACTGGACGAATTACTGTGTCATAGAATTGATTTCTCTCGAAAAGTCGGTTATTATAGATTTGTCGGCAACAGCCAAAAGTCTTGTTGATTAACAACTTTTGTTGCTCGGTAGGGTATATTCGTAATTTTAACGCTCGGTGCTGTATTTCAGCTGTTCCAACTAATTTATTCATCATAATCAAAACTCGTCCTTTTGGTTGTGCTAGAGGGTTATAGGAATTACCAGTTCTTATAACCTTCGTTTTATGATTTAATTAGTGGAAATAAAAAATCCTTTGAGAAGGTTTGATATGGATAAATTGACAGAAGAATATATTTATACAAAAGCAAAAAGACTTTTATATACGTTGAAAGAACGAAAATCGGCTTTACGTCGGAGTTATAGAAGATTTCAAGAAAGTAAAATAAAAGCTGATATGAAGTTGTTAGATAATGCAAGTAAAAAATCGTTCTGTTTTTTGGAAACTTACAATCTGAATAACCTATATTATTACTTGATAGGAGATACGAAAGATGTATAGTAACTGTTTATTTGAAGCA
>CALBGU010000130.1 GCA_937893155.1 uncultured Treponema sp. | reverse complement strand
CATGAAAACTATTGTAGTAAAATTTGGAAATATTTTTATTGACATACATAAAATAAAAAGGTCTAGCAGCTGTTTTCTGTTAGACCTTTTTTGGTTTTCTACTAAAAATCTATTTTGCAAGTGGTTGAAATATTATGGCTTTTTACGGCGGGGAGTTTCTGCGGCTGTGCGGGGGCGTAAAATGCCGTGTTTCGCAAAAATCCAAAAACCCCCCGCCTAATTGCCTTGAGAAAACGCGCGTTATGACGCACTATTTTAGTATATCAAATATGGTGAGGTGCGTATGACAGAAATAACGCTGAGTTCTTGCGGCGGAAAAGGCGACGGGAATTTTGATAATACACCGATTTTTAAACACGCAATCGATACGCTGAAAACGGCGGGCGGCGGACGGCTCGTGGTCGAAAAAGGCGTGTGGCTGACGGGCGCAATCGATTTGCTTTCGGATACGGAACTGTATCTTGCACAAGGCGCGGAGATTCGATTTATCGCTGACCCGATGATATACGAGCCTGTAAAAACGCGCTGGGAGGGCGTGGAATGTTTTGCAATGCACGCCCTTTTGCGCGCGGAAGGACAAACCAACGTGTCAATTTCGGGGCAGGGCGTGATAGACGGCAACGGTGCATTTTGGTGGGATTTACGAAACAAAAAGCGCGCGGCAGGACAAAAAGCGCCCCAAGAAGCATACGAAAAACGGCTTGCGGCTCTGAATCCCGGGTACGAAAACCAGCCGGGCGGCGGCGGCGGGCGGGAAAATCAGTTTTTGCGTCCGTGTCTTGCCGAGTTCATCAACTGCACCGATGTGAGCGTTCGGGGCGTTACATTTCGGAATTCGCCGTTTTGGACGATTCACCCGCTCTTTTCGACGTGGGTCAGACTCTCGGGCGTTACCGTGGAAAACCCCGCAGACGCGCCGAACACCGACGGCATCGACATCGACAGCTGTACCAACGTGGTCATTGAAGACTGCACGGTGAGCGTGGGCGACGACGGAATTTGCCTGAAAAGCGGCAGCGGCGCAGACGGAATTCGTGCGGGAAAACCGACGGAAAACGTGCTTGTCAAAAATTGCGTGGTCAAAAATGCACACGGCGGAATCGTCATCGGAAGCGAAACCGCGGCGGGAATCCGCAACGTGCTCGCCGAAAACAGCGAATTCCCCGGCACTGACCGCGGAATCCGCATAAAAAGCCGGCGCGGGCGTGGCGGCGACATTGCAAACATTCGGCTTCGCAAACTCAAAATGACGGACAATCTCTGCCCGATTGCAATCAATATGTTCTACAAATGCGGCGTGAACGACCCTGCGTCTCCGCTTTTCAGCCTTGAAAAACAGAGCGTAACGGCGGAAACCCCGCGAATTCACGATGTTCTCATCGAAGACTGCTCGGCGGTTGGCTGCAAGGCGAGCGCGGGCTTTATCGCGGGGCTGCCCGAAAGCCCGGTGGAACATCTCGTCATCAAAAATTGCACGTTTGCCACGGACGAAAGTTCGGAGCGAAAACCTGCCGAAAGTGATATGTTCTACGGAATCCCCGAAGTGAGCGCAAAGAGTTTCCGCGTGATAAACGCCCCGAATGCGCAGTTCGTCGGCACAATCATTGAGGGACCCGCCGCGCCTTTCCTCTCCGAATAAAGCGCGAGCGGCTGTTGCGCCCGAACATTCTGGAGGCGGTGCGTATCAGAGTCTCGTCTGGCGGCTCGTCAGAGGAAGCGCTGACGGAGCATCAGAGGATAGTCTGACGGTGCATCAGAGCAAGCAGTGACGGAGCGTCAGAGGATAGTCTGACGGTACACCAAAGGAAGCAGTAAGATGAAAAAAGACGCTCCCCCGCATTTTGTACGGGCAGCGTCTTTTTTTGTGGATTGCAAAAATCCTTTTATCCCGCCGATAATCTTAGACGGCGCAACCGATAGGGACTTTCGCGAGTTCCGACAAGTTGGCGGTTAGCCTTTCTAGCTCTAAAGGCAAGTAACTGTATAGTGAAAGCTGGTAAAAATGGCTGGGAGGGCGTGCGGTGAATCGAATCGTAATGATTTCAGTGATAATCGTAGTGATTCTTTTGCTCGATTATCCAGTGTATTAACCACACCTCTTCGCACCTTCAAAAAGTGTGAGAGCAAAAAATTAGCCGCCTAGTCTTCGACATCTAAGCGGCGCACCCTAAAAGGTGTAAAAGCAAAAAAATGAAGGCTAACCGTAATTTTGGTTGCGCTTTCTTTTTGTATTCTAGCCCACTATCCCCGCTTTGTCAACAACCGCGTTGAGTGTATACAAAAATCACAAATAATTGATATATTGTATTGAAAAGGAAATTTTATATGAAAGAAGAAGAATTGATTGAGAGAATTCAAAATTATACATTTAATATTGGTGTAACGCTTAATATTAATAACAATACTTATTATACAAATAAAGTATTAACATCTAACGTTATTTATTGTTGTACCAAAGTAAATAATGAATGGCTGATTTATGATGAAGGTCCAGAAGATAAATCTGATTTGAATGAAAAATATTATTACTTCAAAAGCAATATAGAAGACGA
>CALBGU010000129.1 GCA_937893155.1 uncultured Treponema sp. | reverse complement strand
GCAGAGGGAGCTGGCATAGACGCGGGAAACGCAAAGGCAAAACTCGGCGAGTGGCAAGCGGTTGCAAGAGATTTTGTAAAACAGACTGGAATAAAGCGGGATTACGCCCGGGAATTCGTGGGTACTCAACGAACTCTATGGAATCAGCGCGGGGAGCAGCCGAGAGGAAAAAAAATACAGACGGCAAAAGAAGAAGGGACAAACACACCAGCAACGCCGTTTTTCACCACAAAAGATATTTCTCATCGTGCTTCAGAGATTTTCTCAAATAGCGAAAAACTTTCTGTTTCAGAGAAAGAAAACAAAGTAATGAAATGGCTCAATGCAGAAGACAATAAAACAAAAGGAATTGAAAAGAGTGTATTTCTTGACCGAAAAGGAAACATTATTTCTATTGGAGAGGGTGAGCGTGGTCGAGTTGGATTTACAAACAGCGATAATGAAACAAAACAGCTCAATAAAGCTAAAGAATTGAGTGTAACAATGTTTCACAATCATAATTTAAATACAAATTTTAGTGGTGATGATGTAGATATGCTTCTAAAACAATCATCTTTAGGCTCAATTTATGCAATTTGCAATAATCGAACATATTTCAAATTGTCGAAAAAACATAATTTTGATATTTCAATCTTGCAAAACGATGTAATTGCAGAGTATAATAAATTAAAGAATAAATTAAAAAGTCGTGAAGCTGTAATACAAGAACTTTGTAAAAAGTATGATTTATCTTATGAACAAGGAGCTTTTTAATGATTAACTTTTCTTATGACGAAGATGAACCTTTATGGATACTTCCAGACGAAACTGAAAGAAAAAGAGGAGTTACTCTTAATGCTAAAGGACATAAAGGCTTAACAAAAGAAGAATTCAAAGAGCTTGTGTATCTCTATAAAAAAGGCTGGGAGTTAATAAAACCAAACAATATTTATGAAATACCTCAAAAATACATCGACGCTTGGAGCTAGGATAAGTTTTCTATACCTTCGATTTTGTTTTTCAACTGGCTAAAATCTAAAACAATATCTTGCCAAGAATCGTGTTGAAACGGAACTGTCTTATCTGCATAAAAATCATTTTTATCAAAAATTGTGAAAATACCAAAAATTGACGATAATGGCTCATGATTTTCTTCATATTCTTTATTTGCTACTGCTATCCAAAACAAATGTCCTAATTCGTGTGCAATCACAATACGGACTTGCTTTGCATCAAGTTTTGAATCATAAACAATATTAAAGAATTGTCCCTTTTTATAACTCGCACACCCTCCACCTTTCATAGCAGGATTGTCACTCGACGGTTTACAAGTGATAACAAACAGCGGAGCGTTACATTTTTCGCGAATATATGCTTCTAGCGACCGCATAACATGAGCTAAATACTGCTCTTTCATTCTTGGCAGTAATGCTACATATTTCGAAAACAGACTTTCTACAGTCTTTTCATTTGTTTTGAACTTCTCGGCAATAAACTTTATTTTTAACTCTTTCTGCTCATTCATTGAAAAAATCGACATCATTACATCCCCATTTTTTCGTACATTGCAGAGATTTTCCAAGTCATTGACAAGAATTGTTCAACAGCAAATTCGTATTGTTGTTCTATTGATGGACTGCCAACAGAAAAAAACATCTGAGGACTATACATGGATTCAACAAGAATTGTGTATTTTGTTTGTGTATCAACTACATCAAAACGCTTAAAGAGCTTTTCTAAATCTTCTCTTGTATTGCATTCTCGAATAGCTGCTATGAGTTGTTTATTCTCCATAAGTATGCCTCTAGTTCTATTTTCTGTAAATTTGTTTAAGTTGTCAACATCTTTTTTTCGATTTCAGGGATTAACAAAAAGTATCGCCCGTTTTCTGTGTGCGGCTTGGGCAAGGCAGACGGGATTTGCGGGATAAATTGCAGGCATTCATATTATCCGTATTTTGAGGGAATGGAGCGGCACTACGACGCGGAAGCAGTGGCGGCGTTGAGCAAGAAAGAATACGCCTACACGGACGCGAGCGGCGTAAAGCACGAATACACGAGATACGAAGCCGAGCAAGCACAGCGCAAAATCGAGCGACAGATTAGACGCTACAAAAAACGCATTGCAACATACGAAGCTGCAGGGTTGGAGAATCCAGAAGCAAAGCAGAAGCTCGGCGAGTGGCAGGCGGTGGCGCGCGATTTCGTCAAGCAGACGGGATTGCGGAGGGACTACGCCCGGGAATACGTCGGCGTGGAGCGCACTCTGTTCAACCAGAGGCAAGCGCAACCGCGAGGAAACGCCCCGAAAGAAAAGAACTTGCAAGTAGCGAATATTGGCAGTATATTTATAATGAAACAGCAAAAGAAGTTGCTAAAAAATTGCACTGGAATTATGAGGGGGTGTAAAAATGTTTGGAATGTATGACGGGTTGCCAAAATATTTTTCAGATGTTGGTTTTACTCGAAAACAAAAAAAACGATATTTTTCACTTTGTTCTAAAAAACTTTCAGAAATGACAGAAGCTGAAAAATCTGAATTAAAATCAATGTATGATTTCGCAAACGACAAAAATAATATTTGTGCAGAAAGATTGGTTTTTTACAAACAAAACGGAATCAATCTTGATTATTAGTTTATAGAGTGTTGCCTTAATCGAAAGGAGAAACGAAAATGACTGCGGAAGAAGCGTTAAAGTTATTGGATATAAACCCTTTAGAAATTATCCATAGCAAAGAATATGAAGATAATACATCGCTTGTTGTTGGTACTTACAAGAATGAAACTATTTCTGTAATTGATAACAAGGGAACATTTATTATTGATATTGGATACAAAGAAAAAATATTTGAAGTTGCCAAAGAAACGGGCACAATCAAAGAAATCAATATTGTTGTTGCATAAAAACCGCCACGCGTTCACGAATTATGAAGAGCTGGGGAAGTATTAAGAGGCTAAAAGTTCCCCATAATCATTACGATTTTTCCAAGAAATTATTTTTATTCCATAGTTTTCTAATGCGTCATTTACAGTTGCAGATACCTCTTTTTCTGTATCATTAAGAAAAGCAAACAAAGTTGATTGACTACGATTCTCTTTCGTGTCAAACCACTTAAAAATTAAATTTTGCGCAGTTTCTTTTGTTGGGTTAGAAATTGTTTGAACAAGTCTCTCTGAATATTTTTTTGATTTAGGGATACTAAAATCAAACTTATGACATAAGCCACTTTTTCCAGCAAATTGGACATCTTGAATATATCGAATATCTTTTGAGTCAAGCCAAGAAACAACGTCTTCCCAAAATAAACTTTGAGTATAAGGATAAGCTGTATAAAATAAATCGTTTATTGCAATCATAGCTTGAATTAAAGAGTGTTTTTTCTCTGCAAAGTTGTCTTTAGTAGCATTTACAAACAGTTTATTTTCATTACAACCTACACCAAACCCGTTAAGAGCAATTTTTAATAACTCCTGTCTGCGAGATTTATCTAAAGAACAACCACTCATTTCAAGGTCATTTATAATATAGCCATCATCTGTTAAAAAGAAAGTTGTATCATCTTTTTTCTTTGCATATATTTGTAAATAATCATTATGACGGTCTAAATATGGAGTAGTGATTTCAGTCCAATTCTCATCAATATTTCTTACAACCGTTTTATCTTTGAGCCATTTATAATAGTTTTCAACCAAAATATCAATTTCATTCATACAAACAACCCCATTTCTATATTAGGTTTCTTTGTTACGTTGCAAAACTCAAGAAATTTATAAAAATAATCTTTTATAGTTTTGCAAGTTAAAAAAAATTCTGGTAACTCATAAGCAAATTTATCCTCATATCCATTTTTATATATATGTATATGAGGAGTTCCTATTTCTTTGCCGTCAGGATTTCTATGAGGTGCACCACCTAAATCCAATCTAACTAATTTTATACACTTTCTTACTCTATTTTGAAATGTATTTTTATTAATATCAATACTAGCCCTGTTTATATCTAGTAAAAATTCCTCTTTTTTATCTTTAGAAACAAGAGGAATAACTACTTTACCACCATTAAAAGGAAATTTAAACTCTTTTGTTTCTAAGCATAGTTTTTCAACTTTTATCAAATAATCAGCTTCTTCATCAGTCAATGTAATTCCCATATTATAAATTATCGTATGATTTTTTTATTAGGATATAACCATTATACCCCCTTTATAAAAAAATATAAAAAGCACGAATACACGAGATACGAAGCCGAACAGACGCAAAGAAAGATTGAGCGCACGATTCGCAAATACAAAAAGCGTGTCGCCGTCTTTGAGTCGGCGGGACTTGCCAACCCCGAAGCAAAGGCGCGCTTAGGCGAATGGCAGGCGGTGGCGCGGGACTTCGTCAAGCAGACGGGATTAAGGCGCGATTATGCAAGAGAATATGTCGGCGTGGAGCGCACGCTGTTCAATCAGGGGCAAGCACAGCCGAAAGGGACAGCCCCGAAAGAAAAAGTAGCCGATAATAAGGGTATGCAGACTGATAAAAGCAAAGAAGTTGCAGAAAAATCGTTTCCGTCTGAAAAGTGGTCAGCAATTTCTGCGAGTAGTTCAACATCTGTTTTTATTGCGGCTACACGCCAAAAAGATGGCAAAAAAGACCCTGCTGTTTATGAATCCGATAAGATGATGGCTCTTACATTGGCAGAAAAAAGCGGAATGAATGTATTTATGCCACCAGAACGAAGAGCCGGAAAGAACCCCGACTGTCTTTTTGACGGCAAACCTCTTGAAATGAAGCACGTTCGAGGCGATATTAATAAACTTGGAAAAAATGCAATAAAGGCACTTGAACAAGCAGATAATGTATTTCTATTCACAGATAACGCATTTTCAAAAGAAATGTGCTTAACAAAAATTAAAGGCTCAATAAAAGCAAAAAGAGGAACTGCAAGACAAAAAGGAATTATATTTCAAGAACCACCAAAAGAATCAATTCTTTATATTTTTACAAATAATCAATTATTCAAATGCACTTGGGGAGATGTTTTATAAAAAAACAGGGGGTACAAATGTACCCCTTTCGGTCACTCGGCAAGAGTTCCCTCTCACCTAGCAGTTAACATTATATTGCATTTCGGCAAAAAGTCAAGCAAAAAGCTGCATTTTTTTTGCTTGTTCCGCTTCCGCAATACGCTTTTGCGCAATATCAAATAGTAATAAGCGAATTATCCGACTTACACACATAATTGGGAATTCTCACAAAGTTACCGTTTTCGTCTTTTGAATAGCCACCATAACTCTTCGTAGAAATATGTTTCCCGTCCGCCTCGCACACGCTAGGCAAGTTCATTTTCACCGTACAGCCTGCAGTTTTTACCACTTTATACAGAGCGTGCGACGGTATTTTTTTTTATACCTTCGAGAGAACTCTCTTCATCTATATCCCAAAATTTCCCCAAGTTTTGCCACCCTCCATTATTTTGCTTGATTTCAATCCACGCCTCTCCCCAGTATCTCCAGCGCCACCCCGCGAGCCCGCGAAATTTTTTTTCTCTGTCATAATTTGCTCTAATTCTGACTGCAGTAACGTTGCGGTGCATACCGTTAAAGTTGACCCACGAAAGCTGTGGTATTAAACCGCTCACCTCTGCGGCGGTATACCAATCCCCATTATGATATGAGGATTCTGGGCTCAGTTGTACTTGAGCGATAATAAAGGACGGCTGGCAAGAAAAATACAGATTGCCGAGTTCGATTTCGTTTGCCGCGCCCATATTGACCGTGCCCAAAAACGTGGAATCTGCGCCGATAATTGCGCTATTGGCGTTCATTCCCACCGTTTTTATATTTGAGAATTCCGCCGTGCCGTCGTGCTTGATAATCCAGCCCGCGCCGCTTTGGGTTGCCAGGGCGGCAACTGCGCCTGTTTTGTCGTCAATCGTTATTGGCTGATAATTGCTCGAGCGAATAGAGCCTTTGTACAGGGGATTGTCTTTTGAATACAGGCTTTCTTCCATCGTAATGCAATTCGGGCTTGTATTGCGCAGTTCTTGGACGAGTTGTTCTGCATTTGCAAGTGCCGTCGCGGCTTTGTCTGCACGGATAACGGCGGCAGAGAATGTTTCTTGTGCGGTCTGTGCGGCGGTCTGTGCTTGTGTCAACTGCTTTTCTGCCGTCTCAATCGAAGCGGCTATTTGTGCTTCTTGCAATGCGGTTTGCGCTTCTTGCGCTTCCGTTTGTGCTTCTTGCACTTTTTTTTCTGCGTCGGTCAAATCCTGTTGCGCGGCTTGCTTTTCCTCTTCGGTTGCCTCCGCTTTTGCCGCAATGTCGTCGGCGGTTTTCTGGGCGGCTTGTTTTGCCTTTTCTGCTTCCAAAAGCGCGGCGGCGGCTTCTTGCGCTTCATCTTGCGCTTTTTTGAGTGCAATCAACGTGGCGCTTCGCTCAACAATCCCAGCTATAACAGAATCCCCGTCTTCTGCCATATCTTTGGCATCTTCAAAATTGCTTTGCGCTTCTTGCGCTGCCGTTTGTGCTTCTTGCACTTTCTTTTCTGCGTCGGTCAAATTCTGTTGAGCGGCTTGCTTTTCCTCTTCGGTTGCCTCCGCGTTTTCTTCCACGTCTGCCGCATTTTTCTGCGCCTGTGTCAAGGCGGTCTGCGCTTCTTGCAATGCCCTTTGTGCTTGCGTCAATGCGGTTTGGGATTTTTGCAGATTTTCACCCGCATTTTCTTTTGCAATTACCGCCGCCGCGTATGCTTCAATAACTTCCTTTTCCGTCTCTGCTTGTCGCACCTCGATTTCCGTTTCTGCAACGGCGTATTCTGCGCTCGCTTTTGCCTGTTTTGCCGCCTTCTTTTCCTTTTTTGCGTTTTGCAAAAGCACAGTAGCTTTAGACCTGTTGGCAAGAATCTCCGCTTGCTGTTCATAGCTCAATTTTTCAAATGCTTCGCGCAGTTTTTTATCTTTTTCAATCTCATCGGGCGAATACACCACAATTTGACGCGCAAAAAGCTCGTTTGTGTTGAGGGTGTTTGTGTTGATGTAGCCGCCCCGCACAATCGTTTCGCCGTCGTTCGGGGCTTTTGGGTTGGTGAAGCACACGTTTTCAGCCGCCATTTTGATGTTTGACGCACGCATATCGATTGAAGACGCGATTGCGTTTGCTTTTACCGCCAAATCCCACAGTTTTTTTTGGTCGTCGGAGGACGAGGACGGGTTTATTGTGTAAAAATCGGTGAATTTGCCGTTGCGGTAATTCATAATATCGCGGTCTTTTCGCGCATAGACAGCATTGATAAGCCGCAATCGTTTTTCTTGCTCGGCTTCGGTTAGCGTGATTTCGTCGCCTTTTTCGTCGTTGATTTTCGCCGTGATAATTTTCTGACAAAACGCAACGAAATCATCAGCATTCATCAACGCGGGTAAATCAAGCGAAATTTGCAAACTTGCCGCCGCACCTGCGCCCGCCACGATGTTTGTAATAGCGCTTGAAGTGAGCTGAATTGTAGAATACAAATCATTTTCGGAGCATAAAAGGCTGTCTTCGGCTTTTTTTGCGTCGTCGTCGATTTTTTGCAAAATCTCTTCAATCGAATACTGAATGTCTTCAATGCGGTGCACATCGGAAAAATGAACGCCTTGCGTAATTGCCCACGCCGCTTCTTGCGCCGCTTCACGCCCGATTCTCTCTGCATCAATCGTCTGCGCATTGCGCACCGCCCGCGCTACCTCGCTTTCAAGGTCAAAATGCGATACGACATTTTTCGGGATTGCGGCAGGAGGGAGCGAGCCTTGTTCGCTGAGAGAAGAGGAATACGGCGGGATTTTCCCCGAATCGTAGAGCGCGGGATTGTAATTCACCAACTCAAGCGCAAACTGATTGCCATTTTTTTTGATTGACGCAATCATATATTCGGTGCAAATGTGCGAAAATTCGCCGTTGTTGTCCAAAATGCCAAAACTCAAAATGTTGCCGGGTTCTGGCACAGTGCCCGTCATTTTCACATTGCCCAAACACATCAATTCTTGCACGTTTTTCACATCGTTTTTGCGGTCTATGGGCGTGCGGTCAACCTTGATTTTAAGCACTTCCATTCTTCCCGTCGTGCCATTAAACGCATTGATAACAACGCCACACGCTTTATTCGGGAACGCAACCGCGTGGTCAAGCGTAATTGAGCGCAATAAGCCGCTGTACGATTTGACGCTTTTTATAATTGCGTGGTCGAGTCCGATTTTAAGGCTGTCGTCTTGAAGCAAAACTTTTGAATACGGGGTGAAGTAAATGCCCTCGTTGCCCACTTGAATTGTTGTTGTTTTGGGGCGTAGAGTTTCCACCGCAAGAAGCCGCCGCGCAAATTTTACCACATGTTCAAATGTGGTAACGGTGGTTGCAGACACTTCTCGAATAATGCTGTCTTGGGTGAGTTCTTTCCCGTCGCGCATTACCAAATACACATCTTCTTGATACAAATCATTTTTGCTGTTGACGTACTTTATGCGGTATCCGTCCGTTTTCCGCACGATAGACCGCTTATTTTCTGCGCTAATGATATTATGGGCGTTGTACACCGCAACGGCGTTTTCCTGCACTCTGTCGAGGGCAACCGCGCGCCGCCCCGCAAGGTCGTAATACAACGCCGCGCCTGTGGAATCAAGCAAATACTGCAACACCGCATCTTTTTTCTGATTTTGCGTAATCACCCAATCAGCAAAAAATCCGTTCGCTTCGCAATGCTCATACCATTCGCCGAAACTCTCTAAATCAAGTTCATCATCTGCGTAGCGGCTTGCAGGGTGCGTTTCGCTTGTTTCAATTTCCAGCGCCCACGCCGCAGGATTTCGCGTTTCGGTTTTTGACTCGCTCCATTTTCGGCTTTTGCTATTCCACACCCGCGCCATTCCTTGCGTAATTACGTTTACTTTGGTCAGTTTTTCTTCGTTGCTTGCGTTTGCTTTTACGCGCAGAGCCAGAAGCGCACAATATTGCAGCTCACGGTCTTCCACCGCCAAACACGACACCAAGCCCGCTTCGCCGTTATCGTCAAGAACACCTGCGGGGCTAGACGATTTTGCAGGGTCAAAGCAAAGACATTGCCAATACATCAAATAACACGTCGTTTGCTCGTTGTCTTTTTTGGAATAATCTTTTACGAGTTTAAACGCAAATTGGCTTTGTCCATTTTGTTTGAGCCGTCGATAATCGGTGAGCGTGAACGAGCGCGAAAACACATAGCGCAGTTCTTTTGCGCTTTCGTTTTTGCTGATTGACTGCTCCGAAAGATACGAAAACGATTTGCCGCCGTCATACGAAATATACAATTTTACAGAAACCGTATGCGATTGTTTGTCGCCGTCATCGTCCATATAATACAATCCGTTCGGAAAATTGAACGCGATTTCCACATTTTTGGCGTGCTCATTGACCGAAAAAACAAAAGGGCTTTTTTTGCCATCGTTGATGTCGGCTTGACTGACGATTTCGGAATTCAGCGTTTTTGAAATGTGTTTGTAGTTGAGCGCAGAAAGCGTTTGAAATCGCTGTTTTTGGCGAATTTCAAGCAGTCCGTCTACGCTGAAAATGGACGAATCTATTTTGAACGCGCCA
>CALBGU010000128.1 GCA_937893155.1 uncultured Treponema sp. | reverse complement strand
GCGGCATACAGCGGAAAATAGACGGACTGATACTGCACATCGGAAACGTGAAGCAATTTATTCCAAATGAATTGGCGACCGACGGAAGAATCGTGAATGAGATATATGCCGAATGTGCTTGATGCGACGGCATTGATAAACCGATTACAGCCGATTTTGAGCGATTTACAGAACAAAAATACAAAAACGACTGCAAACGGTCGTATCACCGCAGAAAAGCCGTTGCAAAACACTTTGACGAGCATTTCTTTTACATTGTCGCTTTTGAGAATAGCCGCACTTTTTATGTCAAGCAAAGAGAGCGCAATCCACACACAGATAAACAAAACCAGCGCAAGATATGTGTTCATTGAAACATCTTTTCGCTTGAGATACGCGCCGAGAATGTAGAAAAAACAGGCTTCTTGTAACTTTGAGTAGCCAAAGCCGAAAATCCCTGCGGCGTACCAGAAAATCCAAAGAACTGCAATCACGGCGAGCTGTTTTTGCAGGCTCAATTTTTCGATAAAGCTGTTTAGAACGGGGATAAACAAAAAAAGCACGACATACGTCTGAATGAACCACCAGCCGCCCGACGTTATCGGAATGACGGCGTTGATAAAAAACATCATCTGCGAAATCGTTTTCAATTCGGGAAAAGAATAGATGTGTGCAAAGCGAATAACCGCCCACGCGATGAGCAGCGCAACGGCGTAAAAGTACACTTGCGCGATGAGTTTGATGAGGCGTTGCACTTTGTACGGTTTGCCGAACATAAAATAGCCCGTCAACAAAAAGAAAATGCCGTTTCCGATTCCGCCGTGAGCCAAAAATGAAGTCAAAATCCTGTTTAAGTCTATTCCCTTCAGCCATTGTGCAGATAATTCAAGCGTTAAACAGTGCCGCACGCCGTGAACAGCGTAATGACTTGCAACAATCATAAGCATCGCGATAATGCGCAGAAGCTCAAAGTTCGATGACCGTAACTGTTTTTCTACCCCCCCCCTGTTGCAGTTTGGGAAGCAGGTTTTACTGATGTATAAGTAATTGTTTTCATAGGCGCAGTATAGAACAATTATATCGAAAGCTCAATACGCTCAAGATGTCAGCGTATCGTTTGTAGCAGCAGCATTTTTCTCTCCGTTTTATAAAAAATCTGCAATTTTGCAAACCCCGATTACAAAATTGCACTTCGCAGAATCTGCGATTGCCATTTTTCAGTTTGTTTGGGCTTCGCAGAATTTGCGATTGCCATTTTTCAGTTTGTTTGCGCTTCGCAGTGTCTGCGATTGCTGTTTTGCCGTCTTTTTGCACTTCGCAGAATCTGCGATTGCCGTTTTGCTGTCTGTTTGGGCTTCGCAGAATCTGCGATTCCTGTTTTGCTGTCTGTTTGGGCTTCGCAGAATCTGCGATTGCCGTTTTGTTGTCTGTTTGAGCCTCGCAGAATCTGCGATTGCCGTTTTGTTGTCTGCTTGCGCTTCGCAGAATCTGCGATGTAAATTTTTTTTCATTTTTTTTCTTTTTTTTAGGACAAAAATAATAAAAACAAAGGGAGATATATTGTAGAGGAATTTTTTATGAAAAAGACTTTACGAGTTAATACGTCTATTCGTATTGCAGAATTATGCGCAGCATTGGAAAGAATTGTTGCTTGGCTCGAAGAGCTCTCGGCAGAGGGTGATTCGTATCTCACAGAAACGACGAAAAAGCTCAAGGAAATGCACGAAAGTTTGGTTGCGGCACTGAACCGCAGCAAGATTTCGACACGGCTTGAGGCGTTTGACAACGCGCGCGACGCAGAAACGCGGCTTTTGTACAAACTCATCGACGGCTACACGGCGCACCCGAACGAGAAAATCGCAGCGGCGGCAACGGCACTTTCTAAGATTTGCGCAAAATATCCTGCGATGTGGAACTTGAATCAAAACGAGCAGTCTGGTATGACCAAAAGCCTGCTCGGCGATTTTGTCGGCGAAACAGAGAATATTGCAGTGCTGGACGGCGTGGCAGTACGGGTGGCAAATGTGAAAAAAGCGCACGAGGATTTTGAAGCGGCGCATAAAACAATGGTCGCGACAAATGAGCAAGAACGGGCGACAGACAGCGCAAGTTCTCTCAAAAAGCCGATTTTGGTTTTGGTGAACGATGATTTGCTCCCGTATCTTGCCACAATGCGCCGCATTCAGCCCGCGCAGTACGAAAAACTTGCCGCGCTGATTGACAGAGAAATCCAAAACGTCAACGACAAGGTTTCCGCCCGAAGCAAATCGGCAACAAAAGGCGAAAAAACGCCCGATGTCGATGCCGAAAAAGGAGAGCAGCCGATAACACAGACTGATTCACAAGCGTAATGCACGCACGGGGGAGATATTCCCCCGTTTTTATTTTTCCGCAGGCAACGCAGAGCACTGCAACAGCCGTTTTTCCACTTCTTCAATAACGCTATCGGGGGTGCTTGCTCCTGCGGTAATGCCGACCGTTTTGAGCGTTGCAAAATCATTCGGCAATTCGTCCGCGCTTTCAATGTACGCCACGTTTTTGCATAACTGCTGTGCGCTCAAAAAAAGCCGCTTTGTATTCGC
>CALBGU010000127.1 GCA_937893155.1 uncultured Treponema sp. | reverse complement strand
CATTGAGAAAATAGAACAGGGACCTGCAAAACATATTTATACAAGTGCTGAAAACAAAATCTATTATGATGAATTGTATGAGCTTTTGTCGGATTTGCAAGGTGAAGAAAAAACGATTTTTATCTCAGGTGTTGCAACGTGGGCATATATGTCGTTTCAAAATTTAGGCTGTGCTGCCCCAACAACTTGGAGAACTTTTTTTGATGATGAGCGTTTGAAAATATATTTTGATGAATTTCCGAAAAAAGTTTTCCCCGATTATGTTTTGATTCTTGATAAACGTAATCCGAGTAACGATGAAGATGTATCTGATTTTTATTCTTCATACCTCTATTCAGAATTGAAAAAGAGAGAATACGAAAAGCAAGAAGTAAAAAGCGGAATTCTGTATAGTAAAAAAACTGATTTTGATATACAGTAATGATATGAAATACGTTTATGTACTTACTTCGACTGATAAAGATTTATATTATGAGCAGTGTTTGATGTCTGTTTTTTCGCTACGACACTATATGACAAATGCAGAAATCGTTATTCTGACCGACAACAAGACAGTTGCAACTTTTACTGGAAAGCGCGAAGAGATAAAAAAATATGTTTCTGAAATCGTGTCTGTTGATTTTCCTGAAAATGCAAGTAATGTTGAGCGTTCGAGAGTGCTAAAAACAACTATTCCAGAGCATATTACTGGCGATTTTCTTTTTATCGATTGCGACACGATTATTTGCGACAGCCTTTCTGACATCGAACAATATGATTATCCTATTGCCGCAGTTCTTGACGGGCATGTGATGCTAAGCGAGCATAAACATCGAGATTATTTCTTGAAGCGCGAGAAAAAGATGCATTATACAGGAACTGCAAAGCAAGGGTTTCATATAAACAGCGGCGTGATTTTGTATCGCGATTGTGAAAAGGCTAGAGCGTTTTTCAAAAAATGGAATGAACTTTGGGAGTATTCTTTCCGTGTAAAGCACGACCACCACGACCAAGGAGCTTTTAATGAGGCTTTTTATAATTGCGGCTTTGGAGATACACAACTTTCTGGAGTTTGGAATTGCCAAATAAGCCAAGGCGGATTGGAATTTTTGGAAAATGCGAAGATAATTCATTATTTTTCGAGCGAGGCTGCTGGAAAGAATTATATTTCTTATTACAAACTTGCTGATAGAAGTTTGCAGCAGCGCATAAAAGAAGCTGGAGAAATTCCATTGGATATTCAAAAGATGATTTTGAATCCGAAGTTTCAATTTACAAAAGTTCATCTTTTGAATGACAAGCGAATTATTCCAATTTTGCAATCACCGCTTATTTTTACGCTTGCAGAAATGAAAATGAAGTGTCCTCTTGTGTTCAATTTCTTAGAAGAAATTGTTGGAGGCACAAGAGGACTGGTAAAGAAAGTAATTACTCGGAAAAAGAGTCGATAAAAACTTTTTGTGAAGCAAAATCAAAAACAAGATAATTCTCATCGCTGAAAACTAAAGTGCCTTTTTCAAAAGGTGCTTTGTTTTTTGATTCTGCATAATTATTTTGCTTTATTGCAAAGAAAATATGATTATCTCCCTTGTAATAATTCTTATCAAGAAATCTTTTTGGTTCAAGCCATTTGTGAATTGCATAGCTTTTCGGCATTACATCGACATCATTAGAATTACTGTCGGCATCGAGTGTTGCAACTTCAATTTCACCATTAGACCAAAACCAAATTGGATTTGCAATGTTTGCAAAAGCATAGCCGAATTCGTAATTGTTGTTTTTTAAGAAATTACATACTTCTCCAAGTTCTAAGGAATTTTCTTTTAGCTGCATTTTTCCAAAGCATAAGTATGCGTTTGTCATAATCAAGACAGCTGCAGAAACTGAAAAACACCATTTTTTTACGATTGCAATGTCTTTTTGCTCAATAATAATTGCGAAGAGGGGAATAAAAAAGCAAAATAACATTGTAAGGTATCTGCCAACCATTTCTGTGCAAATATTTGTGTAAAAGCTGAATGCTGTGCTAAAGACCAAGAACTGCATAAAAAATCGTCTATCTTTAGACATATCACTTTTAAACAGCAGAATTGAGAGCATTAACGTAAAAATGATTACAGCTAAAATCAAAACATTTGCAATCCCAGCAGGAGTAAATACGCTTACACCATCGTTGAAGCCAGCTGTTCTAAAAATCATATCTTTAATTGCATCTAAATCGATACTACTCAACGGGTTGAATGTGATTTTATTCATATTTTTGAATGTAAAAATGCTTGCAATTACTATTGAGTTGAAGATGTATCCAATTCCACTAACAAAAAGCCCTACCGTAGAAATAAAAGTCGCTTTATCCAAAATGAAAAACTCTTTCAGATTGAATGGCTTGTCATTTTTGCGTAATTCATAGAACTTTACGAAGCAGATAACAGCACACACAGGGAATGTAAAATTCAGAATATATCGAATTGAAGAAACTCCGCTTAAAAATGCAAGAACTACAAAAATGCCGAAAAGAATTTTTTGCTTTTTAGCGGAATATGCATCACGATGAAAAACGAGAGATATGAAAAGCCCAACATAGAAAAAGCTAAAGACAATATGTGGAATATAGTAACTTCCGCCTTGAACATAGCAAAAATATGTCCAAGATACAGGGCTTATCATCAAAGTGCAGCAAAGCAATTTAAGCCACAGTTTTTTTATTCTTAATGCGCTTAAAAAGTAATATGTTCCTAAAAAAAGCACGATTTCGCATAATACTGCGGTAATAGAACGGATAAGAGCTAAGTTTTTTGTGAATATAAACAGCGGTGCTGTAAGAAGTTGCGTATTCAAAAAACGGAATTCCATCGAATAGAACCAGCTTGTCGGCCAAAATGTTTTTTCTCTGAAACATTCATAGCCAAACAGCGTTTCTGAACTCAAATCTTGACCAATAAACGCATTTGCACAAGTATACGATATAATCGCTATTGTCGCCAAAATGGAAAAAGCGTAAAACCCAATAACTACTATTTTTTGCATATCTGAAAACTTTGTGAAGAAAATTGCATCAAGCAAAATCGCAAAGAAAATAGGATATGCCACTAAAGAAACCATTGTGTCCCGAAATGCTTCGTGGTTGAACGTTCGGTGAAACACATAATTTTCCAAAAAATCAGGAAATACATTCAAAATCTGCGGAATAAACAGCATTAAAGCTGTTCCGAAGATGATAAAAAGAATTGAAACACAAAATACTATTGTATTGTATTGTATTGTTATCTTCCTTGTTAACCATACATTCCTCCTGTTATTTTGTAGTTTCTTTAACAATAAACTTTGGCTGATTGTTTATCGTTAAATACATTTGTCCCAGATATTTGCCAATAATGCCGAGCGAAACAAGAATAAGTCCGCCGATGACCAATATCAATACAACAATCGTTGTCCAACCTGTAACGTCGGCTTTTCCATTGAAATACTCGACTGCATACACGATAGCAAGCAAAAGCCCGACTCCTGCCGAGAAAAAGCCCGTAAAAGAAGCGAGATTCAGCGGCACAGTCGAAAATCCAAACAGCATACGCAAAAACACTTGAATTGATTTTATCAAATTGTAGTTTGATTTTCCCATTTCTCGCTTGTGATGCTCAATATCGATTTGAGTGATGTTTTTCGTAACTTGAAAAATCAATCCATCAATATACGGGAAAAGATTGTTGAATTTGCACATCTCTTTCACAACATTGCCATTGATGATTTTAAAGGGCGAGAGATAAATGTTTTTTGGCTTATCGAGCGCAATTTCACTGATTTTTCCGTTGAACCAACTGCCTAAATTCTTCCAGAGCTTCTGTTTTTTTGCTTCAAAGTTCGCATACACCACGTCAAAGCCTTTTTTCGCCTCTGCATAGAGTTTTGGAATATCATACGGTGAATGCTGCAAATCGTCGTCCATAACAACAATCCATTTGCCGCTTGCATAGTTTAGACCCGTCAAAATTGCAGAATCTTGTCCGCCGTTTTTGCGAAGATTTATCCCAAAAAGATTCGGATTTTCTTTTGCTTCTTTGACGATTTCGCCCCAGCTTGAGTCCTTTGAGCAATCGTTTACCATAATCTGTTCGTACGAAATGCCCTGCAAAGCGTCTTTTATCTGCCTGCTCAACTCTGCAACACATTCGTGGCTGTTGTAGACAGGAATGACGATTGATATTTCTTTTTGTTCGCTCATTTATAGAACTCCAACACACAATCAATCACTTTCTGCTGGTCGCTCTCAGTTAAGCCGTAATAAAGAGGCAAACGGACAAGTCTCTCTGAATATGCCGTCGTAACCTCGTCTTTGCCGTCAAACCGACCGAACTTTATTCCCGCAGGGCTTGAGTGAAGCGGAATGTAGTGGAAAACTGCAAGAATATCGTTTTTTTTCATGTGCGAAATAAACGCAGTGCGCTCTTCCAAGTCTTTTGTGATGATATAGAACATGTGTGCATTGTGAGTGCAATTTTCAGGAATCACAGGCAGACGAATCTTACCAGAGGTTTCAAGGGAAGCAAAAGCTGCTTTGTATTTGTTCCAAACGCTCATTCTGTAGTTTTGAATGTCGTCCGCTTTTTCAAATTGTGCCCACAGATACGCCGCATTCATATCGCTGGGAAGATAGCTAGAGCCGTAATCTCTCCAAGTGTATTTATCGATTTGACCGCGAATAAATCGGCTTCTATCCGTGCCTTTTTCGCGAATAATCTCTGCTTTCTCAAAATCATCGTTGTTTGTGTTGATGATAATCGCGCCTCCTTCGCCCATTGAAAAGTTCTTTGTTTCGTGGAACGAAAAGCAGCCGAAATCGCCGATTGTGCCTAAGGCTTTTCCCTTATAAAACGAACAAATCGCCTGCGCCGCATCTTCAACAACCTTTAAGCCGTGAGAGCGAGCAATTTGCATAATTTTGTCCATTTCGCACGCAACGCCAGCATAATGCACAACGCAAATAGCCTTTGTTTTGTCAGTAATTGCATTTTCGATTTTATTCTCATCAATATTCATCGTATCGCTTCTTACATCGACAAAAACGATTTTTGCGCCGCGCTGAACAAAAGCGTCAGCTGTAGAACAGAAAGTAAAACTTGGCATAATCACTTCGTCGCCCTCTTTTATATCGCACAGCAAAGCAGCCATTTCAAGCGCAGTAGTTCCGCTTGTGGTCAACAAAACGCGCGAGCGAAAACTTTTTTCAGCCGAATTGATTTTGTTCTCAATCCATTCATTGCATTTTTTTGTAAAAGCTCCGTCGCCGCAGATTTTGTGCGCGTCAATAGCTTCCTGAATGTACTTCACTTCATTGCCAGTAATTGGCGGAACATTAAAATGAATCATAAAAAAATACCTCGTAAAAAAGGAACTGACTAAAATATATCAAAAAGAATAAAATTATGATATCCTTTATTGAAAATAAATAGTATATTATTTGTATGAAATTTCATTCTAATCTGTTTACACTTCTTTTAATGCACGGAGCATTCTTAGTTTATTGTCTTTATCCATTGATTGGAAAATATGCAAGTCGCTATACGCTGTTTTCATTCCCTTTCATCGCTTTATACTGTCTTGTTTTTTTAGTATTATTTGTATATGCAGTTTTATGGCAGCAGGTCTTAAAAAAAATTCCGCTTTCTACCGCCATTGCAAACAAATCGATTACTATTATTTGGGGAATGATTTTTGGTTTTATTCTCTTCAAAGAAAAAGTTTCATTAAAAATGCTCATCGGTGCTTTTCTTATTCTGTGCGGTATTTTTTTGCTAAGCACTGACAGCAAAAAGGATTTATAAGTATGTTCTCTATAGTGGCTCTTTTTGTTTCAGTTTTCATTTCTGCTTTTTCACAAGTATTGCTCAAAAAATCTGCGCTTAAAACGTATGACTCATTTTTGCGTGAATATCTCAATATTTATGTCATTAGTGCATATTTTATTTATTTTCTCGCCGTATTTCTAGACCTTATTGCATTAAAGAAAGTTCCTGTTTCCTTTGTTCCTGTAGCGGAGGCTTCCAGTTACATTTTTGCGTTGTTACTCGGGCGTATTTTTTTCAAAGAAACATTTTCAAAGCGAAAATGCGAGATCGGAAGAGCGTCGTGTAGGGA
>CALBGU010000126.1 GCA_937893155.1 uncultured Treponema sp. | reverse complement strand
TGCGAAATTGTATACTATAAACCATTATGAGTTGCGATTTTCCTCTTACACACGAACAGTTAAAGACGGTTACACAAACATATCCTACACCGTTCTACATTTACGATGAGCGCGCTATCCGCGAAAATATGCGCTATTTTAATAAAGCATTCAGCATTTTTCCAGATTTTCGAGAGTATTTCGCTGTAAAAGCTCTGCCGAATCCGTATATTCTTTCGATTCTGAAAGAAGAGGGCTGCGGCGCGGACTGCTCGAGTCTGCCAGAACTGATGCTTTCCGACATTACGGGCATAAAAGGCGATTTCGTTATGTTTACGTCGAATGAAACGCCTGCGAAGGAATTTCAATATGCTTATGAGCGCGGCGACATCATCAATCTTGACGATATTACGCACATCGATTTTTTGAAAGACGCACTCGGCGGGCAATTCCCAAAAACAATTTGCTTCCGCTATAATCCCGGCTCGCTCAAAGCGGGCGGCAATTCGATTATCGGCAAGCCTGAAGAGGCGAAATACGGTTTAACCCGCGAACAGCTTTTTGAGGCGTATGCAAAATGCAAAGAACTCGGCGTGGAGCATTTTGGGCTTCACACGATGGTTGCGTCAAACGAGCTGAATCCGAATTTTTTCATCGACACGGCGCGCATTGTGTTTGCGCTGGCGGCGGAGCTGAAGTCGAAATTGGGCATAAAACTGGAGTTTGTGGATTTGGGCGGCGGTATCGGCATTCCGTATTTGCAAGGACAGCAGAAAGTTGACCTCGATTATGTGGCGGCGGGAATCCGCAAGATTTACGACAGCGTAATCGTGCCGTCGGGGCTTGACCCGCTTCGCATTTGCTGGGAATGTGGTCGCCCGATTACTGGTCCTTACGGCTGGCTTATCACGACGGCAATCCACGAAAAGCACATTTACCGCGATTACATCGGTGTTGACGCGAGTATGGCGGATTTAATGCGTCCGGGAATGTACGGGGCGTATCACGAAGTAACGGTGAGCGGCAAGGAAAACGCCGACCGCGACCACGTTTACGATGTTGTGGGCAGTTTGTGCGAGAATTGCGACAAGTTTGCGGTGCAGCGACAGCTTCCGGAAATCAATCGCGGCGATTTGCTGATTATCCACGACGCAGGCGCACACGGGCGAGCGATGGGCTTTAACTACAACGGCAAACTGAGGTGCGGTGAATTGCTTTTGCGCGAAGACGGCTCGATTTTGCAAATCCGCCGCAGCGAAACTATCGACGATTATTTTGCAACGCTCGATTTTGAGGCGTTCAAAAACTTTAAGGCTTAAATACAGAAACGCTATGAAAAAGGGGAATGTGTTTTCCCCTTTTTTTGTAAAAGGGCGGGCAATGGATTTGCAAATTGCTTGCACGGGGAAAATGTGATATAGTATTTGACAACAAACATAAAAAGGCTTATCATATAGTAAGCGGTGAGCTTCCACCATTAAGAGAAGCCTGAAAAAAGCGGTGAGTTCCCACCATACAAGAGGAAACTGAAAAAAGCGGTGAGTTCCTACCACAAAAGGAAACCTAAAAACGAATGTTTTGAAAGGAGCAGGAAATGGCTCCTTTTATTTTTTTTATTTTAAGGAACTATTTATGAAGATTTACAACATAAAAGATGAGTATATTGCATATCTTCGCCAATTCGATGAAAAAGTTGCTATAAACAAAAAAGAATCCCGCCCATACGTCGGTATTGTGCTTGAGATTGGTACTATAAAGTATTATGCGCCTCTGTCATCTCCAAAGCCTAAACACCGAAAAATGAAAAACGGAAAGGATTTTAGAAAAATTGCAAATGGAGCATTCGGCGCAATTAACTTTAACAATATGATTCCTGTTTTGGCTTCTGAGTTGATTTTGATAGATATTGATAGCATTGAAGATGTGCAATATCGCCGCTTAATCCAAAATCAAGTGATTGCAATTAGAGCAGATAAAGATGGGATTTTTAGGACAGCAAAAGAATTATACGCTTTGCTTTTAAAAGATGAAAATACGCTTACAGACTTTGAGAAAAGAATAAAAGAGAGGTGTTGCAATGTGCAGCTACTAGAAAAAGTGTACACAAAATTCATAATGAAATAAAAAGCAAATTGCTTGCACGGGGGAAAATGTGATATAGTTAAAGGTATGAAAAGCCGCGCGTTTGCCTTTGAGTTTATCTTTCGCATTTTTTTGCTCTGCGCATTTTTTTTGTGC
>CALBGU010000125.1 GCA_937893155.1 uncultured Treponema sp. | reverse complement strand
CCGCCGCAGCATTTAAGCTGTACACCGCCTCCGCCACTTCCGCGCTTCTTCGGCTAAGGGAAGCATCATTTCTGCTGTTCATGAGGGAGAGCATGCCCAGTACGCTGATGGAAAGGAGCACGAAGATCAGGATAAGCGAGGCCGCGCCGGGCCCCATGCTGATACTCTTTTTTTTCATCTTCGGCCCGGAGGCAAGAACCGTTGGACAATCCGTCGGAAACACCAGGAGAATTGTTTATGTAGCAGTTGAAGGGAAGGAAAGTGAGTTTCCTAAGCCAAACAGTGTGGAACAGGAAAATCCCCTGTACACCTGAATTCCACGCTCGTCACACTTGTGCACAAAAAAAGCCCCTCGCCTACGAGGAGAGGGGCAGCCTTAGGCTGTTTTCAAAGGGGTGAGATTAGAGGTCAATCATACAGCTCGTGCAATTTGCGATAGACGGCGTTCGCGATTGCTTTTTGGCTCTCGCTAAGCGAAACCGAGGTTTCGTCAACCAAGGCTTCAAGCGACGACAGGCTTTCGTTGAGTGCGGTCGAAAATCCGCGGCTCACCTTGAACCAATACGTTCCGTTGCCGTCGGTGAACAGCGTTACAAAGCCGTATTCGCTCTTCTTCGCCTCCGCCACGCGAAGCACCGACGACAGCGAGCGAACCAGCTCTTCTTCCGCACCCGCGTCTTCGCCCAATCGGATATTGAGTTTTCTGTTCCAATTCGCCTCGCCCACGGGCACTAAATCGATTTTCTGCGCAAGCGTCATAATCAGTTCCATCTTTTCGCCCGAAAGCAACGGCTTGCCTTTTATAATCACCTTGCCGTGCAATTTTGCGAACTGCTTGAGCTTGCCCGCGTCCTCGTCCGCAATGGCTGGCGCGGCTTTTTGCAACTCGGCAAGCGGCAGAATAACCGTCTTTTTGCCCTTGATTTTCTCGATGTTGAACACCACGCCGCCGAGTTTGATATTCTCGCCCGAATCGTCGGCTTTTGTGCTTTTTTCGCCCTTTTTCTCTTTCTGTTTTTTGCCTTTGCCGTCCGCAATGCTCTTCGCTTTTTGAATCTCCGCGATGTCTTTCGCCTTCTTTGCGCGCTTTTCGTCCAGATTTTCGTCAAGCGCGGGGTCAATGCGGTTGATGAGGCTTTTTGTCAGCGGAGAAACGCTCATCGCATACGTTCGGCTCGTGCGCACGATTTCGCCTGCAACGATGTACAGCGGGTCTTGCTTGAACATACTTGAACCCGGGTGAATCGAGATGTGCTCGGCGGTAAGCGTGCGGTAATTTTCGCGTCCCTCGCGCACGCACACAAACTGAATCATTCCCGAGGCAATGCAGCACAGATAATCGTCGATACTGCCGCCGCCGGTGAGCGGAATCTGCATATTCGACACGATTTCTTCCAGCTGCGCCTTGATGTTCTCGATTTCCGCCATAACGCGCTCGTCGAGATAATAATTTTGGCAGAACGTCGTTTTGTTCTTCATCGACGTGTAGGTGCGGAACAATTTGACGTAACTCACGAAATCGCCCTGAATGTCGCGGAATGAATGGTGCGCCTTTCGCGCGTCCATCTCCTCGCCCGGCGGCAGAATAAACGGCGACTGCGCAGAAAGGAACGCGGCGGCAATCAAGCTCTCCTCGATAACGTCGGGATAATTGCGGATAGCCTCCACGATAATGCGGCTCGTGCGCGGGTCAAGCGGGAACAAACACATCATTTTGCCAATCGGAGAAAGCGTGTTGTCGTCCTCGATTGCCTTGAGCATTTTCAGCGTTTCCACCGCGCTCTGCATTCCCTCGTATCCCGGCGGCGAAATAAAATCGAAGCTGTCAAAATCCGTAATGCCCAGCTCGCTCATACGAAGCAC
The DNA here is from genome assembly GCA_937893155.1 of uncultured Treponema sp. Taxonomy (GTDB): domain Bacteria; phylum Spirochaetota; class Spirochaetia; order Treponematales; family Treponemataceae; genus Treponema_D. The sequence goes on along the minus strand of CALBGU010000125.1, from coordinate 7,329 downwards.
GACTTCGCTCAAATCCGTGCGGTAAATCTCCTCGGTCGTGTACATTTCGCGCGTGTCAAAATCCTTGCGCGTATAAAGCCTGTAGCACGTCCCTGCACACGTTCGCCCCGCACGTCCGCGCCGCTGGTTGCAACTCGCCTTGCTCACCGCCAATTCGTTCAGGCTCGAAGTAAACGTGTGCGGATTGTAATGGTTGAGCTTTGCCAGCCCCGAATCGATAACGTTGGTGATGCCCGAAATCGTTACGGACGTTTCAGCGATGTTCGTGGAGATAACGACTTTCTTTTTGCCGAACGGCGCTTTATCAAAAACCTTTTCCTGCTCTTCCTTGCTCAATCGCCCGTACAGCGGCACGATATGGATTTTTCGCGCAAAATCGGCGGTCGTCAGCCGCTTCATACAATCTTTGATTATTTTTTCGCCGGGCAGGAAAACGAGAATATCACCGTCTTCTTTGTTATCAAGAATGCGGTCTATAATCTGCTCGATTTTGGCAAGCAGAGCCTCCGTCGCAGTTTCCGAAGCCGTGCTGGCAGGGATTGACGGCGGGTCGTAAATCACGGTTATCGGATACGTTATCGTATCAATCGTAACAATCGGGCAGGCATCAAAATAATTCGAGAAAGCCTCCGCGTTCATCGTCGCACTCGACACAATGACCTTGAAATCCTTGCGCTCGGCTAGCACGCGCTTGAGCAATCCCAGCACAAAATCGATGTTTAAACTCCGCTCGTGCGCCTCGTCCACCATCACGACCGAATATTTCGACAGCCACGGGTCGAGTTTCATCTCTTGCAGCAAAATGCCGTCAGTCATAATCTTGATTTTGGTCGTGCTGTCGGTTTTGTCCTCAAAGCGCATTTTGTAGCCGACAACGCCGGGGAACGTCGTGCCAAGCTGCTTTGCAATAAACTCGCTCACGCTCAGCGCGGCGATTCTGCGCGGCTGCGTAACGGCAATCATTCCGTTTTCGCTGTAGCCAGCCTCGTGCAAAATCACAGGCAGTTGCGTCGTCTTGCCGCTTCCCGTTGGAGATTGCACCACGATAACTTGGTTTTGCTTGAGCGTTTCAAGAATACGCTCTTTTTGTTCATACACTGGTAATGCTTTGTAATCTAATGCCATAAAACAGTTCCTTTTGTATCGTTCATTAAGTTCATACGCTTTTCAAGATACGAAGCCCATTTCTCATCGCCCTCTCGTTTGAGCGTTTTGATGAGGTCGGGATTGAGGGTCTTCAAAATATAATCGCCGTCGCGGTCGATATACGTCGTGATAAGCACGGGATTCACCGCCTCGATTTCGCATTTTTCGTAACACTGCGTTTCCTCATTGTATTTCTTCACGAACTTGACTTGAATAAAAAAGCCGTCGCCCGTATAATCGCGCGCTGTTTCGGGGGCGGCAAACTGCGGGTCGCGCCGCTGTCCGCTAATCGTGTTGCCAAGCGCATACATAATCATCTTGTCGGTTTTCTCCGTTTGCAGATTGCCCACGATGTCCCAGACTTTCGCAACGTGCGGGTGATTTGCCCACACAATGTCTGCGCCCGCTTCATTCAAGAGCTTGTAATAATACGCACGCTGGCTAGGCATAACCGAACGCACATATTCAGGCTCTGCGCAATGCACCGACACCACGAACAAATCGCACGGGTGTTCCGCTCTCAAGCCCGCAAGTTTTTTGATAAACCCTGCGCGCGCCTCTTCCGTCGGGCTTACATAATCGATGAACGACGAGCCTTTGAAGCTGTTGAGCACCTCCGTAACCGCCACAAACAGCACCGTCCAGCCGTCCTTTTCGATGACTTGGTAGGTCAGCGGTGCGTCTGCGCTCGGTTTTACGCCTGCACTGTAAATGGCGCGCTCGCTGTCTTTCGTCTCGGCTTCCCTGCGCTTAAAATACGAATAGGTCGCCTTCATTCCGTCTACGCCTTGGTCGTTGGTGTGATTGTTCGCGAGCGAAAACACATTAAATCCCGTCTTTATCGCCTCTTCCACATATTCGCTTTTCATATTGAACGTGGGATAACTCTGCCAATCCTTTTCGTCGTACACGGGGGCTTCAATGTTCGCAAACGCAAAATCCGCGCCCGAAACGTATTGCTTCACGCCCTCCCAAATCGCAGAAAACGGCTTCTTCATCGAAAAGTTTTCGTCGTGCGCCATAATATCGCCCGCAAATACTGTGTTCAATACCAAATCCGCTGGCACTGGCTCAGCCTGTTTTTCAATTTCTTCTTCTGTCGTTTCTTCAACAGCTGTTTCTGATTGTTTCTCTGTTTCTGAATCAGTCTTTTCCTGTGATTTCTGCTGTTCGACAGTCTGCGTCCGTTCTGTCTGTTGTAAATCAGGCTCTGGCTGTGGAGAAACAGGCTGTGCCTGTTTAGTGGCGCAGGAAAAAAGAAAAAGCGAAAGCGAGAGCAAAAAAATAAAACGAAATTTCATTACATTCATCAAAAAAATCCTTGTATTTTTATTTTTTGGGGATTTCGTACGCATTGAGCGTGTAGCGCGTCCATTTGCGGCACAGCGGCACAAAATCATTTTGCGTCTTCAAAAAATATTCCAACGCCCGCTTATAATCGCCCGAAAAATAATAACATTCGCCAATGTAAAACTCGGCGCGTCGGCTGGCGTTTTCCTCGCGGTTCGCACTCAAAAACTGAACGAGTTCCTCGGCGGCTTTTTTGTAATCGGCATTCAAAAACGTGCGCTTCAAAATTATCTGCAAAAGATAATCGTCGCCCGTCGCGCCCTCTTCCCTGTCTTTTGCAAACACATACGGCGAAAGTCCTTTTTCAACCGTCTTCGGCGCAAGCGGAAACATATTCTTGACCGATTCCGCCGCAGAGTCGGACTGGTTCGGCGTGCGAATCGATTTTTTCATATACGGTAGCGGCTGTTCGCGAAGGGAGCCTGCAACATACAATTTCTCCGCCTCGCTTTCTGGTTCGATGAGCGTTTCTGTTTTTTCCGACTCGGGAAGCACACACGCAATCACCGTGGCATTCACAGACGGCACGACCACGCGGTACAATTTGCCCGCCGTTCGCGCAATCACCGCATAAAAATACTCCGCCGTTTTGTCTTCAATGCGGTCGGTAAAAGAGCGCGTCGAGGCTTCCACCTCTGCCCGCTCTGCCAGCTCGGCAAGGTCTTGAGAAACGGCAATCGGGTCGTTCGCGCGAAAAATCGCAATCGAAGTAACACCGTCTTGCACATTCAAATCCCACGTTACAAGGATTTCATTTTCGTTTTTTGCCGTTGCCGTAACGTTTGAGGCAATCGGTCGGCTCTGAGAAAACGCAGGCGAGAGTAAAAAGCAGTGCACCAAAAGCAGTGCAGACAACAAAAAAAGCGCCGTTTTGAAATTTCTTTTCATATCATAATTATAATGCAATCCCGTTTTATTGCAAGACAGAAAACGCACCTTTCCACGCGGCAAAAGCGCATACACACGAAGAAACAGCAACATACAAACGCATTGCCGAAGAATAAAAAACTCGTATAATAAAAATATGGAATTCATAGAAACAAAAATTTTTACCAAATGGGTTACACAAACCATAACAGATGATTCTTATAAAGAACTTCAGAAAAGACTTGCTGAAAATCCAGAACTTGGTAAAATTATAAAGGGTGGAAACGGCATACGAAAAGTTCGCTGGAATCTTGAAAACCGCGGGAAAAGCGGCAGTATACGCATTATTTATTACTACAAAGTAATAGCAAACCAAATATATATGCTTTTTGCATATTCAAAAAAAGAACAAGGTGATTTGACTATGGCACAGAAAAAAATGCTGGGAGAAGCAGCAAAGGAGTTTTGAAATGAAAGAAGAGACATTTAATGAATTATTAGCAAGCGTAAAAGAAGCAGTTGCTATTAGCAAAGGCGAAGCACAGCCCTCTCGCGTATGGCATATCGCACAAGTAGAACCTGCGGCTATAAAACAAACCGTGTCAACACCCAATCCCGTCATAATGAACGTGCTTCAACGATAATGTTACCTGTCATTCCCGCACTTGATGCGGGAATCTTTTTCATAATCGCTCGTTGAGCAAAGTCGAAACAAGCAAAAAATCCGTTTCTGTGAATTTTTTAACACGAGGAAACGACAAAAATTTTTTTCACCCCGTTTCCTCAAGGAAAAATGCTCCTTTTTTTCTGGGGAGCGCGTTTCCTTTAGGAAATCGTCTTCTCTTAAAATAGGATTGATATTTCCTCGAGGAAAACGCCTTCCCTTAAAATAGGATTGACGTTTCCTCAAGGAAATTGCGTTCTTTTTTTCTGGGAAAGGCGTTTCCTCAAGGATTTTTCCCAAAACAAATCTTGCATAATTTTTATTTTGTATTTATCATACTTTCATATTTTATTTTTGAGAGGGTTTTTCTATGTTCATTGAAAAAGGCTTCAATTCTCACACAAAAACTATGACGCTGGCGACGAAAGTGAGGGCGCTCGCGACGCAGTACGAAAAGTACGCCGAGCAAATCGCAGACAAGAAATTCGATGCGAACATCAAAGAGGCGCTTTCGCGTGCAGAGCAGATTATCGCGGATTCTAACGCGAGCAAGGCGCTTTCTACGCTCGACGCGGCGGACGCAAAGCGCGACAGCATTTTCCGCGCGCTCGGCACGCTGCTCAAGGCGCTCTGTTCGGTGCCGATTGCCGCCGACAACGAGAACGCAAAGCCGCTGCTCGACATCTACAACAAGTACGGTATGGCAACGATTTCTAAAAGCTACAGCGAGGAATCAGGCGACATTTTGAGTTTGCTCGGCGATATGAGCGCGGAAAAAACGGCGGCGCTCACTGCAAAACTCTACGGCGTAAAGGAAACGCTCGCGGCTCTCAAGGCTGCTCAGGCGGAGTTTGACGCGGCAAGCAACGCATACACCGAGGCAAACAAAGACAACAGGGGCAAAAAGAGCGCAAGCGAGCAGAAAAAAGAGCTGAATGTCTTTTTTAACGACAAAATCATTCGCTACGTCAATTTTATGATTGATATGGGCGAAACAAAGTTCGTGGATTTTGCCAAAGCTATCAATTTTGAGATTGCCAAAACGAACGACTGACCTCACCCCCACCCCCTCTCCTAGAAGGCGAGGGGCTTTTTTTGGGACGCACTCCCCTTTCTGCATAAGCGAGGGGCTTTTTTTCTGACCACCAACCTCACCCCAAACCCTCTCCTAGAAGGAGAGGGCTTTTTTGTGCAGAAAAAGTCAAAAAATGACGGGCGGAGGTCAGAAAAAGAGCGTTGAAAAGGGCTTAGGGGCGGCTTTATAATGGCAGTATGAAAAGCATACTATGGAACAACGGCTGGAAGTTTTGGAAAGATACGGATTCCTTTGCGCTCGTGTGGAATATCAGCGACAAGGCGCACGATGTGGAGTTGCCTCACGACGCGATGATAAGCGAAAAGGCACAGGAGAACAGCGTGAACGGCGCAAATACGGGGTTTCGCGACGCGGAATGTTACACTTATGTAAAACTTTTTGAGTGTCCGAACGACTGGGCGGCAAAAACGACGCGCGTGGTGTTTGAGGGCGTGTATATGAATGCGTTTGTGTATCTTAACGGGCAATTCGTGGCAAAATCGCCGTCGGGATACGCAACGTTCAGCGCGGATTTAACGCCGTTTTTGCGCTTCGGCTCTCAGAATGAACTGCGCGTTTTGCTTCGCGCGGGGGCAATGCCAAACAGCCGCTGGTATAGCGGTGCGGGGATTTATCGCGATGTGTATTTGCTGCAGGGCGAGAAATGCCGCATTGCAGAGAACGGGGTAAAAATCGTTACGGAGAGCGCAGGCGAGATTTCGGTGATTCGCGCAGAAATGACGGTGGAAAATATGAGCGATTCGGCACAGGAATTGCAGGTTTCCGCGGCGATTCGGTTCAAAAACGACACGGTTTCGACTGAAAACACGGTAATTTTTGTGCGCGCAGGCGAAAAACGCACGGTTTTTCAGCGCATTGCGATAGAAAACGCACGGCTTTGGAGCGATACTGAGCCGAATTTGTATGATATGCGCGTGATTTTGCAAAAAATCGGTGAAAACGGGGGCGAAATCATCGACGAGGCAGAGGAGCGGTTCGGGATTCGCACCGTTTTGGCAGACGCAAAGCGCGGGCTTTTGGTGAACGGCACTGCGGTCAAGCTCCGCGGCGCGTGTGTGCACCACGATAGCGGCATTTTGGGCGCGGCGACATACGAGGACGCGGAATTCCGACGGGTCAAAATCCTCAAAAGCGCTGGGTTCAACGCAATCCGCTCGGCTCATCAGCCGATTTCGCAGGCAATGCTTCGCGCGTGCGACGAACTCGGCGTTTTTGTGATGGACGAGTTTTCGGATATGTGGAACAGAATGAAATCGAATTACGATTACGGTCTTTTCTTTGAAGAATGGTGGCAGACGGACGTAACGGCGATGGTCAACAAGGATTTTAATCACCCGTCGGTCATTTTGTATTCAATCGGCAACGAAATCCCCGAAATCGGCACGAACGGCGGCAGTGAATACGCGCACCGTATCGCAGATTTTGTGCGCTCGCTCGATGCTTCTCGGCTCACGACGGCAGGAATTAACGGCGTGTTTGCCGCAAGCGACGCAATCGGCAAGATTATCGCAGATGTGATGAGCGGCGAGGCGCAATCGGACGGCGGCGGCGGGAATGTCAACGATTTTATGACGGTGATGGATTCTCATATCGACAAAATCGTGGTGCACCCCGAGATTTCGGCTCGATTGGACAAGGCGTGCGCCGCGCTCGATGTTGCTGGCTATAATTATATGACGGCGCGCTACGAATTGGACGCAAAAACGCGCAAAAACCGCGTCATTGTTGGCTCGGAGACGTATCCGCCCGACATTGCACGGAATTGGCGCGAGGTGCTTAAATTCCCGAGCGTCATCGGCGACTTTACGTGGACGGGCTGGGATTATATAGGAGAAGCGGGCGTGGGAATTCCTGCGTACACGGCGGGCGAAGGCGGATTTGGCGCACGCTTTCCCGCACAGCTTGCCTATTGCGGCGACATCGACCTTTTGGGCAATCGCCGCCCGATGAGTTTTTTGCGCGAAATCGTCTTCGGGCTTAGGTCTGCCCCGTACATCGCGGTGCAAAATCCGCGTCATTTCGGGGAAACGCTCCTTAAAACGCCGTGGATTTTAAGCCACACCGAGCGCAGTTTTAGTTATGCCGATTGTGTTGGGAAAAAGGCGATTGTGGAGGTGTTGCAGCATGCCTTCAGCTCCCATTACTGAGCCATCTTGCGCCATATATCCCTTTGCCTGCAATTGCATCATGAGCTGGGTGGAATCGC
>CALBGU010000124.1 GCA_937893155.1 uncultured Treponema sp. | reverse complement strand
GATAAAAAATCTACTATAAGGAATATTTTTTATTACCTAAGGTGGTATTTTTTATGGCAGTTGATGAAAAATTGCAGGTGATGCGCCATAGCTGCGCTCACGTTATGGCAGAGGCTGTGCTGAACCTTTTTCCCGGCACAAAAATTGCAATCGGTCCGGCTATCGACAACGGATTTTACTATGACTTCGATTTCACCACTACCACCGCAACCCACAAATTAACAGAAGAGGATTTTCCTGCCGTTGAAAAGGAAATGAGACGTATTCTTTCGGGAAATCACGAATTTATTCGCCGCGAGGTCTCAAAGGCTGAAGCTCTTGAATTGTTCCGCGACCAGCCGTACAAGGTTGAGTTGATTAACGATTTGAGCGAGGGCGAAACGATTTCAACGTATGAGCAGGACGGATATCTTGATTTGTGCCGCGGTCCGCACGTTGCAACAACAAAGGAAATCAATCAGCAGAGTTTCAAATTGATGAAAATCGCGGGCGCATATTGGCGTGGCGACAGCAGCAAGCAGATGCTTACGCGCGTGTATGCCGTTGCATTTGCAAAGCCGCAGGAACTCAAGGATTATCTGAAAATGCTTGAGGAAGCGGACAAGCGCGACCACAGAAAGCTCGGCGTGCAGATGGATTTGTTCCACCTCGACCCAGAAGACCCAGGACAGATTTTCTGGCACCCGAACGGCTGGCAGATGTATGTAACCTTGCAGGATTATATGCGCAAAAAGGTCGTTGACGACGGCTATGTCGAGGTGAATACGCCTGCGATTATGCCGCGAAGCCTTTGGGAGCGAAGCGGACACTGGGGACATTATCAGAAAAATATGTTCGTAACGGAAAGCGAAAAGCGATTGTTTGCGATTAAGCCGATGAACTGCCCTGGTGCGCTCGAGATTTTCAACAGCCGCCCGAGAAGTTACAAAGATTTGCCTTTGAGAATGGCGGAGTTCGGTCATTGCGCGCGAAACGAGCCGTCGGGAACATTGCACGGCATTATGAGAGTTCGCGGATTTGTGCAGGACGACGCGCATATTATCTGTACGGAAGAGCAGATTGAAAGCGAAGTCGAGAAGTTCTGTCGCTTGCTCATCGGCGTGTACAAGGATTTCGGTTTTGATAATAATCTTCTCGTCAAACTTTCTACGATGCCAGAAGACCACGTCGGCGACGAAGCAACGTGGCAGCACGCAGAAGAGGCACTCGGCAAGGCGTGTAACGCGGCGGGAATGCAGTACGAGATTCAGCCAGGCGAGGGCGCGTTCTACGGTCCGAAACTTGAGTTCACGCTTATCGATGCGCTCGGTCGTCAGTGGCAGTGCGGCACGATTCAGCTCGATTATCAGCTCCCGAGTGCAGAACGCCTCAACGCGCAGTACATCGGAAAGGACAATCAGAAACATCACCCCGTTATGCTTCACCGCGCCGTTTTGGGCTCGCTCGAACGCTTTATGGGCATCATCATCGAGAATTTCTCGGGCGCGCTTCCTGCGTGGCTGCATTTTGAGCAGGCTTCTATTGTTCCAGTAAATCCTGAGTTCAACTCTTATGCCGAAAAGGTGCGCGACACGCTTCGTGCGGTGGGAATCCGCGCAAAAGCGTACACGGACGATGACAATATGAAGAACAAGATTAAGGCGATTTCTCCTTTCAAAGTGCCGTATATTCTTGTTGTGGGCGCAAAGGAAGCGGAGGAAGAAACGGTAACGGTGCGCTATCGTTTCTCAAGCGGCAAGCAGCAGGAAACGATGAAACTTGCAGATTTCCGCGAGTACGTTCTTAATAAAGTCGCAACTCACGCCCTCGAAATCTGACGCACAGCGTCTTTTGTAAGCACAGGGCTTTTCTCAAACACAGCGCACGCAGAGCGTGTTTTGTAAAAGTGCAGGAGTTGTTACCAAAGGTATGCTAGAATGTCATTATCGGGCTTGACCCGATAATCTTTTCTAAAGCACTATACGAGAGCCTTAAAAGATTCCCGTGTCAAGCACGGGAATGACATAAACAGATACATCAGCATACTTTCAGTAACACTTCCAAAGTGCCTGAGGCACAAAAATCCCGCGGATTTCACGAACGAAGTGCGGGATTTTTTGTTTGTGTAAAAGGATTTATTTTAGAAGTTTGTTTATAGCGGTTGTTCCGACCCCAATCGCAGACACAAGAAGCGACACAACCGAAATCGCCGTATTTTTCAAAATGAACGCCGAAGCAATCGCAAACATAAAACTCATAAGCACAATCAATAAAATAAACCATTGCCCGCGGTTTTGCAGTTTGCTATTTTCTTTTACAAGCGTTTCGTTAATCGAAAGTGTTCTCTTGTTAATTTCGATATTTGCGTCGTTGTTTTTTTCTGCCATCAAAATGATGCGATTTACAAGCGTTGAATCAATTTCATTATATGCTTTTAGCATTTCGGGAGTAGGGATTGGACCTTGATAAATAGACTGAACTGATTTTACATTCTCTCTATTTTGCGAAAGCGACTGTTTGCTCATTAAAGGCCTCTTCGATAGAATTATTCACGAGAAAAAAGCTGTCGCGAACTTGTGCGAATGATTTTTCAAGGCTCACCGTATTCACAGAAAAAAGCGGCTGCGAAGAAGGAAAAAACGACAGAGAAGACGCACCTTTAAGAATGTGAAGAGCAGTATTGTTCATAACCCACCTCATAAAAATATTCTCTTTTTTAAATATACCACAAGCATAATCTGCTTTTCAAGTTGTTCCTTTTCTCAAGCACAGCGAATGCAGAGCGTGTTTTGTAAAAATGCCTAAGGCACAAAAATCCCGCGGATTTCACGAACGAAACGCGGGATTTTTTTTGTTTGAGAGTTTGTTGCGGCATAGAAAAAAAAGAAAATCTGCGCTAAGATACAAATTATGATACGAACATTCGGCGACAAAGACACCGAAGCGATTTTCAACGGCAATCGTTCCTCTCGTCTTCCTCCAAGCATACAAAACACGGCTCGGCGAAAACTGCGCCTTATAGCAGCTGCGGTTGGTATAGATGATTTGAGAGTACCGCATGGCAATCGCTTGGAAAAGCTATCTGGCAATCTTTCGGCATATTATTCAATACGCATAAATGACCAATGGCGTATCGTCTTTCAGTTTGAAAATAAAGGAGCGGACAATGTTAGAATTACAGATTATCACTAATGACAGTTTGGACAATATTCACCCAGGTCAAGTTTTGAAAGAAGATTTTTTAGAGCCGCTTGAAATCAGCGTGAAAACTCTCTCGGAATCAATTCACATCAGCGAGGAAAATCTGTCTGCGATAATTGCAGGAGAAAGCGCGGTTACGGCTGATATTGCGATTCGATTTTCGCACTTTTTTGGCACGAGTTCGCAGTTTTGGCTCAATCTGCAAAATATGTACGACTTGGAAGAAGAAGACAAAAAACACGCAAAAGATTTTCGGCAAATCGTTCCTTTTTCAAAAACCCAACGCCCACAACAGCGCACGCAGAGCGTGTTTTGTAAAAA
>CALBGU010000123.1 GCA_937893155.1 uncultured Treponema sp. | reverse complement strand
ACGAATCAAAAGCACAGGACGAAATCCTTAAAGAAACCGACGGCGTTGTAAATATCTTAAAGGCGGGCGGACAGTATCAGGTCGTTATCGGTCAGCACGTCGCGGACGTGTACGACGCAGTTCTTTCGGTGGGACACCTCGAAAGTCTCGGCGAAGTGCAAAGCGAGGGCGGCTCGGACGAAAAGCAATCCCCGTTTAACGCATTCATCAGCATTGTTACCAGCGTATTCACTCCGTTCTTGGGCGTGTTGTCTGCGTGCGGTATCATCAAGGGTATCTTGGCTCTCTGCAGCGCAACGCATTGGCTCAACCCTAACGGCGGAACATACAACTTCCTTATGGCAATCGGAGATGCGGCGTTCACGTTTATGCCTGTCATCTTGGGCTATAATGCGGCGAAGAAGTTCAAGCTCCCCGAAATCGAGGGCATCGCCTTAGGTCTTATCCTTTGCTATCCTGAAATGAAGTTCTTGGGCGCGCTCAAAGAAGCAGGTCAGCTCAACATCTTCAATATCCCTGTGATGTGGCCGGCGGCGGGCTATCTCAGCTCTGTTGTGCCGATTATCTGTGCGGTGGCGTTCGCGGCGTGGTTCGAGAAGCTCTATAAGAACTTTGTGCCGAATGCGGTTAAGATTTTCGCTGTTCCGCTCATCACGCTTATCGTGTCTTCCTGCGTAACATTCTGGGTTATCGGTCCAGTGTCTTCATTGCTTTCAACCGTCCTCTCGTCATTCTTCACGATGGTTTCTAACATCAGCCCAATCCTGACAGGTCTTTTAATCGGCTTCTTCTGGCAGATTCTCGTTATGTTCGGCTTGCACTGGGCTCTTGTTCCGCTCGCATTGCTCAACTTTGCAAACCTCAATGCAGGACTCGGCACAGGAGATACTATCCTCGTTGCTATGTTCGGCACAACATTCGCACAGACGGGCGCAGTTATCGGTATTATGCTCAAAACAAAGGACCAGAAAATCAAGAGCCTTTGCCCTCCTGCAATCATCTCTGGTATCGCTGGCGTTACTGAACCTGCGATTTACGGTATCACGCTGCCGAAGAAAGCTCCGTTCTTCCGCACTTGCGGCATTGCGGCGGTAGCTGGTGCGGTGCTTTGCGCGCTCGGCGTTGTCGGCACATCTATGGCAGGTATGGGCGTGTTCGGCTACACGGCATACATCGGAACAAAGGCTTCAGAGGCGATGGGCGGACTCCCAGAGGGCAATGCTTCAAAAATGCTTATCGCGGTTGTGGTTTCTCTCATTTGTGTTGTTGCAGGCGTTATCTCTGAGCTTATCTTCTACAAAGACAGCGCACCGAAGGCAAAAGAAGCACCGAAGGCAAACGCAGACGGCGCAAAGAGCGTAGAACTCGCCGCTCCTGTTTCCGGCAAAGTGATTTCTCTCAAGGAAGTCAAAGACGAGGCTTTTGCATCTGAAACACTCGGCAAGGGCTGCGCTATCATTCCAAGCGAGGGCGTTATCAAAGCGCCTGTTGACGGCACGATTTCAACGCTTCCTAGCTCAATGCACGCGGTCGGCATTACGACGGCAGACGGCTCTGATGTGCTTATCCACGTCGGTATGAACACGGTGGAACTCAACGGCAAGCACTACAGCGCAAAGGTGAAAGAGGGCGACAGCGTCAAAAAGGGCGATGTCTTAATCGAGTTCGACCTTGCGGCAATCAAGGCGGCGGGCTATGACACGACCACACCTGTCATTATCTGCAATGCGGACGATTTCGCGAATATCGATGTCGTTGCGCAGAACGGCGCAGACGTAACAAGCGGCGCACAGCTCGTGTTGGCTTCAAATATGTAACACACGCGAGGCGTATTTCTAAGACCATAGGCGCGGTGAGTCTATGGTCTTTAGATAAGTGTATCTATGAGGGCTCGATAGTTGTATCTAAGGGGCTTAGATAACGGTATTGATGAAGATTCGATAACGGTATCTAAAGGGCTTCGATAACTGTATCGGTGAAGGTTCGATAACGGTATCGAAGGAGCTTAGATAATGGTATCTGATGAGTTTAGAAGAGCGGGAGTTGAAGAATGATAGGAAAGATGTTGTTTTCATTAGCGGCGGCGGTTTTGGCGAGTGCAATGCTGAGTGCTCAAGTGCAGAAAGTGGAGGTTGCTGGCTCTGTCGGCAAGTTGTCTGCGGTGATAACGAAGCCTGAACTTTCCGCAAAGCAAAAATGCCCGATGGTGATGCTGCTTCACGGGTTTTCGGGGAGCAAAGACGAGAGTCTTTTTGTCAAACTGTCCGATGAGTTGGCGAAACGAAACATTGCTTCTATTCGATTCGATTTCAATGCTCACGGCGAAAGCGAGGGCGCGTTTGAGAATATGACCGTTTTGAACGAAATCGAGGACGCAAAACGGGTGTATGACTATGTTGCGCGCCTTGATTATGTAAAGTCAATCTCTGTTGCAGGACATTCGCAGGGCGGCGTTGTTGCGAGTATGCTCTCGGGCGAGTTGGGAAAGAGCAAGGTGAAATGCGCGGTGCTGATGGCTCCTGCGGCGGCTTTGCGCGAAGACGCTATTCGCGGCAGCACGTTCGGCACGATGTATGACCCGCTGAACCCGCCTGAATATGTTGAACTGCCGAACGGTTTGAAGCTCGGGCGCGAGTATATCAAGACGGCGTTTACACTGCCGATTTACCAGACGGCAGGGCAGTATACGGGCAATGTCTGCTTGATTCACGGAACGGGCGATAGGGTAGTGCCGTTTTCGTACAGCGAAATCTATCATCAGATATACAAAAACAGCGAAATCCACATCTTAGACGCTCAAGACCACGGATTTTCACAGGACAATCAAGCGCAAGTCGTCAAGATTGCTGTTGAGTTTCTTGTAAAGAATACGAAATAACGTACTTCATCAAGGGTCTTAAGCCCCTTGTCAAAAACTGTTGGGGCGAAATCATTTTTATAGGAGAATAACGAATGAAAGGATATACAATGCCTAAGGGCTTTTTGTGGGGAGGCGCGACTGCCGCGAATCAGTGCGAGGGCGCATATCTTGAGGGCGGCAAGACGCTGAGCGTGCCAGATATGCTGTTGGGGGGCGATGTAAACACTCCGAGAACATTTTTGCCTGTAACCGACCCGAACGCTTTTTATCCCAGCCACGAGGCTATCGATTTTTATCATCATTATAAGGAAGACATCGCGCTGTTTGCCGAAATGGGCTTTAAGGTCTTCCGTATGTCTATCAACTGGGCGCGCATATTCCCCGATGATTCGGGAAAGGCGAACGAAGAGGGCTTGGCGTTCTATGACAGCGTGTTCGACGAGTGCAGAAAGCACGGCATAGAACCGCTGGTTACGCTGTGCCATTACGAAATGCCGTGGTGGATTGTTACGAAGCATCACGGTTTTCTTGACCGCGCGACTATCGAGCTTTTTACGACGTATGCGCGCACGGTGCTGACGAGATATAAAGACAAGGTAAAATACTGGCTGACGTTCAACGAAATCAATGTGCCGATTATGGGCATGGGAATCGGCGACCTCTACGGCTTGGGCTTGCTCGACGACGCTGACATCAACGCAAAGGAGCCGATTCGATTGACCGATTTGAAGCGCGACGTGCAGAAGACGTTTACGGCTCTTCATCACGAGTTCTTGGCGTCTGCGCTCACGGTGAAGCTGGCGCACGAGATAAACCCTGATTTTGTCATCGGCAATATGATTTGCCATATCACTGCGTATCCGCTCACGCCGAAGCCAGAGGACGTGATGGCGACGCTCGATAACGATAACTGGACGAACAATTTGTGCGGCGATGTGCAGGTTCGCGGCGCATATTCGGCTTTCGCAAAGTACAAAATCGCGGAGCTCGGCGTAGATATGTCGAAGTATGTGCGGGAGGGCGACGAGGAAATCTTGAAGGCTGGCACGGTGGATATGTACACGTTCTCATACTATATGACGAACTGCATTTCTGTGAATCCAGACGCGGAGAAAGTCGGCGGCAATATGTCTATGGGGTGCAAGAATCCGTATCTGAAGGCTTCGGATTGGGGCTGGCAGATTGACGCAGAGGGGCTTTTGTACACGTTGCAGTGCTTGAGCGACCGATACCCCGACACGCCGCTTATGGTCGTTGAGAACGGGCTCGGCGCATTCGACAAGGTGGAATCGGACGGCTCAATTCACGACACCTATCGAATCGATTATTTCCGCGCGCATATTGAGGCGCTGGAAAAGGCGGCACAGCGCGGAATCAATATCATCGGCTACACCACTTGGGGACCGATTGACATTGTGAGTGCAGGAACGGGGCAGTATGCGAAACGCTACGGCTTTATCTATGTGAACCGCCACGACGACGGCACAGGCGATTTTGCACGCAGCCGCAAGGATTCGTTCTATTGGTACAAGAAAGTCATCGAAACAAACGGAGCGGAATTATAGACCTCACCCCCGTTCCCCCTCTTCTCGCCGCTACAGGCGGTTTTGTAAAAGGAGAGGGGCGAAAGGGGGATAGAGGTTTTATAGACTGCATTTATTAGGATTCACGATATGAAAAAATCATTGCAATACGCGACGGCTGTGTTTGCATGTGCCGCACTGTTTGCGGGTTGTGCGACAAAAGCGTCTGATAAAAACAGCACTGTTCAGGTTTCGACTGTGCAGGAACGACAGCGCACGGTGATTACGACGGACGGTGAAGTTGACGATATGAACTCGGTCATTCGTGCTTTGCTGTATGCTAATGAAATGGACATCGCGGGCATTGTACTCACCAGTTCGATGTATCACTACGCGGGAGACTCGGAAAAAGGCATTGCGCCGTTCCGATGGACAGGCACGGATTGGATATGGAAATTTCTTGATGATTATGAGCAAGTCTACCCCAATCTGAAACAGCACGATTCTCACTATCCCACAGCGGATTCTTTGCGCGCGGTAACAAAAATAGGGAACATCAGCAACAAGGGCGAAATGGAGCAAGTAACAGACGGCTCGGAATTCCTCAAGGCGTTGTTTCTTGACGATGACCCGCGCACGCTTTATGTGCAGACGTGGGGCGGCACAAATACCACGGCTCGCGCACTAAAATCCATTGAGGACGAGTATGCGGACAGTCCTAATTGGCAATCAATTCAGGATAAAATCAACAAAAAAGTGGTGCTTTACATCATTCTTGACCAAGACGAAAGCTATTCCGACTACATTGCAAAGCGGTGGTCAGACATTCGCGTCATCAACGACCGCAGTAATTTCTGGCATTTTGCGTATGCGTGGCAATACCATTCCGACGAGCTTAATTCTCGGCTGAAAGGGAATTGGACGTATACCAATTTGGTGAAAGACAAAGGTGCTCTGATGGCAAATTACGCGCTGATGGGCGACGGCGATTGGATTGACGGCGAGTTGCCTGAAGAACAGCGCGGCAGTGAGGCGTATATGGCGGCAAACCCGAATTATTCGCAGTACGATTTTATTTCGGAGGGAGATTCGCCATCGTTTCTGTATCTGATTGACACGGGACTGCGCAGTTTGGAAGACCCCGCTTTTGGCGGCTGGGGCGGACGATTCGGCGAGGTGAAAACAGATTCTGGCTCGGTGTTCAATAATTCCGTGCTGGACTATAATCCGTATACGAAACAATACGAAGCACAATACACGCTAAGCCGCTGGTTTGACGCAATACAAGAAGATTTTGCAGCTCGTGCTGATTGGTGCGTGATGAGCAAAGCCGAAGCGAATCACAATCCTCGTGTATCTGTATTGCAGGGAATAGACGTAACGGCGACTCCGGGCGAAACGGTTACACTGACTGCCGAAGGCACAGACCCAGACGGCGATGCGGTGAGTTATCGCTGGTGGCGGTATGCGGAGGCGGATACCTATCAGGATTATTTGTCGAGTGAGATTGATACGGAAGTGCGCGTAGGCGGCGATAATGGCTTGCTGCTGAATGTAACTCGTGCGCTTGGTGCTGACGAAAAAGCGGGTGGTGCTATCGAATTATCTGGAGCGGACACTCAAAGCGTAACGTTTACAGTGCCTGAGAATGCAAAAGCGGGCGATACGATTCATTTGATTATTACGGTAACCGATGACGGAGCGCATCATTTGCAGCATTATCAGCGCGTGATTGTGACGGTGCAATAAAAATGCAGGGAGTTGAACGCTCCCTGTTTTTTATGTTGCGTATTTTGTATAATCACAACTATGGAACAACTTGAAAGAGAAAAGGCGATAAGAGGATTTATCGAAGACTGGCGAGATAAGGGCGATGAAAAGCAACATTCGCAGAAGTTTTGGATTGATTTATTGGAAAAAGTCGTTGGCGCGGTGAATGCAACGAAAGTTATCGACTTTGAAGAACGAGTGAAAATAGGTTCGACGAAGTACATCGATGGATACATTGCGGAAACGAAGACGATTATAGAGCAGAAAGGCTCGAAAATTGACCTTGACTGTGCGGAAAAGCAGAGCGACGGCACGGAGTTGACCCCGTTTGAGCAAGCGAAGCGGTATAACGACAATCTGCCGTTTTCCGAGCGTGCAAAATGGATTGTCGTGTCGAACTTCAAAGAAATCCGCATTTACGATATGGATAGCCAAGAGGCTATTTCTCAAAACGCATATCAGCGGATTTTGCTTGAAGAGTTGCCGCGGGAATATTATCGGCTTGAGTTTTTGGTAGACAAGAACAACGAAAACATCAGACGCGAAGAGGAGATTTCAAAGGCGGCAGGCGAACTCGTCGGCAAATTGTACGACGCGATTTTGCCCGAGTACATCGAGCCAAACGAAAGCTCTTTGCGCAGTCTGAATATCTTGTGCGTGCGCATTGTGTTTTGTCTGTACGCCGAAGACGCGGGGCTGTTTGCGAGCCGAACGAGTTTTGAAGATTATATCAAGAGCTTCAATCTGCCGAACGTGCGCGACGGTGTGATAAAATTATTTAAGGCTCTCGATACGCCGATAGAAAAGCGCGACAAGTACGACACGGGTGTAAAAGAATTCCCGTATGTCAACGGCGGGCTGTTCCGAGATGAAAATATTGAAATCCCGAACTTTACCGCCGAGATTGTCGATGTGATTTGCAAAGAGTGTGCGCCGTTCAACTGGTCGGAGATTTCGCCCACCATTTTCGGCGCGGTGTTTGAATCGACGCTGAACCCCGAAACGCGACGCAAGGGCGGTATGCACTACACGAGTATCGAGAATATCCACAAAGTCATCGACCCGCTTTTCCTCGACGACCTCAAGGCAGAACTTGCGGAAATTACGGGAGATTGCGCGGGAGGTATCGCGGGAGATGGCGCAGGAGGAAATACAGGAGGAAACAAGGGGCTTAAGCCCCTTGCCAGAAAAATGATGTCGCTCAAAGAACGGCGGGATAAAATAGCGGCGTTTCAAGACAAAATTGCGGGGTTGCAGTTCCTTGACCCTGCGTGCGGCTCGGGAAACTTCCTCACCGAAAGCTATTTGAGCCTTGCAAAGCTGGATATTGCGGCACTGGAGGCGACCAAAGACTCAGGCGAAATGTTCGTGGCGGCTCAGCCGAAAGTCGATATTTCGCAATTCTACGGCATCGAGATAAACGATTTTGCGGTAACGGTCGCGAAGACGGCTCTGTGGATTGCCGAAAGCCAAGTGAACAGCCTTGTCAACGCGATTTTGCAGGAAAAGCGCGCGTTTTTGCCGCTAAAGACGAGCGCGAACATCGTGGAGGGAAACGCATTGCGGCTCGATTGGGCGACGCTTTTGCCGACGGAAGAGGCAAGGGGCTTAAGCCCATTGCTAGAGGGTGAGTTGGATTTATTCTCGGGTTTTACGACAAAGGTTGACGGCACGGTGCATAAATATAATTACATCATGGGAAATCCGCCGTTCGTGGGGCAAAAGTTACAGACAGTGGCGCAAAAAGCTGACCTCTCTTTTGTGTTCGGCGAAAAACACAAAGGATTGAAAATGCTTGATTATGTGGCGGGGTGGTACAAAAAAGCTCTTGATTTGCTCAAAGATACAAACGCAAAAGCGGCTCTCGTAAGCACAAACTCAATTTGTCAAGGAGGTGGAGTTACAAAAGGTATGCAGGAAGAAGAAATGATTTATGATTAATGAAATATAAAACAGAAAGAAAGACTTTGA
>CALBGU010000122.1 GCA_937893155.1 uncultured Treponema sp. | reverse complement strand
GCTCGTCGATTGCGAGATACATCCGCGAGGCTCATGGGGCGAGCGCGTGGCACGGCTCGTCCAAAATCAAAAGAGGCGGTTGTTTTACCGCAGCCCGCAGGATTAAAACGGCGCGCTGTTCGCCGTAGCTCAAAGAACTGAACGCTTCGTTTTCACGCCCCGTAAATCCGCCGAGCGCAAGCCATTTTTTCGCCGCCTGCATTTCCACGTCGGTCTTTGGCTCGTACAGCCCGATTGAATCGCGGAAGCCCGAGATGATAACGCTTTCCAAATCAAAGCCGCCGACCATTCGGTAATCCACGTGCAGCCGATAACTCACGATGCCGAGTTTTGCCTTGATGTCCCAAATCGTCTCGCCCGTGCCGCGCCGTCTGCCAAACAGCGACACATCGTTTGCATACACCTGCTGATTGTCGCCCGTTACCAGCTCCAGCAGCGTGGTTTTTCCCGAGCCGTTCGGTCCTCGCACAAGCCAATGCTCGCCCTTATGCACCGTCCAATTCACATTGCGCAAAACGCGATGGTCGCCCCAGCCCACGTTTACATTGCGGAATTCCACCAGCGGCGTATCGTCTGGCACACTATGCTTTTCGCTCAAAACATCGCCGCTTCGGATTGCGTTCAATTCACGCGCAAACGCGGATTTTTCTTCGGCACGCGATTCGCTGCGCTGTTTTTCGCGCTCGGCAATCAAAGCGTCGTAATCCTCGCGTGTGCCGCAAAACGAAATGCGATTGTCCGAAAACTCCAGCACGCAATTGATGCTCTTCGGGATTTCAACCATACGTTCCATACACAAAATCACGCACGGAAACGCCCACGAATCATTGCCCGAAAGCTGTTTTTTTACCACGGTATCAAAAAACTCGAGCAAAATGCGCCGGCTTTCCGCGTCAAGCCCCGCAAACGGGTCGCTCAAAACCAGCAATTTTTTGCCCGAAAGAAGCGCACGGCACAAAAGCGTTCTGCGGATTTCGCCCGTAGACATAAATTTTAGCCCGCGGTCAAGGATTTTTTCCACGCCGCACAATTTGACTTGCGGAAGCGTTTCAAGCCGCGCCGAAATCGCGCTGTCGCCGCCGAGCACCTCCGAAATATAGCGTCTGCCCGTCCGTCCTTCATCGATTTTGTCCATATAATCAGACTCGTCGCGCTCGTGCTCTTCCTCGATTAGCGCCGCCGCAGACTCAAGCGACACCACCTCCGTGCTATCCTGAAACACCGACGAAAAAAGAGAAACGTCGCTCCCCGAAGCGTTCGGCACAAAATGCCGCCCCGAGCCAGAAAGCGCGCGCACAAAATCCGCCTTGCCGCCCCCCGATGAGCCGGTAATGAGCCACGCCTCGCCCGAAGCAAAATGCCAGTCAATGTTTTCGATGATTGTTTTTGTTGCAC
Organism: uncultured Treponema sp.; assembly: GCA_937893155.1. Classification (GTDB taxonomy): domain Bacteria; phylum Spirochaetota; class Spirochaetia; order Treponematales; family Treponemataceae; genus Treponema_D. Next base: position 9,203 of record CALBGU010000122.1, on the reverse strand, counting down.
TTTCGATTCTGCAATTTTCAATGCTTATAAAATCAGCCATTTTTTTCCTCTATTCATTCATTATATCACGATTGTACAAAAAATCCTATCGGGTATGACTCAAGCCGATTGCGTCGCATACGAAAAACGGTGCAGACACTTGATTTTGCCTGCATAGACCAGTATAGTTTTTCTATGAATATTTTTGTAATCCGACACGGAGAAACCGACTGGAATAAACAATTTCGCCTGCAAGGACGCACCGAAATCCCGCTGAACGACACAGGACGCGCACAGGCGCAAAAAACCGCAGAAGGACTAAAAGCGCAAGGCATTTTTTTTGACGCAGTGTATGCAAGCCCGCTCTGCCGCGCCGTTGAGACAGCCGAAATTTTGAGCGGCTTTCCGCGCGAAAAAATCCGCACCGACGAGCGTATCATTGAGCTTTCATTCGGAAAAGCCGAAGGCACCACGCCCGCCGACCGCCGCAACAATCCAGCACTCATCGGCATCAACGCATTTTTTCAATCCCCGAACGAATACATCGCAGAAGACGGCGCAGAAAGCCTCCAGCACGCACTTAAACGAACCGCAGATTTTTGGGAATCAGAAATAAAATCGCTGGAATCAACACACAAAAACGTGCTCGTTGCCACGCACGGAGGCACGTTGCAAGCCCTTTTGCTCCACATTGACGGCAGAACGCTCGCGCAATACTGGGACGTAAAAATCCCGAACTGCACAGTAAACCTCGTCACGCTTTCAGGGGGCATTTTCCGCGTGGAATACACCGCAAAAGTGTTTTACGAAGGCGAATTTGCGTGGACTTCGGATTCTTTTGCAAAATAATTTTGCATAACTTTTTACATTGTGATAGAATAAAGCCAAAACAAAGGAAGGAATAAATGGAAGAAGCAGAAGCAGTTTACCAAAGATTACAGGAAATGTACGAAATTATGTCGCAAACAGGCGGCACCGAAGACATCGAGCAGGCAATTTTTGAATACGAAGATTGCGCAACCGACGATGATTATGCCTCTTGGCTCAAAAAGTACAGTTATTACTGCTAATTTTCAAAAGAAAAGCGGAAATCGACGCAACATCGGTTTCCGCTTTTTTCTGTGTCCATTTTCAGCGTTTCGGAAAATCCCGAAAGCATTATTTTATCAGCATTGCGTCGCCATACGAAAAGAACCGATAGCGGTTTTCCACGGCATTTTGGTACGCGCTCAAAATGTGCTCTCTGCCCGCAAATGCGCTCACAAGCATAATCAGCGTGCTTTCAGGCGTGTGGAAATTGGTGAACATCTGGTCAACCACGCGGAAACGGTAGCCGGGATACATAAAAATGCTCGTGCCCCGCGTGCCGCTTTTCACCGTGCCGTCCTCTTCTGCCGCGCTTTCGAGCGTGCGCACACTCGTCGTTCCCACCGCCAGAATCTTGCGCCCGGCCTTTTTCGCCTCATTGATTTTCCGAGCGGTCTCTTCGCTCACCGTGTACCATTCCTCGTGCATTTTGTGGTCTTCAATGTTTTCGGCGCGCACTGGCAAAAACGTGCCCAAGCCCACGTGTAGCGTGACCCACTCAAGCTCAATGCCCTTTGTTTTCAGCCGCGAAAGCAACTCTTCGGTAAAATGAAGCCCCGCAGTCGGTGCGGCAGAACTGCCCGTTTCTTTGGCGTACACGGTCTGATAGCGCTCGCTGTCGGTGTCGTCGTCTTCGCGGCGGATATACGGCGGAAGCGGAATGTGCCCGTTTCGGTTAAACCAATCGTCATCAAGGCGAAACGGGAATGAAATCGTGCGAAACTCAGTGCCGTTGTCGGCGGCATTTTCCAGAATCGTGCCCACAGAGCCATCGGCAAACGTATACGTTCCGCCCGCCTTCACCTTTTTTGCACCCTTCACCATCGTGTTCCACGTATTTGAATCGGTATTCATCGGATTCAAAAACAAAAACTCCTGCTCCCGCCCCGACGAATTTTTGATTGCATAACAGCGGCTTCGGCGAACGCGGCTGTTGTTAAACACCATCAGCGTTCCCTCGTCCACCAAATCCGTCAAATCCGCCATAACGTGATGTTCCACCGCACCCGTTTCGCGATTCAAAAACATCAAGCGGTCGTCTCCGCGCTTTCCCGACGGCTTTTGCGCAATCAACTCCTGCGGAAGTTCAAAATAAAAATCTTTTGTCTGCATATAAAAATCCTTCTTAGAAATTGTGTTATGTCATTGCCCCGTTTCAAGTGCGGGAAATGCCTAAATGCTCGTAGGCTTTTGCAGTGGCGATTCTGCCGCGCGGCGTGCGCTGCAAAAGCCCGCATTGAATCAAATACGGCTCATAATAATCCTCGAGCGTGTCTTGGCTTTCGCCGATAGAAATCGCCAGCGTTTCCGCACCCACCGGACCGCCGCCGAATTTCTGGATTATCGACAGCAGGATTTCGCGGTCGTATTTTTCAAGCCCGATACCGTCAATGCCGAGCGCCTTCAAGCCCGTTTCCACGATGTCCCGCGTGATTTTCCCCCCCGAATACACGTCCGCAAAATCACGCATACGGCGCAACACGCGGTTTGCAATTCGCGGCGTTCCTCGCGCACAACTCGCCATCAAAAGCGCCGCGTCGTCGTCCGCCTGCGCCCCCAAAAGAGAGGCACTGCGCTTGATAATCGCGGCAAGTTCCGCCTCGGTGTAATAATTGAAACGCTGCACAATACCAAAACGGCTGATGAGCGGGCTAGAAACCATACCCGCCTTGGTCGTCGCGCCCACAAGCGTAAAGCGCGGAAGCGGAATGCGCACCGTCCGCGCCGCCGCCCCTTGCCCGATAACCCAATCAAGCTCGAAATCCTCCATTGCGATGTAAAGCATTTCTTCAATCGCAGGCTTGAGACGATGGATTTCGTCAATAAAAAACACCGTGCGCGGCGTAATCGTGGACAAAATCCCCGCCAAATCCTTGGGCTTATCCAGCGCAGGAGCACTCGTCACCTTAAAATCAACGCCGAGTTCATTTGCCGTAATCTGCGCCAGCGTCGTTTTTCCCAAACCGGGCGGTCCAATCAAAAAAAGGTGGTCCAAACTCTCGCCGCGCTCCTTGGCAGCCCGCACAAACACGCCCAGATTTTTCTTCACCTCTTCCTGCCCCAAAAACTCATCGAGCAATTTCGGGCGGAGCGAAAAATCCTGCGCATCATCGCTCATCGGCTCTTCGGCGCGCACAAGGCGGCTTGACGCAACATTTAAGCGCACCGCCCCCGTATCGTCCGCGCTGTGAAGCGACAACTGTGCGGCTTCAAGCATTTCATCTTCCGTGTCGTGCCTAAATGATTTTCGCGCGCTCATCGTGCCATCTCCACGATTGAACGCTTAAACAGCAAATCTTCCTTTTGCGTCGGAAGCATTCTGTCAAAATCCTCGCTCGCCTGCAATTCCTTCAAAAGCCGCTCAATCACCGCCTCCGCATCGCGCTTGTCGTAGCCCATATCCGAAAGCGAATCAATAACCGCGGCATACGGCGAAGACGATTTTGCAGATTTCGCGGCAGGAAGTGCGTCCAACTGCAATTTCCCCTTGAGCGACAACAGCATTTTCGATGCCTTTTTGCCCACGCCCGGCACCTTAGACAGCGCCGCCACATCGCCGCTCTCCAACAGCGCCGAAAGAGATGCCGCCGTAATATTCGACATTATCTTGAGCGCGCCTTTTGGACCGATTCCGTCCACCTTGAGCAACTCAAAAAAAAGCTCGCGCTCCTTTGCCGACGAAAATCCATACAGATTCATCGCAGAATCGGTATGCTGCAGCCACACAAAAAGCCGCCCCTGCTCGCCCGCCGCGCCCAAAGCGTCAATACTCGTGGACGGCACCGCAATATCCCATTCAATGCCGTTCGTCTCCAAAAAAACGCGCTGATTTCCCTTTTCCGTAATTATTCCAGACAGGCTGTTAAACATTTCGCCACCATTTTTCGCCGATTTTCTTATTAAAGATATACATACTATAGCGGCTTTTTTTGCCGTTGTAAACAACGCAGGCACACTCGTTTCAAAATCCCTTTTAATGCTGAAAATCATTCAAAACGACATCATTTTTGCTCAAAAAAACACATTTTTACCCTTTTTTATCCAAAAATACACCGATTTTTCTAAAAAAAAGACCTTTTTGAAAGAAAAGAACGCACTTTTGTTCACAAAATGACTTGCCCAGAAAAAAGTGAAGCAATTTTGTTGAGGAAACGACTTGCCAGAAAAAAAGTGAAGCAATTTCCTTGAGGAAACGACTTGCCAGAAAAAAAGTGAAGCAATTTCCTTGAGGAAACAACCTCCCAGAAAAAAAATGAAGCAATTTCCTTGAGGAAACGACCTCCCAGAAAAAAAGTGAGGCAATTTCCTTGAGGAAACGACCTCCCTGAAAAAAAGTGAAGCAATTTCCTTGAGGAAACGGCGAGAAAAAATATCTCGGCGTTTCCTCGTGTTTATTTTTTCACAGAAAATATGGTTTCGCGCAGTTATTGCAAAAGCATTTTGTCGCTCGACAAATCCTGTTTTTTGATTTCGCGGAATTTTTTCACCAAATCGTCAAGCGTCAGTAGCGATTTTTCCTCCGCACCGATGTCGAGCAAAATCCGCCCGCTGTCCATCATCAAAAGGCGGTTTCCGTATTCGAGCGCGTGATTCATATTGTGCGTAATCATCATCACGGTCAAATGGTAATCGCGGGCAAATTGGCGCGTCAGGCGCATAACCGCCTCGGCATTCGCAGGGTCAAGCGCCGCCGTGTGCTCGTCGAGCAGCAACAGCGACGGGCGAGACAAAACCGCCATCAGCAGCGTGAGCGCCTGCCGCTGTCCGCCCGAAAATTGCTCCACGTTGTCGCTCAAGCGCTCTTCCAAGCCCATTCCCAGTTTTGCGACTTCGCTTTTGAAGTGCGCGCGCATTGCGGCATTCAGACTGATTTTCAGCCCCTTGAATCCTTTTTTTAGGCAAATCATCATATTGTCTTCAAGCGTCATTTTGCCCGCCGTGCCCAACAGCGGATTCTGGAAAATGCGTCCGATGTATTTCGCGCGCTTGTATTCTTTGTCCGCCGTGATGTCGCGGATTGTGCCGTCGCCTTCATCGAGCAGAATCGAGCCGGTCGATGGCGAGAGCGTGCCTGCGATGATATTGTACAGCGTGGATTTTCCCGCGCCGTTTGAGCCGATGACGGTGATAAAATCGCCGCGGTTGATTTTGAGATTCACATTCGAGAGCGCACGGTTTTCGTCTGGCGTTCCCTCGTTAAAAATAATGCCGATGTCTTTGAGTTCTATCATTTTTGTCTTCCTTTTGCGCTTTTTAATTTTGATTTTGCAAGTGAACCGAGGTTCGTTCGCGAAAGTGCGAGGCACAAAATGATTAAAAGACCAGAGATAAGCTTGAGGTCGTCCGCCCTCATTCCGATGACAAAGCCGTAATTGCGGGCAAGATACATCAGCGCGCGGTAGATGATTGAGCCGATTAAAACGCGCAAGGTTTGCACGCCGATTTTGTTGGATTTGAGGATAAATTCGCCGAGCATCAACGACGCCAAACCCGACACGACCACGCCCGAGCCGCTTCCCACATCGGCAAATCCCTGATACATCGCGTAAAATGCCCCCGAGAGCGCGGCGAATGCGTTTCCGAGGCAAATGCCGATTCCGCGCAAAATCACGGGATTCACGCCCTGCGAAATGACCATCTGTTCGTTTGAGCCGAGCGCGCCCATCGTTAAGCCCATATCCGTGTGAAAAAATAAATCAAGCACACACTTGATGAACAGCGCAAACAGCACCATCACAACCACAATGCACCATTCTTCCCCGATTTTGTCCGCCAAAGACGCGGCAATTCCGCTCGAAAACACCGTGTTCATACCGTACAGCGAAATATTGGCACAGCCCATAATGCGCAGATTCACGGAATAGAGCATTGTCATCATCAAAATGCCTGCCAAAAGGTCTGGAATGTGGAATTTGGTGCAGATAAACGTGGTCACCAGCCCCGCAAGAATCCCCGCCGCCGCCGCAACCGCCAGCGCAAGCACGGGATTCACGCCCTTGAGCAACAGCACCGCCATAACCGCGCCGCCCATAGGGAAGCTGCCGTCCACGGTCATATCGCAAAAATTGAGCACTCGGTATGTGGTAAACACGCCCAACACCATTATTCCAAAAATCAGCCCTTCCGCGAGCATTCCTTCAATCATACAAAATCCCTGCCGTTTTTATGTTCTGTAACAGAATCGATTTATTTTTTGGTCAGACTGCCGTTTTCAAAAATCATATTTGCCTGATTCAAATATGATGCAGGAATCGTGATTTTGCAGTTTTTTGCCACGTCCAAATCAAACAAAAGGTCGCTGTCAGAAGCATTTGTCATAAAACGCACCGGAATGTTCTCAGGCTTTTCACCCTTCAAAATCTGCACAACGATTTCGCCCGTTGCACGCCCCGCCTTGTAGTAATTAAAGCCGCTCGCCATAAAAATGCCGCCGCTCATTGCGCCTGTTACATCGCCCGAGAAAATCGGCTTTTTTGCTTTGTTAAACACCTTTTTAATCGCAGGCAATGCGCTAAAAACCGTGTTGTCGGTAGAAAGATACAGTCCGTCCACACGGCGCACAATCGCTTCTGCGGCTTGTTTTACTTCGCTTGAATTTGAAATCGACTGCACCACCAGCTTAATGCCCGCCTTTTTGCAGCCTTCCTGCACCAATTTGAGCGAACTTTGCGAATTCGCCTCGCTGCTCGTGTAGATGTAGCCCAGTTTTTTGATGCCCGCAATTTCTTTGAACAGCGCAATATGCTGCACCGTCGGGATTTCATCGCTCATTCCCGTCACATTGCCTTTGCCGTGCCGAACGTCGTCCACAAGGCGCGCACCCACGGGGTCGGTAACCGTGCCGAACACAACAGGCGTGTCTTTGAGCGAATTTGCCAGCGCAATCGCAATCGGCGTGGCAATGCCGACCGCGACATCAACTTTTTCGCCCTTGAAATTTGCGGCGATTTGATTTGCCGCATTCACATCACCGTTTGCGTTTTGCTTGTCATAGCTCACGGTCAGCCCTGCGCTTTTGGCGTATTCGTCAACCACGTCAATCACGCCCTGTTCCACGCTATCAAGCGCAACGTGCTGCACAATTTTGGCAATTCCGATTTTTATATCCTCAGAAAACAAAAACTGAGCAGCAAAAACAGAAAACGCCGCAATCGCAACCATTTTTTTGGAAAATCTCTTCATAAAAATCTCCTTTTGTATCTTTTTATAGTAACTTTATACAAGAGTGTAATAGAACAAAAAGATGATGTCAAGTTTTTTGTGTTTTTTTTCTCACACAAATTGACCAAAACTGCAATTTCGCTTTATTCTACAACAATGAAATCCACATCTTTTTCACTTTTTTGTATGTCGTTTCTTTTTTCTTTTCCCTTTTTTTCGTGCAAATTATTAGGAAAATCCGAGCCGAAAACAGAGGCAAAAGACCTCAGAATCTATCAGATTATGGTTTCCACGTTCCGCGACGGCGACCCCAGCATCGGATACCGCACGGCGTGGGGTCCCGAGGAAGAAACGGGCGGCGACTTGCAGGGCGTTATCGATTCTTTGGACTACATTGCGAATATGGGCTTTAATGCAGTGTGGCTCACGCCCATTTTCGATTCGAGCGGAGCGAACGCCGACGAAAATGCAGGCTTTGAAGAGCGGCTTGATTCCACGGGCTATTACGCGCGGGATTTTTTTAGCATTGACCCGCATTTCGGCAGTGAAAGCACGTTTCGTGAATTGGTGAACGCCTGCCACGAGCGCGGGATTTTTGTGATTTTGGACGGCGTTTTCGGGCATTGGGGCGATTCTGTTGCGCCTTCCCCATCAGGAAAAGTGCCCGAACGGAAATTCGGCAAGTTTAACGGCGCGGCATTTCCCGAAAGCCTTGATTTTTTTAAGGAAGTTGCGTCTTTTTGGATTCGCGAGTACAAAATCGATGGCTGGCGACTCGACCAATGCTATCAACTCGGGAAAAAGGGCGAAGGCGTGGCGGATTCGCACAATTTTTGGTACGACATCAGGCTCGCGGTGGAAGAAGCGGCGGCGCAAAACCGCGCGGAAGGCTCTGAGTGGGGCACGCTCGGCTATATGGTGGGCGAGTGCTGGCGAAATACGGCGGCAGAAATCCAGAGCGAAGCCGTGGACAGCGGGACTGCGGAGGGATACGGGCTTGAGTCGTGTTTTGATTTTCCGTCGCGAAATTATATAATTCGCATTATGACGAAGAACGGGATTAACGCGGGCGGATTTTTGGATTACGTTTTTGAGAGCGCGGACAAAAAAGGCTATTTTCACCCCGACGGTTTTAAGCCGAATCTGTTTGTGTCGAACCACGATTTGCCGCGATTGGGCACGGCGATTTCCGAGGCATTTCCGCAGCAAAGTCCCGAGGGCGCAGACAAAAACATCTATTATCGCAAGCACGAGGTCGCGATGGCGATTCTGGCGGCTTTTTCTGGTCCAATCACGGTGTATTACGGCGATGAATGGGGCGCGTTTTTGGAGCCAGATAAAATCGGGAAATTTCCGTGCTACAACGACAATTCGTCGCGGACGGCGGGGAAAACGTTCGGGTTTTCAAAAGACGAGCAGAATGTTGCGGATTGTACTGCCGCGCTGATGAATGCACGAAAAATGCACCCTGCGCTTTTTTGCGGCACAACCGAAACGATTTTTGAGAGCGACAACGCTTTTATTGCGCGAAAAACGTCGGGAAACGAAGAAATCACGGTGATTATAAATTGCAGCAATGAAGACTTTTCGTATTCGCTGGAAAAAGGCGGGCGCGACATTATCAACGGCAATCGCGTGAGAAAAAGCGGCACGCTCCCCGCGTGGTCGTTTTTGTTCATCAAAACCCGCTGATTTTGCGCCAATGGCGGCCGCAGAAAAGCGTCATCGTCAGCATTTCGTGTACCGCACCGTACATCTATAATGGTACCACACCGTACATGTATAGATGTACCATATCGCACCATTATAATGACACCACACCGCACCATTATGCTGACACTATACTGTGCCATTATAATAGCACTATATCAGGGGAGCATAATGGCACGGCGGCAGAAATGACTGATTTTACTCAACGAGAGTCCAGTTTGCTTCGTTAAAAATGTCATCGTGCACAGAAAACCAATGCCCGTCAG
>CALBGU010000121.1 GCA_937893155.1 uncultured Treponema sp. | reverse complement strand
CTATATCAATTTTAGAGAGTTCCTTTTTCCAGCATACCAAAAATAACACCTCCAATATACGAGGAGAAAAACAATGGAAGACATTTTGGAAATTGAAGACGGCGTTCTAATTACCCTCTAGCACAACCAATAGAAAAGGTATTGATTATGTTGAATAAATTAGTATCAACTGCTGAAAAACAGCATAGAGCATTAAAATTACGAATATATCCTACCGAGCAACAAGAGTTGCTTATCAACAAAACCTTTGGCTGTTGCCGACGAATCTATAATAACCGTCTTTTTGAAAGAAATCAATTTTATGACAACGTAATCAAACAAGAAAACGATAAAAGCAAGCAAAAAGCATTATGGAAAACTGCCCATTTCAGTTCAGAAAAAGAAATGCAGGAAAAATTCGCCGAGTTTGTGCGTGCGGTGGATGTGCAAAAAGCAAAGGCGCAGAAGTCGCTTGAAAAAGCGGAAATGCTCTACAAGGCACTGATGCAGGAATATTTCGGCTGAATGAGAAAAGATTCAATTTAAAAATACGAAAAAAACATTTACTTTGCATGTATAATGCAGTATATTTTGAAACTAGGAGGCAGCAATATGACAAGTTTAAGCATTCGTATGGAAGATGAAACAAAAGTCGCGTTCGATAAATTTTGTGACGAAATAGGACTTTCTGTTTCTTCCGTGTTCAATATGTTCGCCAAAAAAGTTGTCCGTGAACAAAGAATTCCTTTTGAAATCAACGCAAACCCGTTTTATTCAGAAGAGAATATGAAATTTTTGCGTGAATCAATCGCGCAAGACAAGGCGGGCATCACAAAAAGCATTTCGCTGAATGAGCTGGAAGCAATGGCAGAAACAAAATGAATATAGTTTGGACTCCCAAAGCAATGGCAGACTTGACGCAATTGGTCGAAAACAACCAACGAAAGATTCTGCTAAAAATCATCAAGCTGATAAACGACATACAACGCAACGGTGCCGAAAAGGGACTTGGCAAACCCGAAGCGTTAAAGCACGACTTATCTGGCTATTGGAGCAGGGAAATCACAGATGAAGACCGCCTTGTTTATCGCCTTGACGAAAATGGTGATTTGCACATAGTTTCCTGCAAAACTCACTATCACAAATAGTTTTTTCATTTCGTTCAACATATCAGAGTGTGTACCGTATTTTTGAGAAAGTGAGCTTTGCGCAAAATAATCAAGAAACGGGGAGGACAGATATTGATAAAAGAGAGCGATGAAAATACAATGATGGGCGAAAAATATCTTTTGGAGGAAAATCAATGAAAGAGTTTGATTTAGACAAAATCTATAAAGCACGCCGCGAAAGAGTTGCCGAGTTTTTGCGAAAAGAAAAAATCTTCGCCGTCGTGTTTGAAGACACCGAGGGCGCGCGCGATGTGGCGATTCGATACCTCACAGGACACCCGAGCGACGCGATTTTGATTATCACGGAAAAGGGCGAGAGCGTTTTGACGGCGTGGGACGAAAACTTGATGAAGGAAAAGGCAAAAGCCGACCGTCTTATCCCTTACACAGCCTTTGAGAGAAAGAAAGAGCGGGCTATCCGTGAGATTCTCGCGTCTTTTTCGTACGCGCCGAAAAATGCGGTGGTGGAATTGCCGAGCGTAACGAGCTATTTGCAGTTCAAGAAATACGAAAAGGAACTTGAGGGCTGGTGCATTGAATGCCGCGAAAAAGGTGCGCACGACGCGGTGGTGAAGATGCGCGCGGTGAAAGACGAGTACGAAATTGAGTGCACTCGCGAGGCGTGTCGCATTACGAACGGCATTACCGACCTCATCGAAACGATGGCGCGAAACGGCGAAATCAAAACAGAAACCGATGTGGCGTTGCTCATCGAGCGAAAATTGCGCGAGGCGGGTTGTGAGCGAACGAGTTTCGACACATTGGCGGCAGGTCCTGCGCGGAGCTTTGCGATTCACGCATTTCCTCCATACACAAACGGCGCGTGGCCTGCACAGGGGCTTTCGATTCTTGATTACGGCGTTTGCTATGAGGGCTACGCTTCAGACGCGACAATCACGATTGCAAAGGGCAAGCTGACCAATGAGCAAGAAAAACAGCTCACTTTGACAAAACAGGCGTTCGACGAATGCTTAAAGCTCTATAAAGCAGGCAACAAAACGAAAGACGCGGCGAAGAAAGCAGATGAGATTTTTGCGAGCGCAAGCCGCACTATGCCGCACGGGCTTGGACACGGCACGGGCTTGGAGATTCACGAAGCGCCGAGCGTGAGTATGAGAGCTGACGATGATGTGATATTCCAAGCGGGCAATATCGTAACGCTTGAGCCGGGATTATATGACGCGCACATCGGGGGCTGTCGTTTGGAAAACGATGTTTTGATTACGGCGGACGGAAACGAGGTGCTCACGAACAGCCGCATTATTCGCATTGACTAATCACAATGCGTTTTGCTATTATGACGCAATTACTTTTTTGGGAGAATTCTTATGAAAAGATGTGTGTTTCTTTTTGCATTCGCGGTGTTTTTTGCCAGTTGTGCAAGTGCGCCAAAAGGCAATTCTGGGGCAAACGATGAATTGGTGAAAGCCGAACAATCATTTAATCGACAGGAATACAGCGAAGCCATTTTGCATTACGAAAACGCCGCCGCGTTCGGTTCAGCAGAAGCCCTGTATGAATTGAGCGCGATATATGCGAACGGCAACGGCGTGGAAGTTGATATTTCAAAAGCAATAGAATATCTTGAGCAATCCGCAGAACTCTCCTACCCTGCTGCGCTCAACGATTTGGGTTCGCTGTATCAGCACGGCTATTTTGGCGAACCAGATTTTGATAAAGCCCGCACGTTTTTTGAAAAAGCCGCGGCGCAAAATCACGCATTGGCGATGTCAAATCTGGGCTTCTTGTATTTGAACGGCTACGGCGTGGAACAGGATTTTGCAAAGGCAAAAACATTGCTGGAAAAATCGGCAAAAAATAACTGTGCCGAAGCGCAATACAATTTGGGCGTGATTTATTATCAGGCAATCGGCGTGAAGCAAGATGTGGCGGCGGCGAAAAAATGGTTTGAAAAAGCGGCGGCGCAGGATTTTGGTGCGGCGCTTAATTATCTGGGCGTGATGAGCCAAAACGGCGAAGGTGGTGCGCAGGATTTTGAAAAAGCGGTGATGTACTATCTGAAGGCGGTCAATCAAGGCGACATTATCGCTCACAATAATTTGGGTGCGTGCTATGTGAATGGCTGGGGCGTTACACAAGATTTTGCAAAAGCGGTGGAGCTTTTTGAGTATGCGGCTTCGGCAGGCTACGCGATGGCGATGAATAATCTTGCGATTATGTACGAAAACGGCTACGGCGTGGAGCAAGACACCAACACTGCGCGCGAATGGTACGAAAACGCCGCCGAACTTGGCTACGCAGATGCCCAAAGCGCACTCGAACGGCTTTCAGAAATATCTGAATAAAAAAAGTGGTGATACGAAAGGTATGGTTGTAAAAAATACTTGTCATACTGAACTTGATTCAGTATCTCTTTCATAATACTTACAAAATGAGATTCTGAAAACTTGTTCGGAATGACAGACTATCAGCATACTTTTTGAAACACGTCCAAAAACGATTTTTAGCAAAACGAAAAAGGAGGAATAATCCTCCTTTTTTTGTGCCTATCATTTAATAGGTGGTTGTTTCCACACAGTTTTGTGTTCTTATCATTTAATAGGTCGTTGTTTCCGCGCAGTTTCTTGCTCCTATTAAATAATAGGTCGTTGTTTCCGCGCGGTTTCTTGCTCCTATTAAATAATAGGTCGTTGTTTCCGCGAGGTTTCTTGCTCCTATTAAATAATAGGTGGGCATTGCAGAAAATGCGTTTATTTGAGCAAACTCGCAACGGCATAATCCAACTGCGAAGAAGAATCGATGGCAGACGGCAAGATTCGCCCCGCCCCGCAGAATGTGCGCTTCCACGTCGGTTCGTCCAGCGCCGAAAGCGTTACGCCCGTGCTCGGTCCCGCGCTTGCCGCATTGATGAACACCTCGCGCCCCGCAAGTCTGCCGCTCCCGCGGTATCGCCCCAGATAAATCCCGACGTGGCTGACTTTTCCGCGGCTCTTGAAAAACACCAAATCGCCCGGCTCAATGTTCGCTCTCGACACCGACGAGGCATAGCTGCTCATTGCGGCAGCAGTGCGCGGCAAGGTCAGATTCACGCCGTGAAGCGCAGAATATTGCACAAAGCCAGAGCAATCAAAGCCCTTGGGTGTCGTGCCGCCCCACACATACGGGATTCCGCGAAGGCGCATACTGTACTCGATAAACTCACGGCGCGCGTCCGAAGCATCGATAGAAGAAATCGTTCCAACCGAAGTTTCCGTGATTTTGGTTGAGCTTGCTGCGACGTTTTCCGTATGGTGCGATTCAGAAAAAAATGAATTCGCATATTTATCCATTGATTGTATCACCGATTTCGCTTTTTCAATCCAAACGGATTTCTGTTCTTGCGTCGCCGATTTAAATTTGTTTTCGCCGCCCGCCTGCTTTATCGCCTCTCTCTCCAAATCCGCAAAAATTTCCGCTGATTTTTGCTCTGCTTCCTCAAATTGCGCGCCAATCCCCGCTTCAAGTTGCGTGTTGTCCACGTCTTTTGCAATGTTTTCCAAATCTCCCGCGCCCACATTTTCATCTTTCAAAAAGTCCGACGTTTCCACGGCAGTCATCTCTTGAATGGTCGCGTCGATTTCCGGCAAAAAGCGCCCCGCGCCCGCATATTGATTTTTCCACACATAATCAGCCATATCGCCAATCGCGACACACGGACGAGTTCTCTTTCGCTTTCCGATTTTCACAGGACGCGCCGACGCATACAAAAAGACCTCTTTGCCCAAAAATTTGCCCTCGACTTGATAAATGCCCAGATAAATGCCCACGTCGGTAATTTTTCCGTTCGGATTCGACTTAAAAAACACAAGGTCGCCCGGAATCAGATTTTTGGTGCCCTCAGATTTTTTGAATGTTTTGTCCATACTCGCGTACAGTTTTTCGCCATCTCTCGGCAATTTCTTGCCAAGGCTTTTTTTTGCCGCATATTTTACCAGCCCAAACGAATCAAAGCCCTGCTCTGGCTTTTCGCCGCCCAATCGAAATTCCACCCCAAGCATCGTATTCGCAAAATTGATGAAATTCATTCTGGACGCCGTAATCGGAGCATTTTGCGCCACTGTTTCGTTTTGCGCACTCATCAAAATCGGAAACAGAACAGCCGCAATCACACACACCAAAAAAACAACTTTCTTCATATAATTCCTCTTGAATCAATTATTGCATAGAATGTATTTTTTTACTACAAAAAAATATGATTGATTTTTAACGGTTTTTGTTCCATAATTTAAAAATGGACAGCATAACCGTGCGCCGAAAAATGACCGATATAAAAATATTTTTAGGGCTTCTTGTCATTGCGCTTTTTCTGGGCGGAATTGGGATTTTTTTTACCGAAAACCATTTTAAAAAGCAATCCGAGGAACATTTTAATCTTGTGTGCGAAAAATACGCGCAGCACATTGATTCGTTTTTTGAGCAATGCGTTACCACCGCGAATACGATTTCTGCGGCAGTCCAATTTCGCATCGAAAAAGAAATCGATTTGTACAAAACCGAAACGAGAACCGAGCTGGTAAAGCACACCCGCCACATTTTGAGCGAATATCTGTTACATTCGATAAACAAAGGCGCAACTTCGATTGACGGCTCGGTGATGACCGCGTATCTGCGTTTTGACCCGCGATACGGAACGAGTGCGGCGGGGATTTTTTTGGGCGTGCAGGACGGCGAAATTAAAAAACTGCCGCTGACCGATATATCAAAATACGATTTTGATGATTTAGAGCACGTCGGCTGGTATTTTATTCCCGCAAATTCAAAAAAAGCGCAGTGGCTCGAGCCGTATTTTAACCAAAATATTTCGCGCACGATGATTTCGTATGTTGTACCGATTGTGAAAGGCAAAAATGTGGTGGGCGTGTTGGGGTTCGACATCAATATTTCCCTCATTGCAAAAAAAGTCGATGAAATGAGGATTCTGGAAAGCGGATTTGCGTATCTGGAAGCAAAAAACGGGGAACCTTTTTTGCAATCAAGAAAACTCAACAAAAAATATATCACTCAAACCATCAAGCTCAAAAATGAAATGTCGCTCGTCATTTGTGTGCCCAAAGAAAAGGCAAATCCTGCAAAATACGGGCATTTTCATTTTGCGATGCTGTTTTTATATCTTTTTTACACGCTTTTTGCGCTCTTTTTTGGCATTTTGAAAATCCAGAGTTATGCCGTTCACGAAAAAAAATCCGACAGCGAAAAATGGGAAAGTCCGCTTACAACCGTGGTCAGAGCAGAGCTTTCGGCGGCGGTCATTGTGGCGTTTTTGATGCTTTTTGCGCAAATCGGGTTTGTTTGCTTTTCGTTTTACAAGCCCCAAAAAAAGCACTTACAATCCATTGCGCCCAAAAACACATTTGAGCGCACGATTCGCGTGGCTGGAATCCCCGATTTTGCGCCGTATTGCTTTTTGAACGGCGACACGTATTCGGGATTTTTTGTGGATTTGATGTCCGAAATCGCAAATCGGCTGGGCTACAATGTGGAATTCGATTTTAAGCCCAAATTTAACGCGCTTTCGGATACCGTTTTCGGCTACAACGACGTTTTTATGGCGTTCGAGGTGCTTTCCGAAAATGCGTACTACAACAATATTTTGCCCACGATTGCCGCCGCGGAAGATTCGTTCATCATCGTGGGGAAAAATCAGATTTCAAGCATTTTGGAGTTGCGGGATAAAAAAATTGCCGCAAGTACCGAAAGCAACAATTATGATTTATATAATCTGAATAAAACTGCGGTAATTTACAACAATCCCATAAATCAGCTCAAAAGCGTAGAAAACGGCGAAAACGATTATGCGATTTTGCGCGATGCGGTGGCAAAAATGGTGATTTCAAACGAAAATATCAGCGGGCTTTACAAGGTCTACGATATAATTGAAAGCCATCTTGGATTCGGCGTGAATGTGAAAAAAATTGAACTGCGCGATGAAATAAACACGGCTATCAGCGCGATGAAAAACGACGGCACGCTTTCGGCGTTTGAAAAAAAATGGCTGGAATACAGCATCAAAGAGAGTTCGCTGTTGGATATTTTGGCGAAAAACAAGGAATTTTTCCTTTTTACCGGCGTGATTTTTTGGATTGCAATCGGTGTTTTTTTGCTTTTGCGTCTCAAATTCAAAGCCGAATACGCAACGATTGCGGCAGGCAGATTCAGGCTGCTTTCGGAAACAGACGCGCTGACGGGTATCCGAAATCGCGGTTCCGGCGAGGCAGAAACAAAACGGCTTTTGCAGTTGAAAAAATACGGTATGTTTTGCCTTTTTGACGCGGATAAATTCAAATCAATTAACGACACTTTTGGGCACGAAACCGGCGACCAAGTGATAAAAGCGCTCGCCGTTTGTATGCAGAATGCACTGCGCGAACAAGATATTTTGATGCGGCTCGGCGGCGATGAATTCGCTTTTTTTGCTGTCGGCATTCAAAACGAAAAAGATGCAAAAATCGTAATCGAGCGCCTTTTTTCGTGCATTAAGCATATCAAGATTCCCGCGCTCGGCGAGCGGAACATTTCGGTCAGTTTGGGAGCATCTTTTTTTGTGGACAGCAAAAATCCGTGCGATTTTGATGAATTGTACCGTCGCGCTGACACGGAATTGTACAAATGCAAAAAAAATGGCGGTGCGTCGTTTTCATTTTTTTCAGAATAATTTTTTATAATGCAGTTTGGAGGAAAATATGCGAAAAATTGGTGTCGCGTTGTGTGTGCTTGCGTTTTTTGCAAAAAATGCGTTCTGCGATGTTTTGCAAGATTGCCGTATTTACGACGCAGTTCTTGGTATCGAAAATTATATGAAGTGGCTTAGGCTTTATGACGGCGCTGAATATCCCGAAAAAATCCCCGTAAAAGAATACGCGCTCATCGGCAAAAAAGAGGCGTTTGCCGCATATAAATCGCTCGCACAAGCAGGCGATGTGCAGGCGATGTGCGCCGTGGCGGAATGTTACGATTATGGGGTTTTGGACAACGCGGATTTTATCGAAGCATTTTCGTGGTGGAGCAAAGCCGCCGAAACAGGCTATGCACCCGCATTGAACGCACTCGGAACGTTTTATTCGCCGACTTCGTTTCAAATCGCAAACGTGATTGCAGACGAAAACAAAGCGCACGATTATTTTGAAAAAGCGGCGGCAGCGGGCTACAGCAAAGCATTTGCAAATCTTGAGCGATACGATGAAGCAGTAGCGGCGGGGTTTTCTGATGCGTATGTGTTTTATGCGTCCAAAATTCTAGAAAAAAATCCGTCTGATTACGAAAACGCAATTCAGATTTTTGAAAAAGCCGCAGACGAATGTTCGCCTGATTTTGCGCGCTATGCAATGTATTCGCTGATGGAAATTTTTTCGAGCAAAGAAAACGGATTTTACGACGAAAACAAAGCGCGATTGTGGGCAAAACGCTATTCCGACGCGAATTTTGAGGCAATCAAAGCGGCGCGCGCAAAAAACAGAGAACTGTTGCCGTACTTAAAAAAACGCGCTGATGTGGGCGATGTACATTCAATGTACGATTTGGCATTGCTGTACGGCTCAAATTATTTTTTTGCCGAAAATCCCGCCTACCGAGCGCTGCACATTTTTTATATGCGAAAAGCAGCCGAGGGCGGCAATCGGCGGGCGATGATTGCGATGGCGGAATATTATAACAACGGGAACGGCGTGGCGCAAAACAAGCAAAAAGCCGCGGAACTTTTTCTTTCCGCAATGCGCTATGACGACACGATTTCTGCGCAGTATCTGCGTTCCATTTTTATTGAATCATTGCCCACACCCGCAAGAGCTTACGTTAATTTTTATGCAAAACAGCGCGGAGACTGGAGCTATAATCGCTCATACACGGCATCTTACGATGGAATTTCGCCCGAATATGCCGTTTCGTATTTTGTTTCGCACGCAAACGATGACGAAGATTGCAAAAATGCGGCGGCGGTCTGTCTGCAATTCGGAATCGGCTGCGAGGCGGACGAAAAAAAAGCGCTCGAACTGGGCTACTCGCCGATTCCCGATGAGGTTGAAAGCGAAGAAGATTTTTTGAAAAACCGCGATGAATATCTGAAAAATCGGCGCGAAGAAGAACATCGGCTGTTGGAAGCGGCAGAATCGGAGCAAACGGGCGAATCACTCTATGCGCTTTTTGATTTTTACGATGGTGTTTACAACACGCTCGACACGGATTCACGCTGTTTTGAGCTGTTGCAACTCGCCGCCCAAAAAAATAACGCTGACGCGCAGTACGAGCTGGCGCATTATTATCAGGACGGAAAATCGTGCGCGTCTGACCCCAAAACTGCATTTACCTATTTGCAACTTTCGGCAGAGCAAGGCAATGTTTTGGCACAGAGCGACCTCGCAGAATGTTATTTTCAGGGATTTGGCACCGATTACGATTTTGATAAAGCAATTCGATGGCTGTCGCAAGCAGCACGTGGTGGAAATCATTCTGCAATCTTAAAGTTGCAACGATTCGGCTACGGAAGTCTGGTTGCTGACGAAAATCCGGAATTGGAAGATTTCGATACAGAAGGCTTGGACAACGATTACGACTACAGCGAAAAAAAATATCTGGAAACTCCAGAATCGAACACTTTTAATGAAAACAATCTCTTGCTTTTGGGAGAACCAACGGTCATTTCGTTTAAAAATCACGCGCAATTCCAAATGGGCAAACATTCCACGCCAACAGAATGTGCAACTACATTTTGGACCTCGCTTTTAGGCGGAATTTCAGACGATTGGAAAAAATGTATTGCTATCGAAAGCGAAAATGAAATCGTTTTGAACGGTCCCCTTTTTGATGAACAAATCAAAGTCATTGAAAATGCGTTTTCGCTTGCGCGCTCTGTGGGCAATTTTGCAAACTTGGAAATCCATATTTTCTTTGAATCTATAGAAAGAGATGCGGATATTGCCAAAGTTCCCGTTGCACTGTACCAAGACGGAAATCTTGAAGCGATAACATCGATAAAATTTTTTTGGCAAAGCAACGAAAGACTTTGGTTTATTCTGTTTTAGCCCAAAACTGAAATCAATTCAGCAGAAAGTTCCTGCTCGCCGCCCGCAAAAATCTGCTCGGCGAGCGGTTTCCCCATTTTTATGCGAATCAAATCGCCCGGCTTTACGCGGTCGCTCACAGACACGGGAATTTCCGCGTGCAAAAAATTTTCGGTAACCGCGTGAATCCGCGTTGCATTTTTGAGGAGCAATCTGTCACTGCGGCTGTTTTCCACAATGGCATCAACTTCTTTGCCTATCATTTCTTCAATATAAGCAATTTTTCCGCGTTTTGCACAATCCATAAGCCACGCAACCCGTTCGCCTTTGATACGTTCAGGGATTTTCGGTGTCATCGAAAATGCGGGCGTTCCCGGACGCGGGCTGAACGGAAATGCGTGAATCCACGCAAAGCGCAAATCTTCGCACATTTTTTTCGTTGCCGCAAAATCTTCCTCACTCTCATCGGGAAATCCCGCAATAATATCGCACGCGATAAACGGATTTTCCTTTGCTTGCCGCAACAGCCGCACCGCGCGGTAAACATCGTCAGCAACGTAAGCACGGCGCATTGAGCGAAGAATTTTATCACTGCCGCTTTGAATCGACAAATGAAAAGAAGGGCGAACGCGCGGATTTTTTAAAATCTCACAAAGCCGTTCCGTAATATGCTCTGGATAAAAGCTCGAAATTCTAAAAGCGATATGAGATGTATTTTTAAGCAATATTTCAAAAAGTTCCGCAAAATCGGCTTTTCTGCCGTCCAATTCGCCGCGATATTGACTCAAATTTACGCCGGTAAAAACAACTTCGTGCTGCCCCGCTTTTTCTAGCTGCTGAACACGCTCCAGCACACTCTTCACATCAAGCGACACCGATTTTCCGCGCGCAAGATGGATTCGGCAATACGCGCACGCATTATTGCAGCCGTCCTGAATCTTGATTGACGCACGAGAATGAGTCTGAAACGTATCGGTATAAAGCAAAAATTGCGGTGCGATTTTACTTTGATTTTCGTTTTTGGTAGCAGACAAAGCCCGTACAAAACGGGCAATATCTTGCGGATTTCTTGATTCTTTGCGCAAAAAATCCAAAAAAAGTGCGGGCAATTTTGCAAGAATATCTTTTCGGCTCCCGCGAATGACAGCCAGTCTCGAATCGATTGCTTCAATGGCTGCATACTCAAGCTCCGCATAACACCCCGTCACAACAATCGCCGCCTGCGGAAATTTTTCGAGCAATAACCGAATCAAGCGCCTTGCTTTTTGCTCTGCTTTTGACGTAACCGTACAAGTATTTATAATACAAAGAATTGTTTCAAAATTTTCAGCAACTGATGCCGTTACACTTTCCAAGTCAACCGAAAATCCACTATCAGAAAACGCCCGAGCAAGAGCTTCGCTTTCAATTTGATTTAATTTACACCCCAGCGTTTCAAAATGGATTTTTCCACCCGCAAAAACATCACCCATCAGCGTAGAGCCGCCGTGCACCGAGCTTTTCCGCGAGTTGCGTCCGCCTGAGACGGATTCAAATCCAATGCCTTATTATACGCAGTCAACGCACTCTCGTAATTGCCTGTGTTCTCGCGCGCATACCCCAAGCGCATCCACCAATAATCCAGCAACGGCTCTGAGCGAACTGCCATCGAAAGCGAAATATCAGCGTGTTGATATTTCTTTTGTTTAATATAAATTTCACCCATAAAATAGTATGCTGTTCCTAAATCGCCACCTTTTGAAGCATTAGAAACATATTCCTGAAAATACTGCATTGCACCCGTATTTTTTCCCTGATAAAATTTTGCTTCGCCCAAAATTTCCATAATTCTGACATCATACGGGCTTTTTTTGTTTGCCTCAATCGCACGCTGTTCGGCTTCAGCATATTGCTTATTTTTCACCAGACTCCAGCAAAGCACTGCATACGAATCCATATTATTCGGATTTATCGCCAATTCTGCTTCACACGCCGCGATTGCTTCAGGATATTTCTTTTCACGATATAACTTTAGCGCGTCAACTTTTGTCTGCGAACACAACGGCAAAACAACATTCAAAAAAATGGCAATCACCACAATTTTTTGCAAAAGATTTCTCATATATACTCCGTTTTTTTTATTTTCGGCGTTCTATTTTTTGATTTCATATATTTTTCAATTCACACATTCTAAAAATCAGCGCACTGTCGTACATTTTCCAGAAAACACCGACCCCGGCTCAAGCACAATCTGCTCCGCGGTAATATCTCCCTCCACCGAACCAGATGCAGTAATATAGACCATTTTTTTTCCTGAAATGTTTCCCTTCACCGCACCTTTTATCAAAATTCGGTCGGCAGAAATATCAGCCTGCACCGCTGCATTGGTATCAACCACGAGGTCGCTTGTTGCAGTAATCGAGCCGCTGACTTTTCCGCGAATCATAAACGGCTTTGCAAAACGAATTGAGCCAGAAAAAACAATATCACTTTCCATTATGGTGTCGAAATCTTCGTCTTCCAACTCAAATAAATCAGTTTCTTTTATATCAAACATAGTATAACTTTACTCATTATCCGTTAAGTCGTCAATCCCCGCTTTTCCCTCAAAAAGCAGCCTTGTAACCGAAGTTTTTCCATCTTCGCGAAGTTCCGTAATAAACAATTTTAAGACTTCGCCGTTCCATTCGAGCAAACCGCGTTTTTTGGAAAATCGCTCCATTCCGCGAATTTTTTTGCTCAAATCATTTTCGTCAATAATGATATATTGCACTTTCAGTTTGACATTGTTTTTTTGATTTGACGCAATTTTTTCGGGAGAATCAGAAACAAAAATCTCAAAAAGTTCGCTGATTTCACCCGTCAGAGAGCGGCAAAAAAATCCCGGAAACAACGGCGCAGCCTCATTCACCTGCACAGTTGCATCAACGGCAGTTTCATCATAAAGCAAGGTGCCCTCAAATTTTTTAGGAAGCCCAATGCTCTCAAAATATTCGCAATACGAATCCTTGAGACTACCTGAAACCACCGCAGAACCGTCAGTCTTGCTTATTTTTTCCAATACACCCGTATACTCATTGATTCTTGCCTGCGTCAGAGCGAGCACAGGAGGAAATACCTGCATTCTGTATTCCGTTTGCGCCTTGTATTTTTCAGCCTGTTTCCCCAAAATCGTATCGCCATACGACGTAAGATTTTTGATTTTCGGAAAATTGATTTGGTCAAGCAGCGTTATTGACGTAACAAGGTCAGCGAGCTTATACCCCCAGCGCGTTCTGGTCGTATTTTTTCGCAGCTTGTTATACGAATCCATTTCGCCCTGCAAAATATCGCGGAAATATTTATTATTCTCAATAACTCTTTGCACCGACTCAAAATCCTCGTTTGTGTACACTTTGTTGAAATCAAGTTTTAATTGCGCGTCATCATAATTTTTTATCATACTTTGGGTATAGAATTGCGAAATCTTAAAAAGAGTTGGGTGCATTTCTGTCTTTCCATCTTTCGTTAAAAACACCTTGTACGAATTGCCCGATTTTTTATTTTCAATTCCCATTTCAAAATAAATGTCGGTCGCTTCCGCAATGAACGAAAAAATAGAAAGATTTTTGCTTTCAAATAAATCTGCTAAAATCTCGCCAAACCGCCCCTCGCGCTTTATCTCATTTTCCGCAAAACACGGAGTGGCAAAATAATAGCGCGGCGTGCCATCTTTGCCGGGCGAAAATCGAGCCGTGTACGTCCACATTTCCACAAGATACAAAAGGATTTGCGCAGAATTTTCCCCGTCAGAAATGATAAGTTTGCAATCGCCCTCGCTCGTAAGCGGTAAATCATTTATAGATATAGAAATACCATCTTGACGAATACCGTTTTTGGCAAGAAAGCCCGAATACTGATGCTCCAATTTTTCACCGCGCACCCCTTCTGCGTTTTCGTCCGACACTGGCTCAAAAAAATCATTTTCAGGAATAATCAATATTTTTGGTACAAATTCCCATTTTTCCGCCGTCAATGTCTTTTCGTAATATCCTGTATTTCCGTCTTTATCAGTCCCTGCCACTCGGAGCGTTCGCGCATCATTGCCGTGCCCTGTCTGAAAAATCGTTACATACCGCGAAATCCGCGCACCATCTTCAAGCACAATCGGCGGCTGTTTTTTCCACGCTTCATTCGGAAGCCCCCACGGAGTATAATTTGAAAGATAATTTTTTCCTGAATATTTCTGTTTATACGGTTTATAGGTATACTTAAACCACATTGGGTCACTGCCCATTGTGTCAAAATCAATAAGACGGGTATACATTTCACCAGCCTTATTTATCAGAAAAATCGTTGAGCCAGAAGCGCTGATATTTTCCGAAATAAAACTACCGCGTTCTGGTCCCAAAAGGCTTTTGCTCCAATCCGTCGGCAATCCAGAATCCGTAAAAAGAATTTCCTGCCCGTTTTCCGCAAGCACATACACGCTCTCTAGCCCCATCGTGCCGTAATGGTGGTCATTGCCAAAAATATCCGTGTACCATAGCACATCTTTTCGGCGCGCCGCAATCGCCCAGCCGCGCTTTCCCGCCGTCTGCACATTTTGCACCAACGGGCTGTTTTTTGGAAATCCAAAAACGGTTTTCCACTGAAACGGCTTTTCAAAGGGATTTCGTTGCAAATAACATTCGTACATTACACCATTTTCATCAAAAGCAACAAAAACATCACCATCTGCACTAATTTCAGCAATTTTCTCAGGAACCTCAAAACCGCCCAACTGCATTTTAGGATGCGGAAGCCCTGTTTCCAAAAATAAATGCCAGTCGCGGTCTTTTTCGGCTTTCACATAGATTTTCCCCTCGTGAAGCGTAAACGAAAATCCCTTTGCAAACGTCTGCGTCCTCGTTTTTATCGAGATTTCATCGGGAAATTCACCGTTGATATTCGTAACCGACTCCGTATTTTCAAGCGGACAATCCAGCGTTCTATACGAAGCAATTTCCCCGTCGTAAAAATTCGCCGAAGTCGTCGCGCACGAAAAAAACACAAACGACGCGGCAATAAAAAATATATGTGCAGAAAAAAATTTGATATTCATAGTTCAAATATTATGAAAATCTATTTTTACTGTCAATGAAATTACTCAAATTCGTTTAAAAACTCATTCGTTTTGTAAAAATTGACAGCAAAAATCTCTAAAAATCCCATTTTTCCGAATAAAACTACTGAATAAGCATAATGCGAGTGTAGATTTTCCCAGAATACATCAGAGAAAATACGTCGTCATAGTATTTATTGTAAAATGATTGCTTAAAATAAAATTCATTATCAAGACCAAGCCGAACAGTAGGAGATACGGGGTGCTCATATCGGATTGTTACAAATTCCGCCGCTTCATAGCCCGCGCTGTCGATGTCTTGCAGCTGGTCGTAAAAATCATAGAAGCCATACGCGTGAACATCGAAATCAAAAACGTGCCCCGCATCGCTCGCCCAGCGCCATTTTGCCACAACTTCTGGTCCCATATTGTAGCTGTAGTCGCGGTATTCTTCAGCATCTACAATCGCACGGCGATAATAATAATTGTCTGAGGTACCAAGAACATTCCACCCCAAATGAACCTGCCAATCAACGTGGCTTTCGCGGTGATTTATGCGCTGTTTGATTGCGAATGCTGGCGAAAGAGCGGAAACTTCTGCAAACGAATGCCAAAGAAAATCATAATCCAGCACCAAACCGATGGTTGTATCACGATGCGCAAATTCTGGCGCACGAGACCAAAGCACGCCATTGCTTTTGATTTGCACTCGATACATCAGCAGTTTTTCGCCCTTATCCGCACCTTTTCCCGAGCCTTTACCGATTTCCGCGCCAAAATCCAGCTCAAACTGGCTATACGGGGCATTCGTATCGTGTCCGTACGGGTCTGCATACACAACCGAAAGCTCTGGACCAAGGTAAATCGGGAATGTTTCGTGAGAGCCTGTGCGCTCGCCGTCAATTTCAGTATACCGGGTATATGAATGAGCCGCCCCCATCGACAGCCGAAGCGAAAGCTCCTGAATATTTCCCGTTGTCCCAGCAGGCTTTTTTACAAACCGGTCGCTATAAAGCCGCGTCGGATTCAGCGCAATCGAAATCAATTCGTTCCAATCCGCCGCTTCCACCGAAAGCCGATAGAACATTTCGCCCACCACCACACCGCCGATTGATGTGTATGTTAAATCATTTT
Organism: uncultured Treponema sp.; assembly: GCA_937893155.1. Classification (GTDB taxonomy): domain Bacteria; phylum Spirochaetota; class Spirochaetia; order Treponematales; family Treponemataceae; genus Treponema_D. The sequence continues at coordinate 5,357 of CALBGU010000121.1, read as the reverse complement.
TGCTCGGAGCATTTGTTTCAAAAAAATATTCCCAAATCATCGAACTGCCGAACGTCAATGCCCCCGCTTCAAGCACATTCAGATTCAGCGCCCGCGCGCCCATATACGTCAGACTGCCTTGATAAGGGTGCAAAACAAAATTTGTCCAATACCAATCTTTGTCCCATTTCCATTCGTGTTCATAAAAATGAGAAGCGTCGTCCCACGTTACATTTGCCCAAGACGCACGACTCACAAAACGATTGTAGCTGCCAATAAAAATGCTCGGCACAATAACCGTTCCCAAAGCCGCCAAATAATGCTTTTTTCCGTCATTTTCAACAGTTGCAGGCGTGTCATTTTCCGTATCGGAATCAGCAACGTCCACGGATTTTTCCGCATTTTCATCATCGATTTCATTTTCTACAGAAATTTCTGTTGCAGATTCATCGATTTCAGCTTCAGACGCAAGTGCTTCTTCTTGTGCGAAAAAAGGAACACTCAAAAAAACAAAAAGCGAACATAAACAACACAGTTTTTTCATAAAACCTCCTTAAAAACTAAAAAATCACATTGCATAAAAAAAGCGGAAAGAAAATATCTTTCCGCTAAAAATGTGGAGAATAGGGGACTTGAACCCCTGACCCTCGGCTTGCAAAGCCGATGCTCTAGCCAACTGAGCTAATTCCCCGTTGGTGGGACAGAAAAGAGTTGAACTTTTGACCCCCGCCTTATCAGAGCGGTGCTCTAACCAACTGAGCTACTGTCCCGTCTATGAGAGTTACTATAGCATAAAATGATATTTTTTGTAAATACCTTAATGCACTTTTTTCGTAAATTTTTATAAAAAAGCAAATTTCAAAAAATAATCCTATGCAAAACACCTTTTTATGAGTATATTTTAGATATGGAAAACATTTTTATACAGCAGACACAAATTTCTGCATCTCGAAAATTTATTGCACGGGTTTACGGTTGGATGTTTGCGGCATTATTCGTAAGCGGCGCAACTGCGCTCATTACGGCAATGAGCCCTACATTGCTTCATTTTGTCTTTGGCGGAAGAATGCTCGGCTTTTTCGCGCTTATCATCGCAGAATTGGTTTTGGTTTGGTTTTTGTCAGCAAATATTCGAAACCTATCGCCTACCACCGCAGCAATTTCCTTTATTGTCTATTCTGTCATTAACGGAATGACACTGTCTTCTATCTTTTTCGCGTATCAAATCGGAAATATTGTCAATGTATTTTTCATTACGGCATTGATGTTCGGCGCAATGACACTGTACGGCATTTTCACAAAAGCAGATTTGATGGCATTTTCGCGCTACATCACCATGGCGTTAATCGGATTGATAATCGCATCTGTGGTAAATTTTCTCTTTAAGTCATCAATGCTCGATTGGATTATTTCAATTGCAGGCGTTGCGCTTTTTACCGGTTTGACCGCATACGATACACAGCGTGTAATCCGCACCGCAGAATACGCAGACGGCAGAAACGCATACAAAAATGTTGCAATCATTGCCGCTCTTAATCTGTATCTTGATTTTATCAACATTTTCTTGTATCTGTTGCGCCTTTTTGGAAACAGACGCAGATAATCACTTTTGCTCGGCAAGCATTGCGTATGCTTGTCGGGCAGCATTTTGCTCCGCTTCTTTCTTATTTTTACCCGCGCACGGACCAAAAATTTTCTCTCCCAATTTTACAGAAACCCAAAACGTTCTATCATGGTCAGGACCGTCAGTTTTCGTAAGTTCGTAAATCGGACATTCTTTGCAGATTTTCTGATACAATTCCTGCAAAAGCGTTTTATAATCCTTGCGACCTCGATTTTGCTGCATATTTCGGATTTCAGGAATGATGTAACGCAACACAAGCTGTTCAGCAGCCTCAAATCCCGAATCAAGATAAAACGCACCAACAACAGCCTCAAATGCATCTGCCAAAATCGCGCTTTTTTCACGCCCGCCCGTTTTTTCTTCGCCTTTGCCAAGCACCAAGAAAGTATCAATTTTCATCGTTTTCGCAATCGGCGCAAGCGCTTTTTCTGACACAACCGCAGATTTTATCTTTGCCAAATCTCCTTCGGGATTTTTCATCATATCTTCGTATAAAAACGCCGCGGTAGACATTCCCAAAACAGAATCGCCCAAAAACTCCAGCCGTTCGTTATTGTAATGGCGGAATTCTTCGCTTTCGTTAGAAAAAGAACGATGGTGCAAAGCCAAATCCAAAAGCGTAATATCGTGAAATTTTATTCCAAGATTTTCACAAAAACTGAGCAATTTCTTTTTTCTCTCGTCAGAAATAGAGAACATTTTGTTCGCTGAAAAAAACGTATCCGATTTTGCCAAAATAGTGCCTCATCAATTAAAAAGACACAGATTCAAAAGAACCTGTGTCTTTGCAAAAAATCATTTCATAAAATGCAATTAAAAAGCATTGTACAAAATTTTATTTTTTCTGGGAAACAATGAAATCGTAAGCGTCCTTAACGGTTTCGAATTCATTAGCTTTCTCATCAGGAATGCTAACACCCATTTCTTCTTCGATAGCATACACAAGCTCGTATGTATCCAAGCTGTCAGCTCCGAGGTCGCCGCGGAAAGACGCTTCCAAAGTTACTTTTGAAGGGTCAATCTCAAGTTTATCAGCGATAAGCTTCTGAATTTTCTCGAACGTTGCGTCCATATCAATACTCCTGTGTTTTCGCTTGCACGCAGAATTATGCCTGTGGAATAATTACTTGGCGTCCGCCGTAATATCCGCACTTTGGACAAACACGATGCTGCATTGTCAAGTTGCCGCAGTTGCTGCATTCAACAAGCTGTGGTGCCTCGAGGTGCATATTTACGCCACGACGTCTGCGTGTGCGAGCCTTTGATGTTTTCGCTCTAGGTACTGCCATTTATAAACCTCGCTATAAAAATATTACCGATATAACGTTGTTCATAATACAACAGAATCCTATTGCGTGTCAATAATTATAGCATTTTTATCGTGTTTGTCAAATAAAAAAGAATGACAAATATTGATTTTTTGTCATAAATAAGATTTTTCTTGTTTCTTGACTGTCAATCGGATACTATTTAAAATAAATCAAACAAAAAATCAACACAAATTCAGCACAAGAATGGTGAATAAAACAATTCTGAAAAAATTATGTGCAGAACACGTTTTTTGGTTTTAGGAATTATAGTATGGAACTACAAAAAATAAAAATCGCTGTACTGTCTTTTTTGCTTGGGATTGCGGCGGTTTTGCCAGCATTTTCTTACAGCATTGCAAAAAAAGATATGACCCCCAATATGCTGCTTATGGTGATGGACGAAGAACTGGGGAAAAGTGCGTTTTTTGATGACGACGGCGATTTGATTATCGAATCAGGCGGGATTTTTTTTCTTATCCAAGTTGACAACGAGCGCGCGTTCATAAAATTTTCGTCGCAATGGAGGGCGCAGGACGGCATTTCTGAAGCCCAAGCGTACAAAATCGTCAACGACTGGAATTCCGACACGGTTTTTGCAACCGCTTTTTTGTGGAAGGAGCGTTTTCGTCTTGAGTATTTTGTGTCTTTTGAGGGCGGTTTGAGCGCAGAAAATTTTAATGATACGCTCCACTGGCTCTTTTCGGTCGCTTCTGCATTCGATGAGCATTTGCGGAGCGAGGGCGTGATTTAGCTGCGTTTTTTGCCGAATTTGTCCGAAAGCATTTTTGCAATCATCGGCGGAACCATTCCCGAAACGTCGGCGCCAAACGACGCGAGTTCCTTGATTGAGCTCGATTTTAATAGAACATATTTTTGCTCGGTGGGGATAAAAAGCGTTTCAATTTTGCTGTCCAGCGTTTTGTTCATCAGCGACAAATCAAACTCGTAGCTGAAATCCGTAACGTTGCGAATGCCGCGAAGCATCACTTTTGCGCCGCGCGAAGAGGCGTAATCCACAATCAGACCGTCCCACAAATGCACCGAAACATTGCTCCACTGCGCAACAAGAGCCGTAAGCGACTGCAAACGCTCAGAATCGGAAAACAAGTATTTTTTCTGCTGATTCACAGCGATTACCACATCGATTTCATCAAACATTTTTCGGGCGCGTTCAATAATATTCAAATGCCCATACGTCGGCGGGTCAAAAGAGCCCGCAAAAATTGCCAATGCCATAGACCTCAATCTTATTTTTTTTTCGCCCCGCGGTCAATCCCGTGCAAAACGAGTCTGCGCAGTTGACGGCAATGCGCGCAGGCGGTATCATTACAAGTATCTTGCAAGAGGCGGAGGATAGTATGTTGGTGTTGACATTGAATGATTTTGTGAGCAATGCAGAAAAATATATGTCGAGGGAGCAGACTGCGCCTGTGGAAATCGAGAATGACGGCGTGCGCTTTGTGCTTATGCGGAAGAACGCCGCGCCGAGAGGGCAGAACAAGAAGCGGGGCAGCTTGGAGAGAGCGCGAAAAGAAGCCGACGCATTGATGGCAGACCCGAACGCGAAAACGTATGATTCACCGCGCGAATTGTGGGCAGAACTGGGGCTGATATGAGCGACGAGAAAACGGAAACATACAAATACAAAACCCGTTCTACCGCTACGTTCAAAAAGCATTTGAAGAAAGTCGAGAAGCGTCGAAAAGGCGATTCGCAGAAAGTGTTAGATGTTGTTGAATTACTGGCGAAAGGAAAAACGCTTGAAGAACGCTATCGCGACCACGAACTAAAGGGCGACAGAAAGGGCGAGCGAGAGTGCCATGTGCTACCAGATTTGCTGTTAGTCTACCGCATTTATAACGATGTGCTGATTCTGGAACTCGTAGACACAGGCACTCACAGCGAATTGTTTGGGCTGTGAAACGGCATAAAAAACGGGGAATTTTGCTCCCCCTCCCTTTATAAACGGCGTTCGTCCTGCCGTTTATTTTTTTGCGCTTATGCCGTACGCAACCCAATCTTCTTTGGGAACGCAGAGTTTTACGCGCTTCTTTGCGTCTGCAATCGCCGCCGAAAGTTCTGCGATTTTATCGTTCACCTCGGCAGTACACGCCTTCAAATCCGACTTGAGCTGCTCTTGCTTCACGTTCAGCGCACGAAGGCTCGACAGCATTGCATCCATTGCCTCCGCCTTTTCCGCCGTTAAATTCACGTCCTTGAGCTTGTCAAGATTATTCTTGATTGCGCCCGTAAGAACATCTCCCTCTGAAATCACCTGTGAATACGATTTTGGCATACAAAACCTCTCTTCAAAAATATTTTAGAAAGCCTACGCCTTCTTGATACAAACAAAATATAACGAAAATACTTCATTTGTCAACAAAAAAAATTGTTCCGCGCACATCAGCGGAGTGCACCCGCATAGACGACGGCGGTTTTGACGA
>CALBGU010000120.1 GCA_937893155.1 uncultured Treponema sp. | reverse complement strand
GGAATTATTGTCAAAAATATTGAGGGAAATCGCGATTTGTAAAGGATTGAGTGTATGGAAAACAAAGATTTGACATATTCAGAAGCGATAGAACAAGTTATGCTGCATAATGGTTATTTTGCGCCATTGAAATTGATTTATCGCGAAATATGGAATTATAAAGATAAAACTAAAATCAAGGGACTAACGCCTGATATGACAATTCAAGAGCGTGTGCAAAGAGATAAGAGATTTACACGAATTGGGCTTGGAGTTTATGCACTGACGGCTTATATTGACAACTTACCGAAGGCAGAAACTCCGAAAAACGAAAAAGCGAAAAGCGAAAGAAAGCACGCTATTATTCAAGGTATGTTGCTCGAAATTGGCAATCATCAAAAAGATATTTCTGATACATATACAAACGATAAAAAATGGATTTTCGAGAATAAAACTTTGGGCAGTCTTGCAACATTGCAAAAAGTTCCATCGTTTACTTTTCAACATATTATTGATGATAGCGTATCTTTTGCAGATGTTATTTGGTTTAATGAGCGACATTTTCCACAAGTGATTTTTGAAGTAGAGCATTCAACGGATTTTCGAGATGCTTTTATAAAATTTATGGAACTACAGGATTTTCAAACTCGTTTTTATTGCGTTTCTGATGAAAATAGGCGAAGCAAGTTTGAAAAAGAAAAGGCAAAGTCTGCATTTTCTGCAATAAACAATCGAATTCAGTTTTTAACTTATGAGCAGGTTGAAAATGACTATGAGAGAGCGATAAAAAGAGCTTTTATAACATATTGAGGACGAATATGCAAAACAAATTACTGAAAGATTTTGAAACATTCAGAGGCTCTCTTATTGTGGCAATTTTCGATTATGTTCAAAAAGCAAAAATCAAACTGTTTTTCTTGAAAATAGTGCGGACTATCGGATTTCAGGCGATGAATGTATTATAAAACAGGTGTATCGAAAGTTGTTTATTCAAAATGGCTTTTTATTTATTGAGTATGACAGCTCGGATAATTTTTGTTCGCATGGCTGTGAAAGAATTACGGAAGAACTGGATATTTTGTCCGCAAATGAAATCTATGAGATAATTCGGAGAATAAAGAAATAATGTTTTCAGAGTATGAATTGAATTGCAATGAGCATAAAGTGTTGAATATGTGCATATTTTGGAAAAATAAGGAGTAACAATGGTGAAGGCAAATGGATTTTTGAAAATTGCGGTTGTGTGCGCGCTTGTTATGTGTTTCGCGAGCTGTCAAAGCACGAAAGTGGCGCAGATGAGCGTAGAACCGTATGCGCTGTTGAGCGAAGATAGCGTACTGTATGTGAAAATTCCTGTAAAAGAAAACAAAGAAATGTTTTTCAAGATATTCGACAGCTTTACTGAGAACGGAGAGAAAGTTCGCGGTGTGCTTTACAAGTATGTCGATGCGATTTACATGGTTCAGCGGTCAGACGACGGCGGATTCGAGGCAATTTGCAAGGGAAAATTTCCTCCGTCGATGGTAAAAAACGCGGCGAAGTATACTGAGTGGAATAATCACGATTTTACGGCTGAAAACGGCGTGAATTACAAGGTTTACGAAAGCGATTCTGGTATGCAGATTGCGTTTCTCGACAAAAATATGATGTGCCTGTCGAGAAACGTGGAGGAAATCTTAAACCGATATGTCGCAGGCGCACAAATGACGGCGTACGCGGCGAAGGCAAAAGAGAAATTCGCAGAAATGGACAGCACAAATTTGCTTTTCCTTATGGCGAATGTTTACGACTTTATGGATAGAGATGTTGCTGAAAAGATTTTGCCGAATTTGGACTGTATGTACGGATTTTCGTCCCTGAAAGAAGACGGCTCGCTTGATTCTGACGTGTATCTTGAGATAAAAGACTCGACAGCGCAGGCTTTGAACGGCGTGGCGAGGGTACTTCATTTCGTTTTGTCGGTGACGGGCGAAAATATTGGCGTGGAAGTTGAAGAAGATAAAGAGAGAATACATCTTACACATATGAACGTTTTTGATTTTTAAGGAGTTTCTATGAACGTAGACAAGATTGTTTTGAAAGCAGAAGATTTGGACGGATATTTGTCAAAAGAGGATTTGGACGATTTATCCCGCTTGCAAGAAATGTACAAAGCTGCGCTTCCGCATTTTGCCGCCGAAGACAAAGCCGCGATTATCCGCGATTTCGACGAAATGGGACACGAAATGCAGAATATTTGCTCAAAGCACCCGAACTTGAAGGTGTATTCGTTCGACACCGAGGAGGGCGCGCACGCAGAGGCAAGCCGCGTTATCGCAAAGCTCAGAAGCGTGAACACGGCGCACGAGGAATTTTTGTATTACAGCCAGAGAGCGTACGAAATGCTCTTCCGCTTGGCGTACACCGACCAGCACACCGACAAAAAGAACCACATCATCGTGAAAACGCCCGTGAAAGACCCCGTGCAGAATTACGCTGTGCATAAAATCCCCGACATCGACCACAAAATTGAGAACGCCGTTATGTGCGTTATGCTTCGCGGCGCGCTGTTGCCGAGTATGATTATGTCAAAGGAAATCGAGGAGTATTCGTCAACGGGCTACGTTACGCCGTTCGCGCTCTTCAAAATCAATCGCGACGATTCACGCCACGAAAACGATATGCAATACATTTTGAACCTGCGCAATTCGTTTTTCAAGCTCGAAGAACTCGACGGCAAAGATTTGATTTTCGCCGACCCGATGAATGCGACGGGAGGTTCTCTCGTTACGGTCGTGAAATACTTGCAGTCGCAGGGAGTTCGCCCGAAAAGCATTAAGTTCTTCAACGTCATCAGCGCGCTCAAGGGCAGTCTTCGCGTAATCCGCGCGCTCGATAACTGCACATGCTACACGCTGTGGCTTGACCCCGTGTTAAACGAAAGAGCGTACATTATGCCAGGCTTGGGCGACGCTGGCGACAGACTCAATGGCGCAGACACGCACGAACAGCCACGCAACATCATTCAGCTCATCGCGGATTACGGCTCAAACATCGCAGGTTTGTACCGAAGTCAAATGCGCAAAATCGAGCAGACAGTTCTCGGCACTCTGTAATTTTCTGAAACAATGGGCTTTTTGCCCATTGTTAAATACAATTCGGAATTATCCCATGACGTACTTATTTGCAAAGACACTCTGACCGTTGCCAGTCAAATTTTCTGCTTCATCAAATGCTCCTCAATCTGCTAAGGAGTTTTTTTGGAAAATTGACGCCCTGAACGACCTATATTATAATTAGATTGGAGGTACAAAAATGGAAGAGAAGTATTTTGACCAATTTGACGAAATCTTTTTTGACAAACTTTCAACAGAAGAAAAAACAGGTGGCGAGAAGTTTTTTGAAGACTTAGATAAGATTTTGACATTTTCTTTCAAAGAAGATAATGATAAAAGAATTTGGATTGAACCAAAAACGGAAGATATAACTTGCGGCGGTATTTTTGATGATGAAAAAGAAATATCTGCAAAATCAGCCTTTGAACTTATCTCAACCGAGCAATGTAATTTGAAAATGTGCGAATCATTGTTCAATAGAAAAAACTGCATACAAGCAGTTTGGATTTTCAAAGATAAAATCGGGAAACCTTATTATAGACATTGGAAAGAAATAATAAATGTGTTCAGAAATGCTGCAGAGCCGATTGTTTATGACAGAGAAAAAATGTTGCCTGATAAAAATGGCGATTTTGAAAATCAAGAATGGGCTTATATGGTTGCAAATGGAATTCTCGGACTTGAAAATCACGATGAAGAACTGAAAGAAATTTTTGGTTGCAAATATAATTTTGCAGAAAAGATTTCGTATCTAAAAAAACGTTGGGGAGCGGAAAAAGATAGTTTTGCTTTTTTAGAAACTTTACAATCTGAATAACCTATATTATTACTTGATAGGAGATACGAACGATGTACAGCAATTGTTTATTTGAAGCATTGAAAGCGAAAATCAAAGACCCGAAGAACGTGCGGATTATTCGGCTGCCGAAAGAAATAAATCACGGATACAGTCATTATATGTGGATAAAAGATGGATTTGTGTATCATTCGTTCGATAAAAACTACGACGGAGAGAGCCGACCCAAACTTTTGTTTTCCTGCACCAATAAAAAGATTAGTTTTCGTCGTTGTGTAATGCTTTTTATTTCTATTACTCTACACAATATTCCTGAAGGATTGGTATTAGGAGTTGCATTTGGTGTTGCCTCTTACGGAGGAAATTCCACCAGTTTTGTCTCGGTACTAGCTTTAACTTTAGGAATTGCCATTCAAAACTTTCCAGAAGGAAGTGCCATTAGTTTACCCATGCGTAGAGAAAACATAACTTGTTGGAAAGCTTTTTTGTTCGGCTCTTTAAGTGCAATTGTTGAACCTATTTTTGCAGTTATTGGAGCTCTTTTAGTTCTTAAAATTCAAATATTATTACCTTTTATTTTATCTTTTACTGCTGGTGCAATGATTTTTGTTATTATCTTAGAATTAATTCCAGAAAGTCAAACTAATCAAAAAAAAGGTCTTATGGCCTTATTTAATATGTTAGGTTTTTCCATTATGATGATTTTAGAATTACTATTGGGTTAAATCTTCAATAGTAATTTTTTGTTTTTCTTTTAAATATACTCCATACAAATCCGTTTTAGGAGCGATAAATTCTTTTTTTACTTTAATTTCCTTTTTTTCAACAATTTCTGTCGAAATCTTTTCTTTTTCCTTTTTTTCCACTGTATCTGTGGATATTTTTTTAAAGTTATATTGATATTGATTTAATACTACAATACTATCGTCAATCCAAAAGCACTCTTCTGGCTTTTTATTATTATTAATACTCCAAAACCCTGCATTATTCTTATGCCAACCTGTTCCACTAAATTTTCCTCTACCGCATTCTATATGACAATGATTTCCAGTAACATTTCCTTTTGTCCCCTCTTGATAGAAAACGTCTTTTCTAGTGATTCTCTTTCCAACAAATAAATCACTTACGTCATTATCATGAGCAAATAATACTG
>CALBGU010000119.1 GCA_937893155.1 uncultured Treponema sp. | reverse complement strand
AAAGCCACACAATCGGCAAAAACAAAAAAATAAACTCGAACGTAGAAAAAATCATTTTTTCCCTCTGAAAGAAAAAAAGTATATTAATAATAGTCGAACAGTAGAAAAGTATATCAAAATGATTCTTAAAAGTCTATCAATCGTTTACTTTTTAGATAACGTAAAAGATTGTTGTATGTAAACAAAATAAAAAATTCTCAATAATTCATTTATGCAAGGAAATGAAATTCAATCGCGACTTGCCGAGAACATAAAACGTTTGCGAAAAGAAAAAAAATTAACTCAATTTGAACTCGCAGAACTTTCTTCGCTTTCGGAAGGAATGATAAAAAGCATAGAAACGTGCCACGCATGGCCGAGCGAAAACACGCTTTTGCAGATTTCAAATGCGCTGAAAACAGACGTGTATCATTTATTTTTGCCCGTGTCCTCCTCGGTATCGCTCAAAGATTCCATACACGCACAATTAAAAAAAGCAATAACCGAGCGTTTTTGCGAATGTCTGAATGAGATTATGGCGGAACTCGAATAGCAAAATCAGCAAAATCTATAGAGCTTTCCGCCCTTTTGTGCTATAATTGCGTTATCGGAGGACAAAAATGGTCTACATTCCGCTTGAAGATATGAAAAAAGCAATCCAATCGCTCTCGCTCAACGACAAAGCCGAGCTTATGCACACCCTCGCCGACGCGATAAAAGACGCAGACAAACCGAAGCCCAAAGAAGAAAAAGACTGGGCAAAACTCGTAGAAAAATACGCAGGCTCTGCAAAAGGTTTTTGGTCAAACGTAGACCCCGTGGAATATCAGCGCAGTTTGAGAGAGGACAGAGTAATTGGCTAAGCGCATTTTTCTTGACACAAACGCGGTCATTTATTTTCTTAATGAAACAGAACCATTTTTCACGCCACTCAAAAAAGCAATTTTGCAATTCAAAGCGAGTGGCGCGGAATTTTACACATCGACGATAACCGACGCAGAATATATGGTAAAACCGCTTTCAGAAAATCAATTCGATAAAATCATAAATTATGCAGATTTTATTCGCGAGTTTGAATTTCAGCGGTTGTATATCAACGAAGTAGTTGCCCGCCGTTCTGCTGAAATCCGCGCGAAATACCGCGGGATAAAGCTCGCCGACGCATTGCAACTTGCTGCCAGCATTGTAAATGAATGCAGCGCATTTTTGACGAATGACCGCCAGCTTTCGCAGGTCAATGAAGCGAATATCGTGCTTATCAGCGATTTGCCGGCGTAAAACTTCGCAAGAAATATGATGAGCAAGAAAAAGCAAAAAGTCGAACCCGCAAGAAATATTGTGAGCAAGAAAAAGCAAAAAGTCGAACTCGCAAGAAATATTGTGAGTAAGAAAAAGCAAAAAGTCGAACTCGCAAGAAATATTGTGAGCAAGAAAAAATAAAAAGACAAGCCCGCAAGAAATATTGTGAGGTCAAAAAAATGAAAAAATATGCTCGCACTATTTAGTGTGGGTGTAAAAAACATTAAAACTGTTCAGAAAAAAATGATAGCAATGGGCTTAAGCCCATTGTCAATCATCAGAACAGGTCTATTTTGGAGGTTTTCCAATGCACAAAGTAACAGCAAATATTACGGTAAAAGAGATGCTGACGCTTTCTGGACTGGCGTTGAGCACGTTTCACGACGCAACGGCGTTTGCAAAAGATGAGATGTTCAGCTCGGTGTTCGGCGAGATTGACACGCTGGACAAAAAACTCGAAAAAACATTTGCGTCGGTCAAGGTGTCGCTGAGTTTGGAGAAGGCGGACGAGGCGCGCGATGAGGCGATTCGGAATCTTTACGCGATTTTGCAGGGATACGCGGCGATGCCGAATGAAAAGAAGGCGGCGGCGCATAAAATCCTTGCTGCTCTTGCGCCATACGGTTTGAAAATCGTTACGGAGTCGTATGCGATGGAGTCGGCTTCGATTCGCGGTTTGTTGAATGTGCTTGACGCAGACACGCTCAAGGCGGATATTGCGCTTTTGGACGGGGTTTCAGACGTTATCAAGGCTCTTCGTGAGGCGGAGCAAGAGCTTTTGGAGGCAGGAAAAACAAGTATCAAGGCGAGCAACGAGAAAAATGATTCGTCTTACAAGGTGAAAAAGCAGCTGCTCGACGTGTTTAATTCCAAGCTCGTGCCGTATTTGAGCGGGTGCGCGGCGATTAAGCCAGAGAAATATGCCGCGTTTGCCGCCGACATCGGCAAATTGATTGACCGCGCGAACGACAGCGTTTCTGCCCGCACTAAATAGCCCAGTTTTTCCGCAGGGCACAAAAAAGCGCACCGCATTTCGAACACGGTGCGCCCGAGAAGGAGAATAGAGGGAAAAAGATTTATACTCGTTCGAGTTTGAAATGCAGACTGCCGCCGTAGTTCGTGCGGTTGATAATGCACAAGCCGATATTCATCAGCTCTTCGCCCGAAATCACGGTGTCATCTGCAACAACACAGAACTCGCTGTCTGGCGCGGACGGGAAGAACTGCCGCACCAACATTTTTATCGACAATCCTGCAAGACTCTTGATTTTGTAGTTCGCCGTTTCGTCAAGACCTTCGAGCTTCAAAATATCATAGCTCTCGTTCGCTTCGGAGAACGACCACACCGCCGTAACAACCGCCTTGCTCTTGTCCTTTTCCACGCTTTCCCACGCAAAAAGCGGACTTTCGCTGAACGCTGTGCAAGAACGCGGAGAGCGCAAACGATACAAATCACCGAACTCTGCCGTGTGGCGAATGTCTTTGTACCACGCGACCTGTTCTTTAATCTCGGCTTTCTCAAGGTCAGACAGCTTATTCAAATCCAGCTCATAGCCGAACGTGCCAGCCATTGCAACGTGTCCGCGAAGGCTCAAACTCGTTACGCGACCGACTTGATGATTCGGCACAGCGGAAACGTGGCAGCTCATCGCAGAGGCAGGATACGCAATCGACGTGCCTTCTTGAATCGCGAGGCGCGAAAGTCCGTCGGTGTTGTCGCTCGTCCACGTCTGCGGCATATAGTAGAGCATCGCAGGGTCAAAGCGACCGCCGCCGCCCGAGCAAGACTCAAAGAGAATATGCGGAAACTTTTTGTTCAACCTCTCAAGCAAATCGTACAACCCCAGATAGAAGCGGTGAGAGACTTCCTGCTGTTTTTCGGCAGGCAAGAGCGCAGAGCCCACATCGCTCGGACTGCGGTTGAAATCCCATTTCACATAGTCGATTTTGCACGAAGACAACACCGCCGAGAGCTTTTCAAACAGGTAATCAACCACATCTTTGCGGCTCATATCAAGCACAAGCTGATGGCGACCGAGTGTGCGGCTGCGCTCTGTGCAATGCAAGCACCAATCGGGGTGTGCGCGGTACAAATTGCTGTCGGGCGAAATCATCTCTGGCTCAAACCACAAGCCGAACAACATTCCCCGCGCGTGAATGCCCTCGCTAATCTCGCTCAAGCCGTTCGGGAGCTTTTCGGTAAATACGTCCCAATCGCCCAACGATGTCCAGTCGTTATTTCGCTTGCCAAACCAGCCGTCGTCAAGCACGAACAATTCGATTCCCTCCGCCGCCGCAGTGTCTGCAAGCGCAAAGAGCTTTTCGGAATTGAAATTGAAATACGTCGCTTCCCAGTTGTTGATGACAATCGGGCGAACCTTGTCCCGCCATTCTCCGCGGCAGAGATTTGAGCGATACAAATCGTGATAGATGCGGCTCATTTCGCCTAAGCCGTTTTGCGAATACACCATAACGGTTTCTGGCGTGGTAAAACTTTCGCCCTCCGCGAGTTTCCACGAGAAATTAAACGGATTGATACCGAGCTGCACGCGGGAAACGCCGTATTGGTCAACCTCGGTTTGCGCCGTGAAATTGCCTGAATACACAAGGTTAAAGCCGAAAACATCGCCGTGAGTTTCTGTCGCGCCCTGTTCAACGAGTGCGATGAACGGATTTTGCTGGTGGCTTGAAGCGGTGCGGCGGCTTTCCACTTTCTGCATTCCCGGGACGAGTTCGCGCATAATAACGTGGCGTTCGCGAGCGTGTGCGCCAGAGAGCTGCAGCATCGAAAAGCGCGCGTGCGGAAAATCGACGCTTGCACTCATCGCAGAACGCACATCGAGCACGTCTTTTGCACTGTTCTTCAAAACGCTGTGGCGGCAAATCACGTCGAGCGTGTTCCACACGGTATAGAACAGCGTTACCTTGAGCGCGCTATTCGGGTCGTACAAATCAATTTCGAGCGTGTCGGCTTCGTCGTCTGTATTCGTGTATGTGGCAGGAAGTCCCACAAGAGCCTTCTTTCCCTTGTAAATGCGGTGCGCCTCATACAAAAGCTCGCATTCCACCGTGCCGCCGTTGCCGATAACCTCAATCGCAGGGCTTCTCGTGTCGCCGCGCAATGCGACAGGATATTCCCACTGCACCGTGTCGGGTGAAAAATCGCACTTGCCATGCAAATCTTCAGGAACAGCCGCAAATGCTCTATCTATCAGCGGCATTGCACACGCACCAGAATAGTTTTTAATCCGCTTCACCCAGCCGCCGTGAAGCACTCTGCCTTCAAAAATGCGAATGACATACGTCGAATGAGGCGTATGCAACAAAAAGATTTTCTTCTCGTCATCAAATGTTATAGCCATTTTTTTCTCCGTTATAACCTCTCCTCTCCCCCTCTCCTAGCAGGAGAGAGGGGATAAAGGGGGGTGAGGTTACTTATTGAACAACGCCTTTATGTTCTTGTTTGATTCTGTGAGTGCAGTTTTTGCATCAAGCTCGCCCAAGAAAATCTGGTCGAATGTGCGTGTCATAATCTGACCGATTTCCACGCTGTTGTCGAGAATCGGATAGAGGAACGTGCAATTCGGCGTTGTTGCCTCTGTCGTGAATGCGCTAACGTCCCAACCCTTGCTCTTGTATGTTTCAAGAGCCTTGTCTACGCCCGACTGAATTGCAGGGAAGACCACGCCGAAGCTGCCGATAATCTCCTGAGATTCGCGGCTTGCAAGGAACTTGACCCACTGCCACGCCTCTTCTTTGTGCTTTGAGCCTGTCCAAATAGAATCGCCCAAGCCGTTAATCATACTTCTTCTGCCCTCTTTACCCTCTGGCAAAAGCGCAAATCCCACATCAAAGCCCTCGATTGCCTTGTATGTGCCAATCATCCATGAACCGTCGAACACGAGAGCCGCGCGACCTGCGTTAAAGACCGTTGCAGAGCCGTTCGCGATTTCGGTATACGGCGCGAGGAAGCCTTCGTCCTGCATCTTTTTCATCCATTCAATCGTGCTGATAAAGCGCGGGTCGTCGTAGTGATAATTGCTGTCATACAAGCCATCGGTATATGTCCAGCCCGTTGAATATGCGAGCGGCGAATACTGCGCTTGTCCGCGGTCGTCGCTTCGAGCCAATACCAAGCCGTACTGCGCAACGTGCTTTTTGTCGAACGCGGGAGAAAGTCCGTTGTTGCCGTTCTCGTCGTAAGAGAGGCGTTTAATCATCGTTTCAAACGAGCCGCCGTCCTCTGCGTTCCACGTCATCGAGTTAAGCTCATCGGCAGAAACGCCCGCGCTGTCGGTGATGTTCTTGTTATAGATAACGCAAATCGTATCCCAGTCTTTCGGAAGTCCGTACGTCTTGCCGTCCTTTGTCTGCCAGAGCTTTTCGAGGTCGTTCATATAGATTGACATATCAACCTTATCGCGCTCGATGTACGGCGTGAGGTCAACAAGCTGATTCTTTGACGCGAAGTCGATGTATTTTGCAAGGTGGTCAGTAAACACATCGCCCGCCGTGCCGCCGACCATTTCTGTCTGCAATCCTGTCCAATAATCGTCCCAACCGAGCTGCGCGATTTCAACCTTGATATTCGGGTTCTTTTCCATAAAGACCTTTGCCGCCGCCTGATAGGCAGGAAGCTGAGCCGAATCCCAAAGCTGATAGCGGATTGTAACCTGTTTTCCGCTCGAAGAACCGCCGCTCGAAGCTGATTTCTTTCCGCCGCAACTTGTCAAAGCCAATGCCAAAAGTGAAGCCAATGCAACACCTGCAATCTTTCCAAATCTCTTCATAAAAACAACTCCTTCTATATGTTGTGTTTGTATTCTTATAGTTTTGACAAGGGGATTAATCCCCTTGCTATATCCTTATCAACGGAAACCGCTAAAGCCGATAGAATTGACAATCTTTTTGCCCATAACGCTATAAATCGCCAAAGCAGGCGCGATAGCCAATGTTGTTCCTGCCATCAAGCCGCTCCAGTCTGGCTGTCCCTGCGGCGTTTGAGAGCGGAACACGCCGAGCGCAACCGTGAGCGTGCGGAGGCTTTCCTTTTTGCCCACGATTAAAGGCCACATATAATCGTTCCACGTATTGATAAAAACTGTAACCGAAAGCGTGGCGAGCGCGGTCTGCATAAGCGGCATAATAATCATAAAGAACGTCATATACTGCCCCGCACCGTCCAAATACGCCGCCTCTTCGATTTCTTTGTTAATGCCCATAAAGAATTGGCGCATAAAGAACACGCTGTACGGCGTCATAAACACCGCAGGCAGCACCACGCCAGCATATGTGTTCAGCAATCCGAGTTGCCTCACAAAGACAAAGTTCGGAATCATCATCACCACGCCAGGCACCATCATCGCCGACAAAATCAGCATAAACACCTTATCGCGTCCGGGGAACGTAAGGCGCGAAAATCCATAGCCCGCCATCGCACTGAACAGCACCTGACATATCGTCGTTATCGTCGCGATGATAAGCGTGTTTCGCAAATTGATAAGGAAGTTTACGCTCTGCCCCGTGCCGCCTAAGGCGATTGATTCTTCTGCACTCACCAAGCCCAAAACGCGCGCATAGTTCTTCATCGTCAGCTGACTCGGAATCATTCGCGTCGCTTCCGTAAACACCAATTTATTCGGCGTGAGCGATGTGCGCACCACCCAAAAGAACGGGAAGAGCGTTACCACCAGCAAAATCACTACGGTTAGCTTCACGATAGTTGAGCCTAAAACGCCCACAGTTGTTCTTCGCTTTTTAGACATTCTATTTTCTCCGATTTCTCCACAATTAGTTATCAGATTCATCAGCTCTCATCAGCTTCATCTGCAATTTGCTCACCAGCGCGAGAATCACAAACAACACCATAGCCGCCGCTGAAGAATACCCCATCTTATACGCTTCAAATCCGTTTTTGTAGATAAACAGGTAAATCGCATACGTTGCAGTAACAGGACCGCCCTTCGTTGTAACCGCGATTGTGTCGTAGACTTGGAAAGAGCCGATAACCGTCGTTACCACCACGAAAATCATTACGGGGCGAATGTATGGCAAGACAACCGAAAAGAATTTTCGTATCGGTGTACAGCCGTCGATAACAGCCGCTTCCTCGATTTCCTTCGGCACGCTCTGCAAGCCCGCGAAAATCAAAAGCGCAGTGTAGCCCATGTGTCGCCAAATATTGATAAGCGCAACAGAAATCAGGGCGGTTTTTGTGTCGGTCAAAAAGTTGATTTTGTCCATTCCCATTTTCACCAACAGCGCGTCGATGATACCAACAGGCGGGTCAAGCATCCAAAACCACAGCAAACCGACAACGACATTCGACATAATCCACGGCAGAAGATACACGCCGCGCAACGCTCGAATTCGCTTTGGTCCGTTGTTCATCACGAGTGCAATAATCATTGCAAGAACGGTTTGCAAAGGAATATTCAAAAGAACATACTCCACCGTTATTTTCATTGCAATCCAGAAGTCTTTATCCTGAAAAAGTTTTACATAATTTTTCAGTCCGACAAACTTTGCCTTTGAAAATAAGTCCCAGTCAGTAAAGCTGTACCAAAATCCTCTCACCGTTGGAAGCAGGTAGAAGCACGCAAAACCGATAAGACACGGCAATACAAAACTAAAAGAAATCAGATTTCTTTTCACTACATTGCTTTTCATATTTTCAATTCTAACACAGCTCTTTTCACTTGTAAAGATTTTTTTTACATTTTTTTCAAAATTTTGCAAAACTTTGAAAAATTTTTTCATAGATTTTTGCAAAAATTTACATTTTTTATTTACAAAATGCCTTTTTCAGATTATCATATAACTATGACGATTACCGATATTGCCGCAAAAGCAGGCGTTTCCATTGCAACAGTTTCGCGCTTTATGAATAACGGGTCTGTAAAAGAAGAAACCCGCAAAAAGCTCGAGCAAGTCATTCAAGAGATGAATTATCAGCCGAATAACGTCATTCAAAAAGCCGTGCCGCTTTCTTCAAAAAAGGAATCTATCGCTATTCTCACTCATTCGATAAGCAATTTGTATTCAAGCGAGTTCGCCGAGGAGGTTACGAGTCAATATTCAAAAAACGGCGTGATGTGCTACACGATTTGCTGCACGAATATGGACGAGGAGTATCGCTCGATTATGGATATGGTGTCGCGCGGATTTACGGGCGCGGTGCTGCACGACCTTGCCGAAGGGGAAGCGTTGGCGAACCTGTACAATCGCATCGGGCAGAAGTTTCCGCTCGTTATCGTCCACTCCTACCCCGTCGATTTGGAGTGCAATTCTATAACGGTGAATCAGGAAAAGGGAATGAGGGACGCAATGGCATATTTGCTAAAGCTGGGACACAGGCGGATTGCGTATGTTTCGGGCGACACGGGGTATTCGTTTAAGATAAAGGAAAAAATCTGGAAAGAGGAGCTTGAGAAAGTCGGGTGTCCGCCAGAAAAGCAAGACGCGATTAAAGCCGAGAACACGGATTTTGAAGCGGGGGTTGAAACGACGCATCAAGCCGTGTTGAAGTATTTGCAGGACGGAAATCGACCGACGGCGATTTTTACGGCGAACGATATTATGGCTCTCGGCACAATCGCCGCGATGAGTGATATGGGCTTGAAGGTCGGCGAAGATATTTCGCTGATGAGCCACGACAACACGATGATTGCAAAAAGCTACAATCTAACGTGCGTCGATATGAAAATCCGTTCGGTCGGCATTGCGGCGGTCGATTTGATGAATTACGCGCTGCACGGCTCGGATTCCACCCCGCGACACATCACGATTTCGCCCGCGATTATCGAGCGCACGTCTTGCCGCAGGGTGTGAGTTTTTTCGATTGGCAAAAACTTTTGTTTTTGAGCTTCAAATTTTCAATCGAAGCCTGCGCGAAACGGTTTTGAGCTTCGTGCAATAAAAAAAGCCTTCCGCTCTTCGATATTTTCCGATAAAGCATAATAAAACCGCCTAAGTCCAGTTTGCCGAAGGCGGCTGCAAGCAATATTATTATCATCCGTATGGCTTGATGCGATAAATAAAGTTTTGGAGGCAAGATGGGAAAAAAGAAGAGAAAGTACAAAAGCAAAACAAACGAACTAATCGAAATTAAGACGAAATTTAATGAAACAATGCATTATCGCACTTTGCGCGGCACAAAATCCGTTGCGGAGTCTGTCAAAAAAAATGAAAATGAAATCGCGATGTTTTCAGCTTTGATTTGCGCGATTGTATTAAAAGACTCGAATATGCCACCACTTTCTAAGGCGCTTCTTGCCAAAAAGTGTGCGCAGAATATACTGAAAAATGTGCAAGAAGAGTTTCCCGAAAGCTCTATTTGCATCACAGAACGAACGATAAACTACGAAACTGAAACTGAAAATCTACTTTCTTCTATTACATTATAATTCACAAATCTTACATCACGCGGAGCAGCGAAAGCACAACTCGCTGCTTCTCGGCTGGAAGTCTGCGATAACGGCGCACTAGTTCTGCGATGTCAGCACTCATGGAAGAGCCGCTGTCGCTGCTTTCCGTGCCGTCGGAAAAGAGGCGCTCCACACTTGTTCCAAGTGCATGTGCGATTTTTACGGCGATTTCGGCGTTCGGGATTGAATTGTGAGTGCTCAAATAATTATCCAGCGTTTGTTTTTTTATGCCTGATTCCTCTGCCAGTTCCTTGACGAGCATTCCCCTGTATTCGAGTTCTGATTTCAAGTTTTCCTTAAATCCCATGCTCAATAGCATAAGCCAAAATTACATATTCTTTTGTTGACAATATGTAAGAACACATATACAATAATATATATTATGTTATCTAACATATTGATTTGATTTTTGATATGTTGATAATAAGATTTTTTTGTTTGGAGTTTTAAATGAAACAAAAGTATGAAGTGAAGTATCAGACAAAACAAGGCGGTTCTGGCGCAAGCGCAACTACTACTGTCATGGCTGATTCAAGCGCAGATGCAAAGGCACAGGTAATGAAGCGCATTTCTGGCTGCAAAATCATTTCTTGCACAGCAAAGTAGATGGCGGTGAAAATCAGATATTAGGAAGAATTTATGGGATTTTTGGATACTTTGGGAAAAAAAGCATTTGAAGCTACAGGGAAGGCAATTAAGGCAAGCTCAAAAGCGGTAAAAGACCACAAGGAAGAAATTGCCGCCATTGGTTCTGCGCTTAAAAAAGGCGCGGATTTTACGGGAAACGCACTTTGCAAAACAGCAGAACTTATGGGAAAAACGATGGAAAAACAACAACGTGCTATTGACCGAGAAATACGTCGGCGCGGAATGTAAGGAGATATGCAAAATGCCAATTTTAGGGATATTAGCACTTTTAGTTATAGGCGGACTTCTAATGAGGTTCAAAAGAGCTTTCCACATTTCTATATGGAAATCGCTCATCTGCTTTGGTTGTTGGATTATCGGAGGTACTCTTGTCATCATGGGGATATTGGATGGGAGCGTGAATCCGCTGTGGTTGCTCTTTGTTGCAGTGTGGCCGTTTGTCATCATATTCGGCTTGCAGATTT
>CALBGU010000118.1 GCA_937893155.1 uncultured Treponema sp. | reverse complement strand
CATAGATTTCATTTTCGTAGCCCGCAATGGGGTGGATTGTCATCGGGTCTGGCAGTTTTTCGCTCATTATTCTTTCCTCACTTTTACCGTACTTTCTTTATCAGGTGGCGAACCATATCTTCAATTCGTCAAAAACTGCATCACAAGGTTTACCATAAGTTCTTTTTCTTCTGGCTTGGATTCTGCAATCATGATTGTAAGGGCGACAAGCGTATTGTCCTCAATCTGCTTGAGACCATTCTTGAAGAGCAGGCCGTTTTTGTTGAGAAAATAAAGGAACATCGCCGCGGCAATTCTTTTGTTTCCGTCACTGAAGGAATGATTCTTTGTGATAAAATACAGAAGATTTGCGGCTTTTTCCTGCACAGTAGGATAGACATCGTTTCCGCCGAAAGTCTGATAAATCGCGCTGATACTGCCCTCAAAAGAATCATCTTTTTCGTTGCCAAAAAGTGCGCTTGTGTCCCCGAACTTCATTGAATCAATAACCTTGCTGGCTTCTTCATAAGTAAGGCGATATATTGCGGAAGTTCCGTCCGGCTTTTTTATACTCAGATGGTCATAATCGTCTAACAAATCCAGAGCGTAAGTATATTGCTCAATCACAGAGAGAATCTGATTTGTATCCAGCTGATTTTCTGTCCTGCGGATTATCTGCAAAGTCTGGCGGAGTTCTGCAAGGCGGCGGTCATTTGCGGCATATCCCTTTAGAATGTACTGCTTGAGCACGGAGTTTGCCCACTTGCGAAATTCAATGCCCCGCTTGGACTTTACGCGGTAGCCGACAGAGATGATGACATCGAGAGAATAATACGCTACAGGTTTGTCAGAAAAAGCATTATGCAAAAAATGCATATTGCTTTTTTCGTCAACTTCACCCTCTGCAAAGACATTTTTTATATGTCGTGAAATTACAGACTGATTCCTGTCAAATAATTCAATCATCTGACTTTGATTCAACCAAACCGTTTCATTTTCAAACGGAACCGAAAGACTTACAGATTTATCTGCGCTTTCAAACAAAATGATTTCTGTTTCAATCATAACTACCCTCTAAAATCACTGTACTTTCTTTATCGGCTGGCGAATGACTGTTTTGCACTTCTCCGCCGCACGTTCGCGACGAAATAAAGCGGCGAATTACGCGTATGCAACGATTCTTTCGGGGGTAACCGTGGGCGACGGCGCGGTGATTGCGGCGGGTGCGGTTGTTACAAAAGACGTGGAGGCGAATACGGTGGTCGGCGGCGTTCCTGCGCGTGTGATTAAGAAAATCGAATAGCAAAATCCTGCAATGTGTGCTATGATTGCGGCGGAGGTTAGAGCAAAGATGAATTATGCTGCAATAAAGAAAACCGACATCGCAGACGGCGAGGGCGTGAGAGTGTCGCTGTTTGTGTCGGGCTGCCGCAATCATTGCAAGGGCTGTTTTAACAAAGACACATGGGATTTTGCGTTCGGCAAGCCTTTCACCGCCGACACCGAAAACGAGATTATTGAAGCGTTGAAGCCTGAGTACATTGCGGGGCTTACGGTGCTCGGCGGCGAGCCGTTCGAGGAAGAAAATCAAGCCGTGATTGCGCCGTTTTTGACGCGAATCAAAGAGCTGTTTCCGCAAAAAAATATCTGGTGCTACACGGGCTATGTGTATGAGCGCGATATTTTGGGCGCGGACGGCAGAAAGCACACCGAACACACCGCCGAAATGCTCAAAAATATCGACGTGCTTGTGGACGGACCGTTTATCGAAGAGCAAAAAGACTTAATGCTTGAGTTCCGCGGCTCACGAAACCAACGCATTTTACGCTTAAAATGATTTTGGGCGTGCTTGTAAAAAAAAGACCTGTTCGTTTATCGTTCTCGAACAGGTCTTTTATTCTCTATCCTTTCAAAAAGCGACTGTGCCGCTTAAAAGAGCCTGTGGCTCACATTACGGATTTGTAGATAGCGATGATGTCTTCTTTTGTTGGATTGCGCGGATTGCCCGGGGTGCACGCGTCTGCCATTGCGCTTTCTGCAAGGAAATCCACATCTTCAGCCTTGACCTTTGGAGAAGCTTCGGTAATCTTTCTTGGAATTCCAACTTTGTCTGCCAACGCCTGAATTGCGTCGATAGTCGCCGTGATTGCGCCCTCGGTTGACATCTCGTTAATGCCGGGAACGTCCATCACCTTGCCGATTTCGCGGTATCGTGCGCCTGCCGCTGGTGCATTGTAGCGGAGAACAGGACAAAGAAGCATAGCGCAAGCCGCACCGTGCGGAATGTCGTAGAGGGCAGAAAGAGGGTGTGCCATTGAGTGAACAATGCCCAAGCCCACGTTAGAAAAGCCCATACCTGCGATGTACTGACCGAGAGCCATCTTTTCGCGCGCCACAGGATTTCCCTCAACCGAAGACGGCAGCCAGTGGCTGATGATTTCGATAGCCTTGAGGTGCATCATATCCGTCATTTCCCACGCGCCTTTGGTGATGTAGCCTTCGATTGCGTGGACAAGCGCGTCCATACCAGTAGAAGCGGCGAGCTTTGGCGGCATTGAAGAAACCATATCAGGGTCAACGATTGCCACCACAGGAATATCGTGCGGGTCAACACAGACGAACTTTCTGTTTTTCTCTACGTCGGTGATAACGTAGTTGATAGTAACTTCTGCCGCCGTGCCTGAAGTGGTAGAAACCGCGATGATAGGCAAACACGGGTTTTTGGTAGGAGCAACGCCTTCAAGAGAGCGCACATCGGCAAACTCTGGGTTTGTGATGATGATGCCGATAGCCTTTGAAGTGTCGATAGAAGAACCGCCGCCGACCGCTACGATGATGTCTGCGCCGCTCTTTTTGCAAGCCTCAACGCCGTCCGTTACGTTCTCGATTGTAGGATTCGGCTTGATTTTGTCGTAAATGTCGTACGCAATGCCTGCTTTGTCGAGCAAGTCGGTGATTTTTGTCGCGACCTTGAACTTGATAAGACTTTCATCGGTAACGAGCAAAACCTTTTTGCAGCCGCGGTTTTTGACTTCACTCGCAATGTTTTCGATTGCGCCTTTGCCGAAATACGATGTGCCGTTAAGCATAATTCTGTTTGCCATTAAGTATCTCCTAAACATCGGACAGAATTGATTTTGTCCTAGATTTTCAGATATTAGTATAAGTCTACAAATGAAAATCTGTCAAACGATTTTTCAATAACAATTTGTCATTCTCCCCGTGCGTGCAATCGAAGCGCGTCAGTGCTCCCTCGCGGCAAGAGGCAGAGGAAGCAGGGGGAGAGCGTCAGAGTATTACTCTGATAGCTCAGCAGAGGATAGTCTGACGGAGCATCAGAGGATAGTCTGACGGTCTGCGGCACGAAGCGCTGATGGTCTATCGGAGGGAGCAGAAAAGGTGTGCGTGATAATGACAGAATGACAGCAAAAAAAGTGTCACTTTTAAACCAACGATTAAAGTTGACACTTTTTACAAAGTGTATGTCTTTATATTAACACGATTTTGCAAAAAATCAATGTGTCATTATTAAACCTTCGTTTAAAACTGACAGTTTTAGCGGACGTTTTTGGAGGTCTTTTTATGAGAAAGACAAATTTGTTTGGCAGTTCTGTTGTTGCCGACTGTCTGCCTAAGAGTGTCCTTTTAAAGCTTGTAAAGCTTGGAATTTTTCAGATTCTGCTTTGTTCTGTTGTATTCATGGCTGGCTGCGCTAGTGCACCTACAGAAATGCATACTTTTTCTAACGATATGGCGGAACTTCGCTCGCGTTTTGTAGAAAAGGAATCTCTTGATGAATTGCCAGAATCAAGTTTTTTGGCAGATTGGGAAGAACCATTGATTGTTCCTCGCTCTGAAAATATCTTTAGCGAAAGAAGAGATTTGGATTATCGTGTTCACCGCGTGGAAGACCAATATTTTTACCGTACGGTCGGCAGTATGGAAGGCGATAAT
Organism: uncultured Treponema sp.; assembly: GCA_937893155.1. Classification (GTDB taxonomy): domain Bacteria; phylum Spirochaetota; class Spirochaetia; order Treponematales; family Treponemataceae; genus Treponema_D. Next base: position 13,692 of record CALBGU010000118.1, on the reverse strand, counting down.
AAGAATGTGCTTATGGGCGGTTTTGGTGGCGATGTTGCGGCTTTAAGCTGGGAACTGCGCACAGGAATTGCGCTTTGGGAAGTAACGAATGAATCAAGTACTTACCATGAGGGACATTATATCGGCAGTTATTTTTATCCGGGGTGGACAGAGTACAATTATGAGTATCAAGCGTATTTTCTTGTGCGCATACCAAAAACAGATGCGGATGGAAAAGAAGCATGGATGTTAGGAATGAACGTTCGTAATATGGACTATGACGACCGCATTGTTGCAGGAAGAAATACGGGGGTTATTGTTACAAATGTTTATGACGGAAAACCTGCGTTTTTTGCGAATGTGCGCCCCGGTCACGTTGTGATTAAGGCAAATGGAAAAGACATCATCACAATGGAAGATTGGCGGCGTGAAACGGCGAAGATTCAAGTAGGAGTGCCGTTTTCTATTACAACAGCAGATGTTCACGGCGAATTTTATACCGAAGAAATTACTCCGATTGCAATTCCTGAAGACGAAGAGCGTGTGCCGCCCGCAAAAAAAACTGCAGCAGAATCTGTTATGGTAAAAGTTGAAGGCGGCAAGTTTATAATGGGAAATAACAAAGGGGAATCAAATGAAAAACCTGAACACGAAGTAACCATAGACACATTCTATATGTGCAATCACGAAGTTACGCAAGCCGAATGGAAAGCAATTATGGGGCAAAATCCAAGCTATGCGTCTGACCCTAGGCTTGACGAAGAAACGCACCCTGTCGAGCGCGTAACATGGGAAGAAGCAATAGAGTATTGCAACCGCAGAAGCGAAGCTGAAGGTTTGCAGAAAGTCTACAGCAAATCGAGCGACGGAACGCTTACTTGCAATTGGAGTGCGAACGGCTATCGCTTGCCGACGGAAGCTGAATGGGAATATGCAGCGCGCGGCGGTAAAAACGGCAAAGATAGGCGTTATGCCGGCTCAAATAATTTGGAAGATGTTGCTTGGTATGCGAATAACGCAGGTTTCCCGAGAGCTGTTATGTCGAAAAAGCCGAATCGTCTTGGTATTTATGACTTGACGGGCAATGTACACGAATGGTGCTATGATAAATACAACTACGAGTATTATGAAAAGAGTCCAAAAGAAAATCCAAGAGGTGCAGGGGTATCTTCATTTTCACTTGCGAGAGTTATTCGGGGAGCATCGGCGTATACTGGCACAGCAAAAGAAATCGAAGTTGACTCTTGTACGATTTTTTCACGATTCTATAACAGTTCTAAAAAAATCCGCACCCGAGATACGGGTCTTCGTGTAGTAAGAACAACACTGGACTAATAAAACAAAAACGCCACTCCTTTCCGCCATAGAAGTTTCTGTGGCGGTTTTCTTTGTGAAATCTCGTCTTTATAACATTCTGTGCTTATCTTCACTCTTTTTCGCCTGAATAAAAAAGATTATCGCGTCGTGGCGTGATAATGACAAGTGAGGCGCGTTTTGATATACTTACGCGTATGCAAATAAAACTTGAAAACCTTGAAAAAACATACACAACGGCGGATAAATCTGTAAAAGCTGTGGACGGTGTATCGCTGGAAATCCCTGAAAATACGGTGTTCGGGATTATCGGAAAAAGCGGCGCGGGAAAATCGAGCCTTGTGCGCTTGATGAGCCTGCTGGAGCCTCCTGACGCGGGGGCGGTGTATTATGGCAATCGCCGTGTGGACAATCTTTCAAAGAACGAACTGATTCAAGAGAGGCGGACGATTGGAATGATTTTTCAGAACTTCAATCTGTTTTCGTCGAGAACTGCTGCGAAAAATGTTGCGTATCCGCTGGAAATCTGCGGGAAGCCAAAAGGTGAAATCGACGAAACGGTGAGGCGAATGTTGTCGCTCGTGGGGCTTTCTGAGCGCGCCAATGCGCCGATTTCTGCGCTTTCGGGCGGGCAAAAACAGCGTGTTGCAATCGCCCGTGCGCTGTCTACCAATCCGAAAATCCTGTTTTGCGATGAGGCGACAAGCGCGCTTGACCCGCAGACCACGCGCTCGATTCTGGCGCTTATCCGCGAGATTCAGCAAAAAATGCAACTCACCGTCGTGATGATTACGCACCAGATGGAAGTGGTGCGCGATGCGTGCGACAGCGTGGCGGTCATCGACAGCGGCAGAATTGCGGAGCTGGGGACGGTCTCAAAGCTGTTTTCCGAGCCGAAGACGGCGATTACCAAGGATTTTCTTTCGCATATTCAGGCGAATGACGCTGATGCGGGCGGCAAAAAATTTGTGCGCTGGTCGATGAGCGGCGGAAAATACACAATTCGGTTTATTGACGACGACATCGGGCGACCGATTTTGAGCCAGATTATCCGCGAGTTCGGCATTGACATCAATATTCGTGCGGGCGGCGTGCAGCATTTGACAAACGAGAATATCGGCACGATGATTGTGGATTTCATCGGCAGCGAGGAGAAAATTCAGGCGGCAATCACCGCGTTGCGCTCAAAAAATATCATCGTGGAGGAAAACTAAATGTTCGATTTGCTTTTTGAATCAACGCTTCAGACGCTGGAAATGGTGCTGTTCAGCACAATTTTTTCTGTGATTTTGGGATTTCCTGTGGGGACGCTGCTCTGTACGACTGCGCCTGCGGGGATTATGCCCAAGCCGCTTTTCAACAAAACGCTTTCGTTTATTGTGAATATTCTGCGCTCTTTTCCGTTTATCATTTTGATGATTGTGCTTTTTCCGCTTTCTCGCTTGATTCTCGGCACGGCAATCGGCACGGAGGCGACGATTATTCCGCTTTCGATTGCGGCGGCTCCGTTTGTGGCAAAGGTCATTGAGGGCGCGCTTACCGAGGTGGAGCCGGGCGTGATTCAGGCGGCTCGTGCGATGGGCTCAACGAATGCTCAGATTATTGTGAAGGTGCTGATTCCAGAGGCGCTTCCGTCGATTGTGTCGGGTATTACGCTTACGATTATCAACCTCATCGGTTACTCGGCGATGGCGGGCGCAATCGGCGGCGGCGGACTGGGGGATTTGGCAATCCGCTACGGCTATCAGCGCTTCCGCCCCGAGATACTCACGGCGGCGATTGTGGTCATCATTATTCTGGTTGTTGCGATTCAGTTCCTAGGCACGAAAATCAGCCGCAGAATGATGGCAAAGCGCTAATGGCGTTTTCTGCCATTTGCTTGTGCATTGAGCCGATACGCAGACTTTTTTGGCTTGTCGCAATACGCGGTACATAACAGAACAGTGTGAATAATACTCCCGAATTTTTATGTGCTCCGTTGACAATTTCTTGCTCATCGGGGTAAAATTCAACTGGTATTTTTATGAAAAAATGGGCTTATCTTTTTTCTACAATAATTTTCGCTGTGTTTTCGGCACAATTTGCGGGGTGTGCCACCAAAAATGCAATCCAGCCAATGCCCGAAAGCGATATTTCTGCTCCTGCGCCTGAAAAAAAGGAAGCGCCGAGCCCCAAACCTGAGAAAACGAAAAACGCGCCAAAGCGGGTTTCCGATGTTGATGCGCTCATTCAGGAGATTTACACGGACGGCGCACATATCATCATTGAGTGCCCTATCGATTTGGGCGAGCAACAAATTGCGGTTGCTGACGGCGTTTTCATAGAAGGGGAGGAAAGTGCCGTTTTGTTTAATGGCGAATTGCTAGGGGCAAATGCGCAGAATGTTCGTTTGGAAAATCTGACTTTTTGGGGCTGCCCGGTGACGTTTTTGGGCGACTGTAAAAGCGTGAAAGTCTCATTTTGCACATTTTCGGCAGATGAAAACGGAATTTTGTCTGTGCTGACTATCTCGAAAGGGCTGGGAGTCGAGGTTTCGCATTGTGAATTTCTCGGTGATGAAAATGCGGAATTGCCGCTTGCGATTTTTGGTGCGCGCGAAAATATTGCGCAAGAGTGCCAAATCCAGATTCATCATTCCCGTTTTTCGGGAAACGCGGGGATTCAGTCGAAAGCCTCAATGATTCACCTGTATGACTGCGAGTTTTTATATCTCGAAGACGGAAATCCACGATTTTTTTTGGGACCGGGCACTGCCACGCAAATTATTGTTGAAATGTGCAGATTCAACAACGGAGAAAAACCGATTGTATGCTATTTTGATATTTCGGCAACGGTGTATGCGGGGACTTTTTCGCGTTTTTATCAAAATAAATGCAAGCCAGAAATTCGCGAAGAAATGTGCATCTTTGATAACAGCGATGCGCTCAAGTCATTCAAAATACATCTTGCGTCAAAAAAAATGTGGGAAATCCCATACGACTATGATTTAGTAGATTTATTCATTTATGAAACAAAAATCGGGCATTAAAAAACGGCTGCAAAATCGCAACCGTTTTTCATATTACTCTTCAACCGTAACGCCTCGCCGTTTTTGCTGAAATCGCTTCAACATTGCAACCCCGTTTCGCTTGCCGTTGTACACAAAACCGCCGTTCCAATACTCCAAAGCGGCAAACAGCGCATTACCGCCGTCCTGCTCATCGCTTTTCATTGTGCGGAATGAAACATAATTCGTTAATGATTCAAAATCGGACGTATGCAAACATTCAAGTCGCTTTCGGTTAAATTCGTTCCATTTTTCCAAATCCTTGAAGCCCTCGCCTTCATCTTCTACGATGATGTGTGCATGAGAAGCGCTGAACGAATACCAAACGTGAACTTTTTTGTTCACATCACAATTATTACCGTGCTTAACCGCATTCTTAATCACTTCGCTGATTTGCTGCTCAAGAAGGTTGATTTCCTTGATTTCAACGGGTGCAGACTGCACGATAAGCAATGTGAAATAACGAATTTGACGGAAATCTGAAGGAAATTCCTTGTAAAGCATATTCGTTTTATCGAACAACGGGTCGTTGTCATCAGAACGAAGTTCTTTGATTATCGGCTCCATATCATTCTCCTATTCGTTTATCATGAGCAATGCTTCTTCGACACTGTTTGCAATCGGGAAATATCCCATCAATTTTGTCAGTTCAATAACCTTCTTCACAGAGCCGTGAATATTCGTGATATACAACTTCAAGTTCATCTTTTTTATAGTTGAACAGATGTAAATCAACGCACCGATTCCAGAAGAATCGATGTAGTCAACCTGCTCAAGATTGATGATGAAGCTCTTAACATTTTTTTCGAGCATCTTCATAACCAGTTCTTTGAGTTTGTACGAATTATACAAATCCATTTCGCCATTTACGTCGATGATGTAAACTTCACCATTCTTACGTATTTTTAGTTCCATAGTCCCTTCCTCAAATTATAGAATTTTGACTACAAGCAACGTTTGGTCATCATGCTGCCGCACGGTGCCATTAAATTGTTTTAAATCACTTTTAATAAGCGATGTTATATCTTTTGCCGATTTTGCGTGATTCAATTTTACAATCTTTTTAAGATTATCAATTGAATATTGCACACCGTTCTCGTCAAGAGATTCAACCAATCCATCTGTATACATTACCAGTATATCACCAGTTTTTAATTGGCGCGAGTGCTCTTCATACACCGTTGATTTTTCAACGCCGACAGGCTCACTCTGCTCCGAAATCTTTGACATTTCATTTGTTTCTGCTGAATACAACCAAATTGGTGCAGAACCACCGGTTGCATAATTTATGCGCTTGGTCGTACTATCAAAATTTATCAAAGCCATACTTGCAAAATGGTCGATAGCAGATTCTGTTGAAATGCCGTGGTTAATCCAAGTCAAAATCGTTCCTGCTGTTTGTTTTGTATTTACAATTAAGCGCAACATTGAACGCATCATTATCATAACCATCAAAGAGTTCATTCCCTTTCCAACAACATCGGTTATTGTAAATGAAATCCTGTCTTTTCGCGATACGATTATATCATAAAAATCGCCACAAACGCCGTCTGCAAGTGAATTATACACCGAAACATCGGCTGATGGAATACTCGGCATTTTTTTCTGCAGCAAAAGTTGCTGGATTTTGCAGGCAATATCTGATTCTTTTGCAGATTCATTATGCTCAACAACATCTTGAACCGCGGTGAATTCGTGAATAGAAACTGCGCCAAAATTGGAAAGTGTGACCGCAGCATCAAATTCTTCTTCTGAAAAGACTGGATTCCCCAGTTTTCTTGCAAGCGCAAATTCGCCAATTACAGTATCCCCGATTTTCATTGGAATAAAAATATAGCTTCCGCAACGCAAAAAATCTTCAGGACTGTTTTGATAAATCCTGTCATCGAGTTCAGGTTTTGTTATCAATTCTGGCTTTCCGCCTAATGCAACCTCGCCAAAGATGTTATCGCGCAGAGGAAAAGTTGCAAATTTAAAACTGGTTTCAACGCGAATAGGCTTATGTGGCAAATCTGAAGGCAGTTTATAAGGCGGCGGGAATGTGCCCGAAAATGATTTTACTGAAATAATATCTTCAAAATCATCAATCAGTAAAATAGCACCGCCATCAGCGTGGGTGATATTTATCAGCGTTTTGTTGATGTGCTCCAAAACGTGCGCTAAACCGTCTTTTCTGTCAGAAAACGATTTTTCACTGAAAACAACAAAATCAAGACTCAAATCGAGTAAGTCTTTTTGAGTGTCGGAAAGTTCGATGTTCGTTGCGGGAACTTGAGCAACAGATTCTGTTGGCTTTATTTCAACGTCCTCGTCTTCTTTCTCGATTTTTTTTGCAGGGAGCATAACGGTAATAATGCAGTACGGTAAAAAAATAAATACCGCACAAAAAATCGACATCGAAAGTATCATCAACCCAGGATGAACGAGGGTATAAATTACGCCACCTGCTAAAATCACAATTGATAGAAAAACAATAAAACTTATTCTTGCTGAACGTTTTTTATTTATCGCCATCAAAAGAGCGAATAGCACAATCGCAACAAAAACGGTTGCTAACAGTGGTATGTATGCGAATGCGTCTAAAGCCAAAATAATAATCTCCAAAATCTTTTATTACTCATTTTAACATTGAATATTGCAGCCGTCAAGAATTCAAGCGATTTCTTTTTTTAATTTCAACTTTGCAAGAATATTCAAAATACTTTTTAGCACCGATTTTCTAAAAGATTTTCCATACTTTTCGGTAAAATCTTCGGCAGCTTTATCCAAACTGAAATCTTGCCCAAATTTTTGTTTCAAATTATCCCAATATTTTATGAGCCATACATACATATCGCCGAGCGTTCGATGCGGAAATCGCTTCATTATGTGCTGATGCTCAATGACGCGAACCACGGGCAAATACACGGTGTTGAACCACGACATAATTGCATCTGGCATACTGATTTCTTCGGTTTTATCTTGATTGATATAATATTTATGGATTAAAATATGGTTGTAGATAACATCATACTGACCTGTAGTTGAAAAATCAAGTCGCCAATAATCCGTAATGTCTCCAAAATTGGTTTCCGAATAAAACACTCGTTTTTCGTAATTGATAACGTGTTTTATCATCTTATCTTTGGTATCGCCGACATTGAGCTTAATTTCGCTTTGAAGACTGACGACTTCGGCATCAATATTTTCGATTCCGCGCGCTCGTGCAACTGAAACACGATGATTTCCGTCACGAACAAAATAAAGCCCTCCGAGTTCATAGAGCGAAATTGGCGGCAGATTTACGTCCTGAAGATGCGCCATATCAATATGTTCCCACCGCTCTTTGAGATGTAGGCTTTTTGGGAAAAAATGATTGTCAAAGTCGCGGTATCGCCCCTCGCTTCCGACGATAAGATTTACGGGAACCACTTGCATTCCCTTGTAAACTTCGTTGTTTGGCTTGAGAAGCTGTTTTATGTCTGAAAACGAAATCAAAGATGCTTCATCGGGCTTTAAGAAATGCTGAAGTTCGTTGAACAATGCGTGGTTTCTCGCCTTGTAAAAATCTTCGTCCGTTTGTGGTGAAATCATTGCTTTCACATTTATCTCCTTTCATCGGGAGCAGGAATTTGCTCAAAATCAAAAATATATTTGCTGTACGCATTGATTATGGTAGTATCGCCATGAACCGTGATTCGAGGTGCTTGCGGATTGTAAAGATGAATATGTCCATGCACCATATATTTAGGGCGAAAACTCTCAATAAACCAATTAAAACACGAAAAACCTTTGTGACACGGGTCTTCAAGGTCATGGATTTTTCGAGGCGTAGCATGCGTCAAAAATATGTCCAAATATCTGCCGTATCGAATTTTATTCCATAACAGTGCTGGTACAATTTTTAGCAATTTTACCAACATTTCAAAATTTGTGTATTGGTCTTCTCCGTTATTGTAACGAATCGAACCAGAAATCCCTACCAAAAGGAGCGGTGTGCTTTTCCCGCTTTCGTCCTTGATGGGAAAGTTTTTTAGTCGCAGAGCCTTGAAGCCTGCGTACGTTGCTCCGTGGCTGTGGCTAAAATCGTCTTGCTGAAACGTTCCTGCGTCGTAGGGGTGTGCGCCTGCCGTTCTTGTTTTGTGGTAAAATCCGAATTCTTGTAAATCGTGGTTGCCAAAAACAAAATAGGTGGGCTTATTTAGTGTAGAAACTATAAAATCCACATAGTCCATCGGAATATCGCCGGCGCACAAAATAAGGTCTACGTCAGAAAATCGATTTTTTGCATTTCCGCTGTAGACGGCTGGGTCAATTTGATCCGATACACAGAGGATTTTCATCTACATCACACTCCCGCTTTTGACAGCACTTTTTCTAATTGGTCTTTTCCCACAAGTTCTACCGGTCTATTTTCCGCCACAGAGACAGCCGAGCGCGTAAAGCCTGAACTAGAAAACACCATTCCTTTTGCATAATTATGCTTTTTTACTTCGTCAAGCGCATTTCGCACCACATCGTCTCCTACAGGGTCTGCGTCGCGGTGATATTCCAAAAGGAACAACTGCTGCCGAACGGACATCCAGTTGTCGCTTTTTTTCTCGGTGGCAAGGATTTTGCAACCGTATTTTGTCCCTTCTGCCGTTGTTGCCGAAAGCGAATATTCTGCAAGCGATACCTTTTTGCAAATTTCCAAAAATTCATCAGATGAACTGGTAAGGTATTCCTTCAGGCTATCGTTTGACTGCAAATCTCGGTATTCTGCCAATTTTGCAGAAACATCGCGGAACGAATGATTGCGGGCAAAAATCTTTTCCCATTGTTCAAGCGCAAGGTCGATTTTTCTGGCTTTCTCATAGCATGCTGCCAAGAAATACCGCGCATACAGGGTCTCTGAACTGCCCTCATCTTTGCTGCATTTTACCGCGTGGCTAAATTCGGTTATTGCATTGTCAACAGACTCTCCTGCCATATAGCAAGAACCTCGTTCAATCAATGCTCTTTGGCGATATTCAGGGTCGCGAGTAGCCTTTTCAAATGCGCTTAAAGCCGCTCCGTAATCCTTGTTTTCCTTGTGGATTTTTCCAAGGTAATAATAATTAGAGAACGTGTCTGGACTCATCTGAATAGCGATGTCAATCTCTTTTTTGGCATCGATAAAATCTTTTGAGCGGAAATAAATGACACCGAGCGCAGAATGAGCCTTTACGTTGCGTTTATTGAGTTGCAGCGCTTTTTGGTAAAATCCCATAGACAAATCAGCGCGGTTTTGCTGCTCGTATAGTTTTCCGACGTAATAAAAATTGTCGGAATTGCGAGGCTCGAGCTTCGTCAAAAGGAGATATTCCTTGAGTGCATCTTGCGGCTGATTAAATTTCATATATAATTTTGAAACTTGCTGGCGAAATTCCAATTCTGGCAAATCAGGTCCAAAGATTGCACTTTGATTGACCAAACGGAATTCCATCAAAGCCAGTTCGCTCTTGTTGTCTGCAAGATACGCCTTTCCGAGATAATAATGCGCCAAAAAATCACGCGGATTTTTTGCAATCATGGATTTCGCCATTCTTTCGGCGGCAATGAATTTTCCCTGCTTGAGCAGTTTTTTTATCCCGTCTATTTTTTTTGGCGATATAAACGATTTGGCAATCCAATAGATTAAAAATCCGACTGCAACCAAGAGAACGGCGATAAGGATTATCGAGACCATTCTATCCTCCGATATTTTATATATTGAACATACTGCTATGAAATGGTAACTTTTTTATGCAACTATGTCAAATCATTATCCTTATTTTCTATATTCGGTAGGTGAGAAAATGAAAAAAAGACAAAGATGTCTTATTCTTTCGATATTTGCTATCAATATTTGTGCAGCGTTTTCGGCGCAAGAAGCTGCGGAAAGTGCGCCAGTGAGCGCTGAAGGGCAAACTCAGACGGCAACTTCTGTGCCCGCCGATACGGTGTCTGCGGCTTCGGCTCCGGCGTATCCTGCTGCTCCTGCGGTGGAAATCGACACAAAAACAAGCGCAGAAAGTTTTGAAAAAGGGCGAAAATATTTTAGAAAAAATCAGCCGCAACTTGCAATTCCTTATTTGGAAAACGCAATTCTTGATTCAGAGATAGACCCGTCGGCGTATATTTATCTTGGAGTTTCGTATTATCAGACGGCTCAATTTGAAAAAGCGATAATCATTGACGAAGCCGGAATGAAAATAAAAGATGGCAATACTTCAATTTTGGCATATAATGGAGGAAATGCGGCATTTTCTCTCGGCGATTTTGACAGAGCAGATGTGATGTTTTCGCTGTCGTTGACGGCAGACCCGATGTATGCGTCGGCATGGCTTAATCGGGCAAACACGCGAATGAAGCAGGATAGGCTTGACAAGGCAATCGACGATTACAAACAATTTTTGTATCTTGCTCCGAATGACGAACAGGCACCGCGCGTTCAGATTTTAATCGGGCTTTTGCAAGAAGAGTTGAACAAGCGCAACAATGCGGTTTCTGCAAGTCTTGCGGAAATCGAGCAACTCAAGGCTGAATTGCTGCGTTTAACAAGCGACAAGGCGTATCTTGAAAGCCGAATGGGCGGAGGAGCTGGCGGCGGCAGTGGCAATGGCGGTGCTGGAAACGGCTCTGGAGGCGGGCGCGGACTTTCTGCAGAAGAAGCAAATGCGCTTATGAATGAGCTGATGCGCGTAAACGCTGAAAAAGATGCTGTGGAAAAAGAAGCCGCGATGAAGGAGCAGGCTCAGGCGGAAGCGGAACGGCTTGCGGCTGAAAGAGCTGCTGAGGAAGAGGCAAAACGCCAAAAAATTTTGCAGGATATAATGAGTTCTTTGCAAAACTCGGAATCGACAAATATGTCGGCTGGTGTTGAAGGAACGTTTGAATATGATTATGAATCGGAGTTGGATTAAAAATGGCTGAAAACGACAACAAGAACAAGAAAACAGCATTGATTATCGTATTGCTTTTGCTTTTGGGATTAGGCGGCGGAGGCATTGCGCTTTTCAAAAGTGGTCTGCTGGGCGGCTCTTCTTCGCACAGCGGCGAAACAACAGAATCAAATAAAAGTTCTGATTTTGATGAAATTGCGGCAAGTGATTTTGACGCTCTTTCTCCTGAACAGCGCAGGGAAAATACGCTACGGCTTGCAAAATATTACATTGCGCACGCTGAATACGAGCACGCAATGGAACTTTTGGACGAAATGCTGATTGACAATCCCGACGACGAGGAAGTGAAACAGCTGATTGACGATGTGCTTTTGCTGAAAAAAGGCGCGTTGCTTTCGGAGTTTCCACAGTATTTGCCGTATCTTGAGGACGCAAACGGCGATTTGGCGGCTTTGGCGCGGGCAAACGAAAGTATCCGCAATGCGAAAAAAGAGCAGGCGCGGGCACAGGCTCAAGAACGAATGCAGGCGGCGGTGGACGAAATTGCAGAAATTCGCCGTCTGGAGCAGGAACGCCAACAGCGACGCTCTGAGGGCGGCAGTAGCGCGGACGATTATACGCTGGACGACCGCACAAAAAGCGCGATTGACCAAGCGTTATCGACGGTGAAAAATGCCGCAGCCACCGCAGATGCAGATTCCGTAATTTCGCAGTTCGATGCGCTCAAGGAATCGCTTCCGTCGGGCAATACGCCTGAGGAAAATGCGTATGCGGCGCAAAAATTGAGCGAAATGGCGCAGGCATTGCTCGACCGTGCGGCGCGTGAGACCGACCCGGTAAAAAAGGCGGAATTGCTTGCAAAAGCCAAGGAATACGCGGACGAAGCGGCACGGCGCGACCCGACGAATAAAACGGCGCAATCTCTTTCGGAAAAATTGGAATCGGAATCGAATGCGGCTCGTGCTCAGGCTCAAAAAACGGCGGATTCGGCGGTGAGCGATGCAATCAAAAATGCAGCGGCAGGGAAATCGGCAGACGATACGCTTGCCGCAATGGAAGACGCGTATAATGCAATCCCAAAAAGCGATAATCCTGAAGACAATGCGTATGCGTCGCAAAAATTAACCGAAATGGCGCAGGCGCTTTTTGACCGTGCGCAGAAGGAAAAAGACCCTCTCAAAAAATTTGAACTTTTGTCGAAAGCCAAGGAATACGCGGACGAAGCTACGAAGCGCGACCCGCAGAATCAAAAAGCGTTGAATTTGTCGCTTGCGATAACAAAGGCGTTGGAAGCGGCTCGTTCAGGTCAGCAAAAAGCGACTGACGAAGCGGTAAGCGACGCGGTGAAAAATGCGCGCAATGCAGAGTCTGCTGATGAGGTGCTTTCGGCGATGGACGAGGCGTATAAGTCTTTGCCAAAGGGCGATAATCCGCGGGATAATGCGTATGCGGCGCAAAAACTGACCGAAATGGCGCAGGCGTTGCTTGACCGTGCGGAAAAAGAAACCGACCCGGTAAAAAAGGCGGAATTGCTGGCAAAAGCCAAGGAATACGCAGACGAAGCGGCTCGACGCGACCCGAATAATCAGACGGCGAAAACGCTTGCTCAAAATGCGGAAAATGCGGCGAATTCTACTCGTGCTCAGGCACAAAAAGCCACAGATTCGGCGGTGAATGACGCAATCAAAAATGCAACGGCTGGCAATCAATCGGTAGATGAAATCTTAAAATCGTTTGACGAGGCGTATAAGCAGCTTCCTAAGGGCGACAATCCTGCTGATAATGCGTATGCGTCGCAGAAATTAACCGAAATGGCACAGGCGCTTTCTCGGTTGGCTGAAAAGGAAACCGACCCGATTAACAAGGCGAAATTGCTTTCAAAAGCCCAAGAATACGCGGACGAAGCGGTTCGACGCGACCCGAACAACAAACAGGCGCAATCTCTATCTGAATCGGTGCAAAAAGCGGCGGAGTCGGCTCGTGCTGGTCAGCAAAAAGCCACTGATTCGGCGGTAGATAATGCGGTGAAAAATGCGCAGTCGGCGCGTTCTGCTGATGAGGCGCTAAAGGCAATGGACGAGGCGTACAAGGCATTGCCGCAGGGCGATAATCCTGAGGATAATGCGTATGCGGCGCAAAAACTCAACGAGATGGCGCAGGCGTTGTACGAGCGTGCGCAAAAAGAAACCGACCCGGCAAAAAAGGCGGAATTGTTGGCAAAAGCCAAGGAATACGCGGACGAGGCGGCTCGGCGCGACCCGAATAATAAAAAATCGCAGGAACTTTCAAAGAGTGTGGGCGACGCGGCGGATTCTGCGCGGGCTTCTCAGCGAAAGATTTCTGATAAGGCTGTGGAAGACGCGAAAAAAACTGCCGCAGGGCGCAATGCCATTGACGCGGTTTTGAATGCGGCGGAAAATGCCAAAAATACGCTTCCTGCGAGCGACAATAAAGAAGATAATGCGTATG
>CALBGU010000117.1 GCA_937893155.1 uncultured Treponema sp. | reverse complement strand
GAACGCACCCGCCGCTTCCTGCACCTTTTGCGCCGCGCGGTCAATCACCGCTGTGTCGCCGTTCGTCAGCAAGCCTTCGATTCCGCTTGCGCACACATTCGCGTCAAAACCGGCGGCATCGCCCGCGAGCAGGCTTCCCGCAAGCGTTTCAATCTCGCGCTCGGTCGGCAAGCCCGCGCCCGCCAAGGAAAAATCACTCGCCGTAGTCATAATAGTTGCCCACCTCTACATCTTCGAGAACTGCGATTGCGTCGTCCGCAAGAATGGCAGCCGAGCAGTACAGCGAAAGCAGGTAGGAAGCCACGCCCTTGTCGTCGATTCCGCGGAAGCGCACGGAAAGCCCGCGGCTTGCCTCGTTCTTGAGGTTCGCTTGGAAAAGACCGACAACGCCGCGCTTCGCCTCGCCCGTGCGCACGAGCAGAATGTTCGTCTTGCCGCTCTTTGACTTCGGCTTTTTCAGCCCGTCCACGAGCAGTTTGTCCGTCGGCACAATCGGGATTCCGCGCCATGTGAGGAATGTGCCGCCCGCAATCGTTGCCGTTACCGGAGGAACGCCGCGCCGCGTCGCCTCGCGCTCGAACGCCGCAATCGCGCGCGGGTGCGCAAGGAAGAAACTCGGCTCTTTCCACACCTTGCTGATAAGCTCGTCAAGGTCGTCGGGGGTGGGGCGGCCGTCCGCGCGGCGCGGCTGGATGTGCTGCTCTGGCGCAATGTTCTTCAAAAGCCCGTAGTCGTCGTTGTTGATGAGCTGGCTTTCCTGCCGCTCGCGCAAAGATTCAATCGCAAGATTGAGCTGCTCTTTCACTTGGTCAAACGGCGCTGAATACACATCTTCCACGGCGGTATTCACGTTGATAATCGTGCTGATTGAGTTCAGGCGATATTCTCTCGGCTTTTCCTCGTACTGCACGAAGCCTGCGGGAATGATGTCGCTCTTTTTTGTTGAAGAGCAAAGCACATCAAGCGGCGTATCGCCCTCCACCACCTTGTTCACGCGATAAAGACCTGTTTCCAAGCCCTTAAACTCAAGGAACTTCGTGAGCCATTTCGGCGTAAGTGCCCCGTACTGCGGTGCAGTCTTTGTAACGTTCGCCAAATTGTACGCGGCATTCGCGCCCAGTGCATTAAGTGTGTCCTGTGTTGCCATATTATTCCTCCGTGGCAATTTTTATATTTTCATCGGGCTTCCCCGATATTTCGTTTTTGAAGGCAGATTCCCGCCGTTAATACTGCGGAACGGACGGGTCTACATCGCGCGACCAGCCGTTGATACCGTCTTTGAGATTAAAACACGCGCCTTTATAGCCCGCTTCCTGTATCGTGTGCACCGCAAGAATGCTCCGCTTGCCTTCCTTGCAGATAAACACGGTGTCCGCGCTCTCGTCGAGTTCGTCCTTTCGCCGAGAAAGCTGCCCAATCGGAATCACAAGCGCATTCGGGAATTTGTAAATCGCCCGCTCGTGAGGCTCCCGCACGTCCACGATGTTGATTTTCTCGCCCGCGTCAATGCGCCGTTTGAGCTCTTTCGGCTCGATTGCGCTCACAGCCTCGTCTTCTGCCTTTTTCTTCTTCAGACCGCAGAATTCCTCGTAATCAATCGAATCGAGTTTGGTTATCGTGGGATTCTTGCCGCAAATCGGGCAGTCAGGATTTTTCTCGAGTTTAAGCTCGCGGAATTTCATATTCAGCGCATCGAAATGCAACATTCTGCCCGTCAGCGTGCGTGTGCCGCCGATGATGAGCTTGATGATTTCCGTCGCCTGAATCGTGCCGATAATGCCGGGCAACACGCCGATGACTCCGCCCTCCCCGCACGAAGGCACCAAGCCCGGCGGCGGCGGCGCGGGATAGACGCAGCGGTAGCACGGACCGCGTTTTGCATAGTACACACTCGCCTGCCCCTCGAACTGATAAATCGCGGCAGACACGTTCGGCTTTCCGAGCAGCACACACGCATCATTCACCAGATAGCGCGTGTTGTAGTTGTCCGTGCCGTCAGCAATAACGTCGTAATCTTTAAACAAATCAAGCGCATTATCCTTTGTGAGCGCAAAATTGTGCATATTCACATTCACATACGGATTTATGCGCTTGATAGCGTCGCGCGCACTCGCCACTTTTGGACGCCCCACGTCGCGCGTGCCGTGAATGACCTGTCGCTGAAGATTGGACACCTCCACGTTGTCGAAATCCAACAGCCCCAGCGTGCCGATTCCTGCCGCCGCAAGATACTGCGCCAGAGGAGCACCCAAGCCGCCCAAGCCCACGATGAGCACTTTCGCCGCCTTGAGCTTTTCCTGCCCCTCCACGCCGACTTCGGGCAAAAGCAAATGCCGCGAATAGCGCTTAATTTCGTCGTTAGAAAGCGCGGTTGTGCGCTCGTCCGCAATAATGCTCTCTTCCACTCCTACCTCCCGCCTGCAATCGCAGGAATAAGCATAATCGTGTCGCCGTCGCGGGTTTCAGAATCAAGCCCTTTGAGATTCTTCACGTTTGTTTCTCCCAAAAACACGTTGACAAAACTCCGCGGTTTTCCGTCCTCATCGAACAGCGATTTCTTTGAATCGGGATACGCCGCAACCAGCTTTTGAAGCACCTCGCCCACCGTCGCGCCCTCAAAATCAATCTCCGATTTTCTGTCCGTGTACGCCCGAAGCGTCGTTGGAATCAATACAGTTACTGCCATTTTTCCTGTCCTCCGTTATATTTCTTGCAATTCTTCCGCAACAAACACGTTGTCGCCTTTTTCCTCATTCCATTCGAGTGTCCAATTCTGCACGTCCCCCGCCTTGCCCGCCATAACGCTCGTAATCAAAAACGAATAAAGCGGCACCGCGTGGCTTCTGTCGTACTCGCTCGGCACACTCGCGCAATCGGGATGCGAATGATAAATGCCCACGATGTCAAGCCCCCGTTTTCGCGCCGACAACTCCGCGTGAAGCATTTGCTCTTCGCTAATCAAAAAGCGATGATATTGCTCGCCTTTCCCGAACTGATTTTCAATCTCCTCAAGCTCCGTTGCCACTTTCACGCTGTGATTGCCGTCAGCGCCCGCCTCATCATAAGAACCGAACACAATGCCGCAGCACTCATTCGGAAACGTCCGCTCGCCGTGCGCTTTTATTGCCGCAAGCAGTTCTCGAGAAATCTTCAGCATAAAAAATCCTCCCAAATTGCTTCATCAAGGTATCGATACCCCGCATCACAAAGCACCGTCACCACGACCGAACCAGAGGCAGCCTCCCGCACGACCTCCAGCGCCGCGCTCACGTTCGCCCCAGAACTGATTCCCGCAAGAATGCCCTCCTCGCGCGAAAGCCGATGCACCATATCGTAGGCTTTTTCCGTTGCGACAGGCACGATTTTTTCCACAAGGCTTTTGTCAAAAATTCCCGGGATTTCCGTCGTTTCAAGATGCTTATTGCCCTCAATACCGTGAAATGCGCCGTCTGGCTGCATCAAAAAGGTGTGCACCGCGGGATTCAGTTCCTTGAGCCGCCTGCTCGTGCCTGTGAACGTCCCCGTCGTGCCGCCGCCCGTGATAAAATGCGTGATTTTACCCGCCGTCTGCGCCCAGATTTCCTCCGCGGTTGTCTCGTAATGCGCGCGGGCGTTCGCAGGATTGTTGTACTGGTCGGGATAAAAATACCGCTCAGGATTCGCCTTCACAATGCCCTGCACCTTGAAATAAGCGCCGTCCGAGCCTTCGAGCGGGTCAGATTCAATAATCTGTGCGCCGTAAGCCTTCATCAGCATTTTCCGAAGCGGACTCACATTCGCAGGAATAACAAGCTGCACGCCAAAACCATACACCGCGCCGAGCATCGCATACGCAATCCCCGTGTTTCCGCTCGTTGCGTCGATAAGGATTTTGTCTTTTGTGAGCGCGCCCGATTCAAGCCCGGCTTTCACCATTGCCCGCGCCGCTCTGTCCTTTACCGAACCAGACGGATTGAACATTTCCGCCTTTGCCAAAAGCTGCACATCGCTCCTCGGATTTATGTGCGCCAAACTCACCAGCGGCGTATTTCCCACACTGTCTGCAAAATCCATATATCTCTCCTTATTTCCTACTTATTGAATGTATAATACAGTTTTCTATTTCCTATGTCAACAGTATGTAATTGTAAAACGAGAAAAATTTTGCAGCACAGCTTCATTTTTGAACTAAATGGTATAAAACCACGATTCGTCGAAGCCTTCTTCCTCGGATTGTATGATTTTTTTATTTTCGTCGAAGCATAATTCCTGATTTTTCACGCTTACCCGCGTGTATGGCGCAACAGATTTCGTGATGAACACATTGCCGCCAATGACCGAGCCTTTGCCGACTACCGTGTCGCCGCCCAAAATTGACGCGCCCGAATACACCGTAACGTTGTCTTCGATTGTGGGGTGCCGTTTTTTATTCCGCAAATCACGCCCTTTGCGCGTGGAAAGCGCCCCGAGCGTTACGCCTTGGTAGAGTTTCACGTTATTGCCGATAACGCTCGTTTCGCCGATGACAATGCCAGTGCCGTGGTCGATGAAAAAACTCGTGCCGATAACCGCGCCGGGATTGATGTCGATGCCCGTGCGGCTGTGCGCGTATTCGCTCATAATGCGCGGCACGAGGGGCACTCCCAGCACATACAGTTCGTGGGCAAGGCGGTATACCGTAATGGCAAAAAGCCCGGGATACGCCACGATGATTTCCGCCGCATTTTCTGCCGCGGGGTCGCCAGCAAGAGCCGCATTCACGTCGGTGTCGATAACTCTGCGGATTTTCACAATCATTTTCAGAAAATCAAGCGTAATTTCTTCCGCCGCCTTGCACAATTTTTCTTGCGGGATTTCTTCGTCGGGGTGATAGCTTTTCATCGCCGTCATAATGAGCCGCTTCAGGTTTATCGTAACGTCCTCAAGCAGCACCGCAAGCGAATTTTGCGGACTGAACACTTTATAAATCCCCGTTTTGTAATACCCGGGATACATTATTCTGATGAGTTTTTCGGTTAATTCAACAACGTCTTCTTTGCTCGGCTGGTCTCGGATATTGAGCTTGTCAATCGCGCGCTGTTGATGATAATCCACAAAAATATCCTGCGTAATTTCGCGCAGATTGTCTGCGAGTGTGCCTGTCATCGTATGCGATTCTCCTATTAAATTGATAGGATAATAAAGATTTTACCCCACTCTGTCAATAGGTTTTTATGCCGTAACGCCCGCCGATACACAAAAAAAACAAGGGGCTAAAATGCCCCCTGCTCAAAAATAAGTCTTACTTCCTAAACTCGAAATCTTTGATTTCGCGAACAACGTCCATAATCGTGCCGTCGCGGGCTTCGATAATGCCGACAACGCGCTCTCCGAACTGCACCTTTTCAGGCTCGCCCGTAATCGAATACGCAAGGTCGCGCAATTCTTCAATCGTCTTGAACGGCAAATCAACGCCCTTCATCGCTTCGATGAGGTCTTGGCGCAGCGGGTTAATCGCAATGCCGTAATCCGTGATAACCACGTCCACCGTGTCGCCCGGAGTTGTAACCGTCGTAACGTCCGTGCAGACCGCTGGAATACGTCCCTGAATGAGCGGCGTGATAACAATCGTGCATTTTGCGCCAGCAGCTGTGTCTGGGTGTCCGCCCTGCGCGCCCGTGATAACGCCGTCCGAGCCGACAACGACATTGCAGTTAAAGTGCGTATCCACTTCGAGAGCCGCGAGAATAACGAAATCGAGCTTGTTCACGACCGCGCCTTTATTAAACGGGTCAGCGTACTCGCCTGCGCTAATGCGGAAGTGGCGTGTGAGCTTGACGTTTTCGATAGCGTCGAGGTCAAAATCCTGCGTGTCGAGCAAGCAATCTACTTGGTCGTTGTTCAAGAGGTCGCACATCGGCTTCGTGAGTCCGCCCACGCCGAACCGCATTCGAATACCGCGCTCCTTCATCACCTTTGCAAGCGAAATCGTAGACGCAATCGACGCACCGCCGACACCCGTCTGATACGAAAATCCGTCCTTGAAATACGGCGTGTTCACCACGAACTTTGTGCAGTAATCCGCCATCATCAGCTTTCGCATATCCTTCGTAGGCTTTGCCGCACCCGTCGCAATCTTCGCAGGGTCGCCAATTTCGTCCACGACAACGACGTAATCGACCTTTGTCATCGAAATGTGCGCAGGGAAGTTCGGGAACGGAACGAGCGTGTCGGTAATCGCGACGACCTTATCAGCATAATCGCCGTCAACCATTGCGTAAGAGAGAACGCCGCAGTTTGATTTACCGCCGATACCGCGGCAGTTGCCGTATTCGTCGCAAGACGGAGAGCCGACAAATGCAATGTCGATGTGTGTTTCGCCAGTTTCAATCGTGCGAACGCGACCGCCGTGAGAATACATCACTGCGATGCCCTTGAGCTTGCCTTCACTGATTGCGCGCCCGATTTTTCCGCGAACTCCAGAAGATTTGATGTTCGTAATCGTGCCGTCCTCGATGTATGGAACGATAGGGTCGTGAGCCTTGCCGAGAGATGAAGCGCAAATCGTGATGTCTTTGATACCCATTTTGTGTATCTCTTCCATCACCATATTCACAACGTAATCGCCCTCGCGGAAATGGTGGTGGAAACTAATCGTCATTCCGTCCTTAATGCCGCACTTCTCAAGCACTTCGCGGATAGAGCCGACGACCTTTGAGCCGTTTGAGTTAATCACACAGCGCGTCTTTGGACCGTCTTTTTTGTATTCGTATCCGTCAAAATGATGAGTGCCTTGAAACACCTCTTTGCCCGTGAGCTTCATTATCTCTTCGGGAATATCTCTGCCAACTGCGTTAATCATTACAAATCCCCCTTATACACGCCAGAAGCCTTTGCAAGCGCAATCGTTCGCTTTGCTCCGTCGTAGAACGCGATGTCTATCATCTTGCCGTCAACCGTGAACACGCCGATTCCCTTTGATTTCTTGTCGTCGATTTCTTTCACAACCTTTTCGGCGAAGATAATATCTTTTTCGCTCGGCGTGAAAATCTCGTGCACGATGTTAATCTGTCGCGGGTTAATGATACTCTTGCCGTCGAAGCCCATAAGGTGAATATTCTCCACGTCTTTCTTAAAGCCGTCCATATCGTTCAAGTCGGTGTACACGGTGTCGAAGCACTGCACGCCAGCCGCACGAGCCGCAATAATCATCTGCTGCCTTGCGCCCATAAGCTCAATTCCTGTGCCTGTAATGTGAGTCTGCAAATCCTTTGTATAATCGCCGCCAGAAAGCGCAATGCCGAAAAGTCGGTCAGAGGCTTGGCAGATGTCGAGAGCCTTCATAATGCCCAGTGCGCTTTCCAATGCCGCCATAATCAGCACAGAGCCAGCAGGGCGGTTAAACTCGCGTTCTGCGCGCGCGATTTCGGCTTCCACCAACTCCACATCGCCTGCGCTTTCTGTTTTCGGGATACGAATCGCGTCGCAACCGCCCGCAACAGATACGCGAATATCCTCTTTCCAATACGGCGTTTCAAGCCCGTTAATGCGAACAACTCGCTCGCACCCGTGATAATCGATTGTCTTCAATGCGTGATACAGCGAGAAGCGCGCCGCGTCTTTTTGGTTTTCGGCAACCGCGTCTTCAAGGTCGAGCATAATCGAATCAGGTTTATAGATAAACGGGTCTTTGATGAGCGCGGGTTTCTGTGCGTTCAAGAACATCATTGTGCGGCGAAGCCGTTTCTTGTTTGGATTATCGTTTGCTTTTTTCTGTGTACTCATCTAATTTCGCCTCCCCACGGAAGATTGTCGAACTGCCCGACAGAGCGGAACGCCGCCCCTTCAATGCGCGCCTTAATCGTGCAATCGAGTGCGCCTTTGTCCACAATGCTGATTTTTACGTTGTCGATGTGAAGACGCTTGAGCGTGTCGAGAGCAACCTCGCGGATTTGATTGCCGAACTGGTGAATAACCACGCTGTCGAGCGAGAAATCGATTTTGCCGTCGCCCGGCTCAAGCGTTACCATACAATCGCTGCTTTCCAGCGTTCCTGCCATCGCAGGCTTCTTTATTTCCATATTTTCTCCTGAGGCCACAGCCTCTTTCTTCTGACAAGGGGCTTAAACCCCTTGCTATACATCATACATCATATTTCGTGCATAACGCAGAGCAGACTTCCCGCTCCGCATTAAGCAGATTTCTTCTCCCTTACAAAATCACTCGGCATTTCCCCTCGCCTACGAGGAGAGGGGGTGAGGTCAGAACCGAACGATTCCCAAGATAATGCCCGTTAGCAAGCAGATGATACTAACGCCCCACACCCACAGGAATGAGAACTTGATGTGGTCTTTGATGTCCACGTTTGCCAAGCCGATTCCCAAGAATGTCGCAGGAACACACGGGCTGATAAATGCGCCGCAGTTTCGGCACACAACCATTGCGATTGCGGTATGTGCAGGGTTTACGCCGAATTCGTTTCCGACCGTAATCAAAACAGGCAAAATGCCGTAGAAGTATGCGTCTGTTGAAAAGAAAATTGCGAGCGGCACAGAAAGCACACCGATGATAATCGGCAAGAAACGCGCCATATTCTGCGGAATACCGTGCGCAATCATCAACGCCATCTGCGTCATAATGTTTGAATCCTTGACCGCCTTGCCCGCTTCGTCGAGGAAGTTGCCCTGCAAAATACCGAGGAACACACCAGCTCCGATAATCGTTGTCGCCATCATCATCGCGCTGTCGGCGTGGCTCTTAATAATCTGCTTCTGCATTTTCACGCCAGGATAATTCACGAAAAGCGCGATAACACAGCCAATCATAAACGTTACGTTCGTCGGGATTGGAGCCCACACCAAAGCCGCAATAACCGCCAAGGTGATAACGACGTTAAGCACAAAGTTCTTCGGGCGCGCCAATGTGTTTTCACTCGTCGCCGCTGCTGCCTTTTTCTCGAACTCATCGCCGTAATCAATAACGCGAGTGCTGTTCAAGCCCGCGCCGTTCTTTTTTTCCACGATGCCCCAGAATACCGCAGTGAACAACGCCACGACAAGACCGACGAACTGCATTGGAATGATTTCTTTCCACAGTCTGTTTGCTTCGTAGCCGTCAGGATAGATTTCTTTGAATCCGCTCAAGATAGAAGCCGCACGCATAGTCGGACCGCCCCACGGCAAGAGGTTCATAACGCCCATAGCCGTAACGCAGATGAGCATAAGCACTTCAGCGCGGATTTTGAGCTTTTTGAACACAGGATACATCGCAGGAACAGTGATAAGGAAGGTTGACGCACCGCCGCCGTCCAAGTGTCCAATCATCGCGATAAGACACGCAATGACGCACACACCGACGACGTTATTGCCGACGCGTTTTGTGAGCGCATTGATAATGACATCGAACATTCCCGCGTCGGTCATAATACCGAAGAAGAGAACAGAGAAGATGAACAAAATCGCCGTAGACTGCACGGAAGAGATACCAGCCTTGGTGAAATTGCCGATTGTCTTTAAGTCCGCAGTTCCCGTAACCAAGAGAATTGCGCCGACCACTACTGCGACGCTCAAGAACGCCAAAGCAGGAGTCGTCCAGTTTTTCATCAAAACCGCAATAATGCCAATCATTGCGATAAAGCCCAAAAGAGCCAATAACGTTGGGGTAAGCATAAAGCCTCCTTTTTCAAATCTATTGACTTTATTGTAAGCCCCAATAGCCTGTAAGTGAATTACAGCGCGCTTTCTCTTTCGTAAGAAACACCTTACAGTTTTGTAAGCAGGCATAGCCTGTTTTTCAAAAGCATAGCCTGTTTTTCAAAATCTTCTATAAAGATAATCTTTTAATCCTGCAAAACAAAAATACTGCCTGTCTAATTTATGATTTTTTATTCATAACCGCCGTGCAAATGTCGATATATTCATTAGTAAAGCTAAATGAGTAAGGTGGAAAAATGATAAGAGGTTGGTATATCGGCTCAAGTGGAATGAATGCACAACAGAATCGGCTTGATGCTATTTCAAACAATCTTGCGAATGTTGATACAACAGGCTATAAAAAAGACATTGCCGTAAGCAAAGCGTTTTCTGAATTGCTTTTGCGCAGAACAGGAGCAGACGGCGTGTATAAGACGAATTTCGGCAGTGCAGACGTTGCGCCTGTTATCGGCAAAATCGGGCTTGGGGTGGAAACAAACGAGCTTTTTACCGATTTTGAGCAAGGTTCTTTCAAGAATACCGACCAAAAAACAGATATGGCTTTAAGCGGCAAAGGCTTTTTCACCGTGCAGACACCGAACGGCGAGCGTTATACAAGAAACGGCAATTTCTTGCGCGGAAAAGAGGGAATCCTTGAGACAAAAGAAGGGTATCCTGTTCTTGGTGAAAACGGCATTATCCGCGTGCCAGACACAAACTTTATTGTAAACGAAGACGGTATGATTTATACCGCAGAAGATAATGAGCTTATTGACCGTATTAAAGTTGTTCGATTCGACAATGAGCGATACCTTGAGAAAATGGGCTCAAGTCTTTACAACAAAACCGATATTACAGGTGAGCCATATATTGCAGAGGGTGATGAACGTCCGAAGTTCTTGCAGGGATTTACAGAAACATCGAATGTGAATATCGTGAATGAAATGGTGCAGATGATTGAAGTGAACCGCGCATACGAGGCAAATCAGAAAGCAATTCAGAGCGAAGATTCTATGATGTCAACGCTTTGGACTCGCGTGGCAACGAATCGATAAAAAATAAGAGCGGAATGAGGAAAAACTATGGTAAGAAGCCTTTGGACAGCAGCAACAGGAATGAACGGGCAGCAGTCAAATATTGACGCTATCTCTAACAACTTATCAAATGTGAATACAACAGGTTTTAAGCAGCAGAGAGTTGAGTTTGAGGATTTGATTTATCAGAATGTGAAACTCGCGGGCACTCCTGCAACAGAAGATACTGTAACACCTGTTGGCGTGCAGATGGGCGCAGGTGCAAAGGTTGCGGCAACTCAGCGCATTATGAGTCAGGGGTCTTTGCAGGCGACTGGCGTAGAAACGGATATGGCGATTGTAGGCGACGGATTTTTTCGCGTGCAGCAGTACGACGGCAGCTATGCGTATACGCGCGACGGTTCGTTCAAGATTGACCTTACAGGACAAATGGTGAATGCAAACGGTCTTCGTATGATGCCAGAAATCATTATGCCAGAGGGCTGGATTCCTGAAACAATCGCAATCAGCGACGACGGACGTGTTTCTGTTCGTGTGGCGGATGTGAACGACCCTGTGGAAGTAGGGCAGATTGAGCTGTATCGCTTCCCGAATTCTGTCGGTCTTGAGGCGTTGGGCGATAATTTGTATAAGGTGTCTAATGCGTCTGGTGCGCCGATTGCGAGCCGACCAGGATATGAGGGAATGGGCGTTACAAAGCACAAGTTTTTGGAAATGTCAAACGTGTCTGTTGTAAACGAAATGGTGCAGATGATTGTGGCACAGAGAGCGTATGAGTTCAACAGCAAGGCAATTCAGACAAGCGATACTATGTTGAGTACTGCTGTGAATATGAAGAGATAAAAATCCTATCAGATAAAAACAAAAAAGAGCTTATCAAGCGATAGGCTCTTTTTTGTTGCATAGATATGATTATCTAACTTTCCAACCGTCTATATTGCACGTTTCGGAGCTAAAGTTTACACCGATTTTGTAGAGTGTGCGATTATCGGCAGAATAGGGGAAAGCATATCTCTGTGCCTCTATTTGCTGTAAGGCATCTTCTGCGCTTGAATCGCGTTTGAACTCAAAAATATATACCGCGTTTTCTGTTTCGACAATGCAATCAGCTCTGCCTTTTGTGCTTTGCTGTTCGACTTGCACGAATTGCCCCAAGAGCAAAAATACAAGATAAATCACATTTTGAAAGTTCTGCTCAATAACAGCGTCTTTTTTCTCTTTCGCAACCGTTGTATACGGCAAATGAGCAAAGAGTGAAATAAATCTGTTTTTTATGCTGTCTAAATTGCAAAGGTCTATATCTCGCACAAAACTTCGTATATCAAGCGGTTTTTCGAGCTTAAAATAGACAGGTGTTAGACTTGTCATAAATCCATATTTTACTTCGTCATTCGGAAAATCGAGAGAATAATTATCATAACGCTCATTATAGTTTTTGAGCGTAAGATAACCTGATTGATAGAGCAGAGGCACTATGTCGGGATTATCAGGACGGTAATCGCTGATTTCGTCTTCTGTGATAAACAAAGAGCCGTCGGAAAACTGTTTTGGGTTGAAGTTTATTTCGTTCAATCGGCGCACTAAGAAAGTTGGTGTACCTGAAGAGAAGGAGTATTTGCCGAACTTTTGGGAACTGAACGCATTTATAAGGCTAAACGGATTGTAAATATCTTCACATTTTTCGCAGAAATGATAGCCGTCATAGAGCTTTTTCAGTTTTAAAAGACACTCTTCTTTTGAAAGATTGTTTGCCGCCGCCATTGCTTCGATTTCTGGTGAAAAAGCCGTTTCTAATTCTAATTGCGTGATACCGCATACACTCGAATATTTTTCAATCATTGAAATATCTTGCAGCTGGTTTAAGTCGCTGAAGATAGAAACTTTGCTGAATTTTGTTACACCTGTAAAAAACACAAAGCGAGTATATGCGTCGCAGTCTTTGAGCACCGCAAAAAATGATTTGAATATTCTGCGGTTGTCTTCTTCTTGTTCTTTGTCAATCGCCTTGAGTAAAGGATTATCGTATTCGTCCACTAATACAACGACTTGTTTTCCCGTTTTCTCAAATGCATTTTTTAATGCATCCTTAAAACGAACCGAAAGAGTTTCTTCGTTGTTTGAAAGAGCATATTTTTTCTCAAAGTCCGAAAGCCAGCTTCGCAACGCAATTTCAAGCCCGTCCTTTGTAGAAAAATCTCCGCCAGCAGGGCTGAATTTCAGCACAGGGTATTGTGTCCAATCGTGTTCTAAGTCTTCAATAGCAAGTCCTTTAAAAAGCTCTTTTCTGCCTAAAAAATAGGCTTCAAAAGTACTGACTAAGAGACTTTTGCCAAAGCGTCGAGGTCGGCTTAAAAAATATGATTTTCCCGTATTTGCAAGTTCATAGACAAAAGCCGACTTGTCTGCATAGACATAGCCATCTGTTCGGATTGTCGCAAAATCTTGTATACCTATCGGCATTTTCCGCATATTTTTCATTGCACTCATAAGAAAAATTATAGTACAGAACTGTGCAACTGTCTATAAGCGAGGAAAGGTAAACAAGCGTTTCAAGTATTTATGAGAATCTCTGTACTACTTTTCAGTCGATAAAGCTCAACTTCTTCCGCAAGGACTTCAATAGTATTATTTGAAGAGCTTTCGCTATCCAGCTGGACGGCTTTAATTATTCGTATACCCTTTTCTTCGACTTCAAGCAATGCCTCAAACAGATGACCATTTTTCATAAATACCTGACCATTTAACGATTTTACTTTCATCAGATTCTCCTTGAACATCTTTTTACGGGCAGAAGAAAGATAGAGTGTTTTGTTGATTGATTTGGGAATAAAACGGGCTAAAAGCCGCAGAAAGAGATACAAATGATTCTTTGAAAAGCCGTTGAACTTTTGTAAAGCATGAGAATAAATACAAAACTCATTAAAAGCCTTTGAAAGCGACCGACGTTTAAAAGTGCCGTCTGTAATGCGAAAATGCAAAAGAGGAATTTGCAAAGTACGGACTTCATAGCCAGCTTCAAGCAGGCGAAACCATAATTCTATGTCTTCATTGCATTTTGTGTTTTCGCTGTAGCCAAATTTTCGCAGTACTTCAGTGCGGAACATTACCGTCGGATGTGCAAGAGGAGTTCCTTTATATAACGAAGCAGATGTCTTTGTCGTTTTCTTCGAGTAAAGACGGATTTGCTTAAAATCCACACCATCGCTTTTATAAAACTCCTCGATTCCGGCTCCCAGAACCACAAGGGAATCATCAACCTCAAACTGCAGGACCTGTTTTTCAAATCGATCTGGAAAGCACATATCGTCGCTGTCCATACGGGCAACAAGGTCTGTTTCAACAAACTGCAAGCCGTAGTTGAGTGCATGGGCAAGTCCTTGGTTCTGCTCATAGCCCACGACTTTGAGCGGAAGCTTTGACTGCCATTCTGCGATAACGGAATCTAATTCTGGTGTAAGAAGCCCGTCTTTTACGAGAATGATTTGTGCTGGCTGTAAGGTGTTGTCTGCGATGGATTGGAGCGACTGCGAGAGGAAGTCGGGATTATCCTTTTTATACACAGATTGCAAAACTGAAAATATCATATTCTCCTCAACTATTTATTCGTCCGCACAGACAAATATCGTGCAGACGATTTATACATCTGTTTACTTTGAGAATTTCTATTTTTGAGGAGATAATATTGTCAGAAAAAAAGAATCAACCAGAAACGGTGTGTTACTTTACGAATTCTTCAATTTTGCATTGATGTGTTTTTGTCGCTTCGTCGTAGTTGATGCCCACGAAAAGCAGATTGCCCGAATACGCCGAAAGTGAATCAAAGTACTGTTTTTCTTTGATTTGGGTTAGCGCACTTTCTGCTGAGCCGTTACGCTTTAGTTCAATTATCATTGCAGGTGTATTCGGCACGAACGGAATGAAGACGACATCAGCAAAGCCCTTTCCTGTGGTCATTTCTTTTATAATTGTGTATTTGTTGAGCGCGTAGATATACGCAAGATAAATCGCCGACTGCAATGCGTCCTCATTGTTGTAAGAACGGTTACTTGTTACATGGATGTGGCTTATATCTAGTGCCTGTGCGACGGCATCAGCATTCTTCTGTAGTGTTTCTGCAAGCAAATTCTTTGACGACTGAATAATACCGTTTGTAACAGCGTAGTCATCGAGTTTTTTTAAGGCGCGGAACCATTCCTGTTGCACTTCCTTGTTCGGAATACGACATGTTTTATTTTCTCGTATATACGAGAGATAGCCCACGTGGATAAGGTATGTAAACACATCGTCTTTACTCGTAAAATCTGTCATCGTGTTCAGGTACATTCCCACGTCCACATCAACGCTTTCGCCAGAAAGCA
>CALBGU010000116.1 GCA_937893155.1 uncultured Treponema sp. | reverse complement strand
GTTGAATTCGTTTGAAAATGATGGGAGTTTTTCGAGGTGCCCTAAAATAACACATTCCATTTCTTCTGGAACTTTGGTTCCTGTAGAAGTGATAAAAAAATGTGGTGGTATGCTGCAAGAGTTTTTTATTGATTTCGTTGATTTTGAATGGTGCTGGCGAGTGATGAATCAGGGCTATAATATCTATTGTATTTCAGGCGTAGAAATTCATCATATATTAGGTGACAAGCTTGAAAAGCGTTTTGGTATAAAAATAGTCTCACGGAGTTTATTTAGATTCTATTACATAATCAGAAACGGCTATTATTTATTGACTACAGATTATCTAAAAAAAAGAGAACGTAAAATATTTCGCCTTTTGATGTGGAAAAAAATATTTGAGGCATTGATGTTATATCATTTTTCGGCATCAGCATTTTTTATTGTTCGGCAAGCTGTAAGAAATGGGAAAAACAAGGTATTTATGTCCTATGAGGAATTGGGAGCTATCGAAAAGACGGGAAAAAAATATTGAAGTTTGTTTTTGAATATAAAGCGAGTTAAGAAATTTTCTAAACTAACCTGCCCACTATGGTGCAGTAAAAATAGCTCCCGTCGGTGAGTGACCGGCATGTTCTTTGACATTTCTATTTTTGAAGGAAAAGGAAACTTTGTAATAGATTGACCCTGCTTCAAAAAGTGTTAATTATACAAATTAGGAATACAATTCCGAATTTGTATAACCAATGAGGGAGTGTATGCAAATTAAGCGAAGTGCAAAAAAATATCTGACCTATCTTTCTGAGCATTTTCCTGCGGTGGTTCTTACAGGGGCACGGCAAACAGGAAAAAGTACGCTTGTAAAAGAGTTCGCCTCTGAAAAAGGCGGTATTTCTTATGTTACGCTTGATTATCCAGTTTTGCGTAATCTTGCTCGCACAGACCCTGACCTTTTTTTGCAGCAGTATAAGCCTCCTGTAATCATCGATGAGATTCAATATGCACCGGAGCTTTTGCCCTATATTAAAATCAAAATCGATGAGAATCGCTCGAACGGTATGTATTATCTTACAGGAAGCCAGATGTTCCGACTGATGAAAGATGTGAGCGAGTCGCTTGCAGGGCGTGTGGGAATTATCCAGCTGTATGGATTTAGTCGTGCAGAAATAGTAGAGGTTGAGGAAAGTCCTTTTTTGCCATCAAATACTTTGCTGCCGAAAAGCGAAGAAACGATAACGAGCATTTTTGATAAAATCTATCGAGGCTCCATGCCCTTGATGGTTGTTGATAAAAATCTTACTCCAGAAGCGTTTTTTGGCGAGTATGTTCAGACATATCTTGAACGCGATATTCGGGAGCTGATTGAAATAAAGAATGAGCGCAAATTTCTACAGTTTTTGTCTTGTGTTGCAGTCCGCACAGGGCAGGAATTGAACCTTTCGGATATTGCAAAGGATGTCGGCATTGATTCAAAAACTGTGGACAACTGGCTTTCTCTTCTTGTAACATCAGGAATTGTTTTTCTCTTGCAGCCCTATTCTGGAAACACAATAAAGCGTATTGTGAAGCGTCCTAAAATGTATATGATGGATACAGGTTTAGCTTGCTATTTAGGCTTGTGGAATAATCCTCGTGCTTTGGAAGTTTCTGCTGTGGCTGGTAATTTCTTTGAAACTTATGTTATTTCTGAAATTGTAAAAACATATACGAATAATGGAATTGATGTACGAAGCCGTTTTTCATATTATCGCGATAATAATGGCAAAGAAATTGATTTAATCATAGAAGAAAATAATGTGCTTTATCCTGTTGAAATCAAAAAGAGTTCAAATCCTGGTAAAGACGCTCTAAAGAATTTTTCTGTTCTTCCAAGCTTACATAAGTCGATTGGAAAAGGTTGTGTGATATGCTTGTCTTCTTTTCCGATTCCGCTTGATGCTGACAATATTCAACTTCCTGTTTCCGTATTATGACGATACGGAGATAATATTTTTTTCTTTTCCCCCCAAAAAAAAGAAAGTCAAAGAACGCTAACAAAGGAATTTGGAGGCGTTATGCTTGAAAATAAAACGAAAAAGAAAATCTATGTCATCGGGACGGTGGGCGTTCCTGCGTGTTACGGCGGATTTGAGTCGTTGGTGGATAACTTGCTTGATTACACCCCTGCCGATGTAGAATATACCGTGTTCTGCTCTGCGAGAAAATACGAGAAAAAACTTGAAACATACAAAGGCGCGCGGTTGATATATCTTGAACGCGACGCAAACGGCAAAGACAGCATTCTTTATGATTACGAATCTATGAAAATCGCGGTGAAAGAAAATGCAGATATTATGCTCGTTTTAGGCGTGTCGGGGTGTATCTTTTTGCCGAAAATCCGCCGAGTGTTCAAAGGTAAAATCATTACGAACATCGACGGACTGGAATGGAAGCGGGATAAATGGAAGTTTTACGCAAAGTGGCTTTTGAAGCACAGCGAAAAGATGGCTGTGAAATATTCAGATGTTATTATTGGCGACAACAAGGGCATAACTAATTATGTACATACGGAATATGAAAAGATTGTTGCCAATAAGAAAGTAGAGCTGATTGCATACGGCGGCGACCAAGTTTTGCATATTCAAGACGATTTTTTTGTACGAAAAATATCCGTTTTGTCGAAAATCGTATGCGTGCACAGTGTGTCGCATTGAGCCTGAAAACAATGTGCATGTGATTTTGGAAGCCTTTGCGCAAATACCTAAAAAGCAGCTTGTTATCGTCGGTAACTGGGCAAAGTCAGAGTATGGCAAGCATCTCAAAGAAAAATATGGAGCGTATGAAAATATCCATCTTCTTGACCCGATTTACGAGTCGCATACAATCAACTGGATTCGCTCAAATGCCGCCTTGTATCTGCACGGACATAGCGCAGGAGGCACAAATCCGAGCTTGGTTGAAGCGATGTGTTTAGGATTGCCGATACTTGCATTTGATTGCGTGTATAATCGCGCAACAACCGAAGATAAGGCGATGTTTTGGAAAAATGCTACAGATATTATAGCGATGATAACTGCTGAGATTGATAGAAAAAAACTTTCTGAGGAAATGGAGAGAATAGGTAAAAAGAATTATTCGTGGGAGAGTATAGCAGAAAAATATAATGCACTGTATTAAATACTTTTTGATATCGAAAGTTCTTCAAACAATACGATAGAAATATCTGCGGAAGAAATTGAACTTTATCGGATGAAAATTGTGCAGAAGTTTTTTGAAGATTCTCTGCATAAAAATTGGAAATCACCACCTAAAAAAAATTTGCTTTTGAAAGCATTTTTTTTTAGATTAAAAACAGGAGGACAAAATAATGAATTACGATAATATGACATTAAAAATGCAGGAATGTATTCAAGACGCTGCAAGCTATGCGCAGCAGAATGACCATTCCGAAATCGGCACGGAACACCTTCTGCACGCGCTTTTATCGCAAAAAGACGGAATGATTCTGCCGATTATCGAACACATCGGCGCAAACACGCAAAGCGTGTCTTCTCAGCTTGATGAACTGTTGAATCAATACCCTAAAGTTACGGGGGCGGCTCAAGTTACGCTGTCGGGCGAGGCGCAGAAGATTTTAGCAAAAGCCGAAAAAGAAATGGCGAAGCTCAAAGATGAATATCTTTCGACCGAGCACCTGTTTTTAGCGATGAGCGAGAGCGACGGCAGAGTAGGCGAGCTCTTGCGCAAAAACGGCATTAATCACGAGGCGATTCTTTCTGCGCTTAAAAGCGTGCGTGGAAACGAAAAAGTTGACAGCCAAGACCCAGAGGGCAAAGCGAACGCACTCAAAAAATACACCGTAGACCTCACGGCGCGCGCGCGTCAAGACAAAATCGACCCTGTTATTGGACGTGATGAGGAAATCCGTCGTGTTATGCAGGTGTTGAGCCGTCGCACAAAGAACAACCCTGTTCTTATCGGCGAGCCTGGCGTTGGCAAAACGGCGATTGTTGAAGGATTGGCGCGGCGAATTGCGTCGGGTGATGTGCCTGAAAGTTTGAAGAATAAGCGGCTTTTGTCGCTCGATATGGGGAGCCTTGTTGCAGGCGCAAAGTTCCGCGGCGAGTTCGAGGAGCGACTCAAGGCGGTAATTACTGATGTTGCCAAGAGCGAAGGGCAGATAATCCTTTTCATCGACGAGCTTCATACGATTGTCGGCGCAGGCGCGGCAGAGGGCGGAATGGACGCTTCCAATTTGCTAAAACCTGCTTTGGCGCGTGGCGAGCTTCGGGCAATCGGTGCGACGACGCTTGACGAATACAGAAAATACATCGAAAAAGACGCGGCTCTTGAACGTCGTTTTCAGCAAGTCTATTGCGCAGAGCCAGACGTGGAGGCGACGATTGCAATTTTGCGCGGACTTCGCGACAAATACGAAATCCATCACGGCGTGAAAATCGCGGACGAGGCACTTGTGGCGGCGGCAATGCTTTCTGCGCGCTACATCACGAACCGTTTTATGCCAGATAAGGCGATTGACCTTGTGGACGAGGCGGCTTCTCGGCTCAAAATGGAAATTGAAAGCCAACCGACAGAGCTTGACCAACTTGAGCGCAAGATTTTGCAGCTACAAATCGAAAAGCAATCGTTGTCAAAAGAAGACGATGAGGCGAGCAAAGAGCGTCTTGAGAAGTTGCAAAAAGAGTTGTCTGAGCTGACGGCAACGCGAGATGCGATGAAGTTGCAGTGGCAAAACGAGAAAAACGCGATTGACCGCACGAGAAAGCTCAAGGAAGAGCTGGAAGACGCGCGATTTAACGAGGAAAAATACACTCGAGAGGGCAATTTGCAAAAGGCGGCGGAAATCAAGTACGGCGTAATTCCGAACTTGGAAAAAGAGCTTGCTGAATCGCAGAAAGCCGACGAAAAACGCGATGACGACGAGGAGCGAAAATCGCTTTTGCGCCAAGAAGTAACCGAAGCGGATATTGCGCGTGTCATTTCGACGTGGACGGGAATCCCTGTGGCGAAAATGCTTGCGGGCGAAAAGCAAAAGTATTTGCAGCTTGAAACCGTGCTTCACGAGCGCGTCGTTGGGCAAAGCGAGGCGGTGTCTGTTGTGTCGGACGCGATTCGCCGCAACCGCGCAGGGCTTTCAGACCCGAACAGACCGCTGGGCAGCTTCTTGTTTATGGGACCGACGGGCGTGGGAAAAACCGAGCTTGCAAAGACGCTTGCAGATTTTCTTTTCAACGACGAAAAAGCTCTTGTGCGTATCGATATGAGCGAGTATATGGAAAAGTTCAGCGTTACGCGCCTCATTGGTGCGCCTCCAGGATATGTCGGGTATGACGAGGGCGGTCAGCTTACCGAAGCCGTGCGCCGCAGACCGTACAGCGTTATTTTGTTCGACGAAATTGAAAAGGCGCATACCGATGTGTTCAATGTGCTGTTGCAGGTGCTCGATGACGGGCGTTTGACGGACGGGCAGGGGAGAGTCGTCGATTTCAAGAACACGATTATCATTATGACGAGCAATCTTGGAAGCGACCTCATTCTTGACGCAGATACGGACGAAAAACGAAGCAATCTAAAGGGGGCACTCGATACGCTTTTGAAGCAGAAGTTCCGCCCTGAGTTCCTCAACCGAATTGACGAAACGGTGATGTTCAACAGCTTGCAAAAAGAGCAGATTGCTGCGATTGTGCGTATTCAGCTCAAGCGCGTTATCGACCGACTTGCAGAGCGCAGAATGAAGCTGGAGATTGACGAGAGCGCGATTGATTTCTTGAGCGACGCAGGATATGATTATTCGTTCGGTGCGCGTCCTGTCAAGCGAGCAATTCAGACCTACATTGAAAACCCGCTTGCGAAAAAGCTCTTAGGCGGTCAATACTCCGACGGCGCGACAATCCGAGTGAGCAAAGGCGACGGCGAGTTAACGTTTGACTTTGCGTAAAGGATAAAAACGGGCAAAAAACAAAACAGGGGAAGTTTTTCCACACGGAAGCACTTCCCCTGTTTTTTATTCAGCCTCTGCCCCTTACAAAACAGGCTGTGCCTGTGGCGGTCAGTTGATGTCGAGGGCGAAAGAGGTGGCTTTTTCGTTCTCGAAAATGTCGGTTACGATGATGGCGAGGTTAATTTTCCCGCGCGTCAGTGAAACCTCTCCAATCAGCTGGCGATTGCTATCGGGAAAAAGCACCTCGGACGGATAAAACTTCTTTTTCGATGCACACAGCCTGCCTTTGTATTGCTGCAACGTGTCGTACGAAATCGTTTCGGTCGCAACGCCGTTAATCGTAATCGTCGTCTTGTACGGCGTTATCTCGCTTTGCGCGTCATAGTAGATTTTGTATGTGCCAGACGGGAGCGAGCGGCGAATCAAAAAGTTGTAGTTTTCGCCTTTTGCAGAAACCGCCGTAACGTTGGAAATCGCTATTTTATCAGCTTCTGTGCGAGTGCGCGGCAAAATCAAACGCGGATTGAGCAGCACTTGATTTTTCGTGTCGATGATTTGGAACTCCAAGCCTGCTTCTTCTTCGTGCCAGTTGGATTTTCCTGTTTTGCCGAGCGATGTGCCTGCGTCGAGTTCGTCCAAAGTGAATACGTCTTCAGGGATTTCCGCACTGTCGAGATTTGCATAGACGGAGCAGAGCTGATTTTCGTGTGCAACGATAATCGCTGTGCCGAGAGTGGACTCAAACCACGCCATATCGTCGTCGTGTTCGCTGATGATTGCGACGATTTTGCCGTTATCAATCGTGTGCACTTCCGATTCATCTTGAAAAACAACGCCGTTAGAAACAGTGCCTGCGCGGTTCTGTCCGAACGATTTTGCAAATACTTCACCTCCGCTCGTGCTTCTCGGCCACGAAAACGCAAAGAGAGAACTTGCACTCAAAACGCCGAGCGAGAAAGCTGCGATTTTTGAAAAATGCGAGATATGTGAAAAATAAGAAAAAATCATAAAATTACTTCCTTGCAACTGTTACTTGTGAAATGCGAGAGTCTTTTCCGATGTACAATTTGTCGTTGTAGACCGCCATAAATGCGTGCTGCGCCTTGAATGTGAAGCTGCCCAACAGGCTTGCGAACGGCTCAACAACGGAAATCGTGTAGTTTTCACCGTCGCGGCTCAAGATAAAGGTCAAATCGTCAACCGTTGTTTCGTGCATTGACATCACGATGCCGGGAACGTTGACGTGCAAATGCTCCTGCGTCTTCGTGCTTACAATACCGACACCGCCGTTGTAATTGAAAAACACCGTGTCGCCCTTGTTGTCGAAATGCACGAGCACTTGATGCGCCTGATTTTTCGCAAGATATTCGTGATAAATAATGCGGCTGTGTCCGTCTTGCTTTTCGGCTAAAACAAATCTCGGTCGGTCTTGACCGCTCACGCACGCCATAAATTTGCCGTCGTCCGACATATCTGCGCCCAAAATAACGGGATAATCACTGCCGCCTGGCGCAAAACTTTGGTCAACTATGCCTTCGTGCGTGATGGAAACAAGATTTCCGTCCGCAAATCCGACGACAGCACCTGCCGCAGAGGAAGCAAACGCCGTGATAGGCGAAGAGCCCTCGTAAATCCAGTTTCTGCTGCCGTCGCTGTTGCATTTTTCCACGCCGACGCCGCCAGGAAGAAAAAGATAAATCCTGTCGTCGTCGAAGTAGGGGAAGCCTGCGTCGATGATAGTGCCAGCGTCTTCGCCGAGCGTGGTATAAAAAGGCGTGCGCGAGGCATTTGCGTTGTATGTGGTGTAATAATGGGAAGAAACCGAGCCTTTGTAGTCATAGGGAATAGAAGTTACAATTTTTCCGCTTTCGGTGAAATAGCCGAGCGTCTTATTGAGCTTAAACGGGAAAAGCTCTTCGTTTTCCTCTTTTTCTTGCACATGGGTAATATCGGTAGTCCAAACAGGTGTCAAAAAAAGTTCTGAACCGAGCGGTCGTACTGCCAAAATGATATACAGAACCGAAAAAATCAAGCCCGCAATACAAAGAATACGGATGCTGTTAATAAACTTGTTGATGATTTTCATAATTGTAAATCGTATCTAAAAGGCGGTTAGGTGTCAATCGCTGTTGATAAAATCAAGCGTGTTATTTATAATTCTTGATACAAAAATCCTTACATTTTTTGGAGATTTTATGAAAATCAACAAAGCCCTTAAATTTTTCCTTGCTCTTATGAGTCTTATCATTCTTTTTTTCATATTCGTGTATCTTTTTCTATTTCGCCCCAATTTTACGCGCTCTCCAATGCACACCGAAGCGGAAAATATAAAATATTTTGAAACAGAAGAAAATCACGCTCGCCATATTACCGACAAAGAATTTTTTTTATCGCAAAATCCTGAAATGCTCGAAATTACCTCTTTTGACGGATTAAAACTGCGCGCGTATGTGCTTGAACCCAAAAATGCCCATGCGACAATTCTTTTAATGCACGGATTTCATTCTGACCCCATTCGCGAATTTGCCACGCTCGCCCGATTTTATTATGAAAGCGGTTACAATGTGGTTTTGCCGTTCCAGCGCGCGCATGGCGAAAGTGAAGGGCAATTTCTCACTTTTGGCATAAAAGAACGATTTGATTGCCGAGATTGGCTTATTGAAACGTCAAAAATATTCGGCACAAAAAAGCCTTTATATATGGAAGGAATTTCAATGGGTTGCGCTACTGTTTTGATGACAACTTCTCTCGAGGGATTACCCGAAAACCTGTGCGCCGTCATTGCGGATTGTGGTTTTACATCTCCGCAAGAAATAATGTATTTTGTTGCAAAAAATGAAATGCATTTACCGTTCAGCAATATCATAGTGGGAACAGGCAATCTTATGACACAATTTTTTGCACATTTTTCGCTTGATGAATATTCTACGATAAAGGCTCTCAAACAGAATCATCTTCCCATTTTATTCATTCACGGCACCGCAGACGATTTTGTTCCGTTTTTTATGTCATGGCAAAATTTTGAAGCCTGCAAATCCGAAAAAGAATTTTACGCAGTCGACGGCGCAAAACACGCAATCAGCAATATCATTGACTACCAAAATTACACAGAAACCGTTTCTGCATTCCTAAAAAAATATTCTTTCTAAATCCAGAGATTTTTCATATCGGGTGCGTAGCCCGATATTTTTTACTGCACATTTTCATAGATTTATATCATTATTTAAGTAGACAGAATCTCCCTTATGGTACATAATGCTCCCTGCTGACCTAAAATATATCTATTTGTATATGAAAAGTGGATTGGAAAATAAAGAAAAGCGAATAAATAAAAAGGTATTGATAGTATATATCAAAATTTAATTATTTTCAACTATTTCATTCTGCCCTTTTCTTCCGCAGTATTTTTTTTCATAAGAGCAAAAAAACTTTGCAAAATATATCAAACCTGTTGTATACTTATGTATCAGCCAAATAAAAACACAGGAGATGCTTATGGCGAAAGCAACAGATATGATTATTGGAATTGATGTCTTCGGGCGAAAGACTCTCAAGCGATACAACGGAAACTCATCGCGAATTGTAATCCCTGCAGATATTGTTGTTGTTGGCGGAGGTGCATTCCAAAATAACGAATATATAGAAGAAATCTCTTTTGAAGGTCCAACGGAAAAAATTGGGCGAAACGCTTTTAGTGGCTGTAAAAATTTGCGCTCCGTGGATTTTTCAGAAGGATTGATTTCAATCGGCAAGATGGCTTTTTTTAATTGCTCAAAGCTGGATTTTGTTGAGATTCCAGAAGGTGTTAAAAGAATCGGTCTAAACGCATTTCAAAAATGCGATGCATTGGAAGACATTATTATTCCTAATTCGCTTTTGGAATGTTACGGTGCATTTGAAAATATGGACGAACTTCTCCAAAAAAATGCATCTTACACAACAATGAGCGGCTTTTTTATGAATCACGCAAAAAAAGCTATACTTTATTCGCAATCTGAATCAAATAAAAATCTGCGCGAATTTTTTGTACCTGACGGAATTACCAGTATTGGTTCGTTTGCGTTTGCCGAAATGTCTCATCTTGAAAAAGTTATTTTGCCGAAATCGGTGAAATACATCGGCGAAAGTGCATTTGAGCAATGCAGTAATTTACGCGAAATCATTATTCCCGAAAGCGTGGAGCGAATCGGCGCGGCGGCTTTTAGGTCTTGTACGTCTTTACGCTCAGTTATTTTGCCGCCCAATTTGCGCAACATCGATGATTATCTTTTTGGTGTTTGTCCTCATTTGACGGCAATCACTATTCCAGACGGCGTTCTAAAGATTGGTGATGATGCATTTTTTGGTTGTTCATCGCTTTCAGAAATTGAAATTCCCGAAAGTGTGAAAATTATTGATTCCACCGCGTTTAATTCGTGTGTGTCGCTGAAAAATGCGGTGTTTCATCGCGGACTTCGAGAAATTGGGTTTATGGCTTTTGCAAGCTGTGCATTGGAATCGGTCACTTTGCCACCAAATATTGTCATTCAAGAACACGCCTTTGACGATTATTGTGAAATTCAATTTATGGACGGCGGAGAAAAATAAGATTTCGCTACAAAACGTATGCTTGTTATTTTTGTAGAATGTGATAAATGACGGCATACGTTTATAGCGCGGCTTCCCTACCCTTTTCGCATTTTTTCTAAAAAGGACATTTGCTGAAAAATTCCATCTGTTTTCCTGTTGCGGGGTGTGTAAAACAAAGATACCGTGCATGGAGAAGCAACCGTTCGCCATTATTGCACGTTCCATAAAGCGAATCCCCCACTATAGGAACGCCAAAGCCATGACTGTCCGCGCTTGCAAGCCGGAGCTGGTGAGTGCGTCCAGTATGCGGCGTATAGAGAATGCGGGTCACGATACGAAGCGAATTATCAGGTCGATATTGTTTTTCTATCCCTAAAATTTCCCATTCGGTTATAGCTTTTTTCCCATAAACAGAATCCCATATTTGGTGCGGACGATTTTCAACATCAAGCCGAAAATAAAGCGTCATCTCCCCTTTTTTTGCAATGCGCATTGCCGCTAAATTGCCATCTAAAACCGCTTCGTACTGTTTTTTTACTTCCCCGTCAGCAAATTGCCGAGATAGTTCTCGATGCGCCTCTTTGGTTATCGCAAGCACCATAAGCCCGCTGGTTTCCATATCAAGCCGATGAACTGCAGGTTGAGCAATACAGTGCGGATATATTTTTTTGAATCGCGAAACAACGCAATCTTGTTTATCCGCCCCGCGACCAGGCACACTCAAAAGCCCGCTGTTTTTTTCTATCACAACAATATGCGAATCTGCAAATACAATTTTTAGCCCAAGCATAGCCGGCAACAAAAGTCCGCACCGCTCATCACAAGGAGGATAAGAATGTCCGTTCATTTTTGTATCGGAATTTTTTCCATAAAAAACTTCAGCCATACTAATTGGCTGTAATGAATGTGAAAAAGCGTAATCTAATAATTTGGGTGCACAACAATCGCCTGTTCCTGTCGGCGGATTTTTGTTCTTCACAATGTCAGAAAGTGTCCGACAACTTCCGTCTATACAATGAAATGTATAGAGAGCGTGCACTTTTTTTAATGATTTTTCACAGAGAGCTATTCGGATTTTTTCAAATTCGGAATACGATTTTTTTTGTGATTTATAAAAATTGATTTTGCCTGTAAGACGATGGATTTCTACATCATTTTCTGCAAGTGCACTTTCTATCTCCGCCGCCGAAACAATGGGTGGAACAAAAATCCCGTTTTGCTCCACAAGCCCATTTGCAAGAACTAAACGATGGCTTATTCCCGAAATTGTTTTGAGCACAATGCGATTCTGGTTGCTATCCACACAAACCAAAACGCCAAGCATCACTCCTGCCCCGCTTCGCTCCGCACTTTCTTGCGTCACGGTTTCTATTGTAATAAAACCAGCGTCGAGCAAATCAATGATTTTTTGACATTCATTCAATGCTTCTGTTTCAGGAAATGGCGCAATCATTTTTATTTGCAACAAACCACAGCTTCAAAAGATGTTCCTCGGTCTGTACGCCCTGCAACAATCATCTGTTTATCATCATCAGAAAAAGCACCCACGATTGTCATTTCGTCACCAAGCAACGCTTCTTTTGAATAATTTATTTTAAATTCAGAAAATTCACGCTCAAAAAAACGTTCTGGCAAAACATCTAAAATATAATTTCCATACTTTGAATTGTTTACATGCCCATTGCTATCCAAATCCGAATACGATACGGTTCGCTTTGATAGCACCACGGCATTTTCAGGAACCGCAATGCGAGCAGGCATTTGACAATTATGCGAAACAGATTCCGTGGGAGGTTCTCGCATTAAAAATTTTTGAGTTGGAATTATTTTTCGAGACGCAATATCCACAATAATCCAAGTGCTCAATCCAGATACCAGCGGTTCTCCGTCCATTGTGGTAAATTCGTATGAACGCACAAGTTGAAATGACTCTGGCACTTCCTCGCGCGTTAAAATACGAATAATTTCGTTTTCAGACGGCATTCTGTGAATTTTAAATGAATTTCTTGACACAAGAATTGCAATATTATGTTGCACAAGCACATCTCGGGATAATCCGCGCTGTGCAAAATCCTCTACTGCAATATCTGATGACATTTTCAAAAGTTCAGTCAAACTAAGCCGTTTATTTTTACTGCATTGACTAAAATAAATAGGCGCTTCTGTCAAAAAAGTGTATTTATCGTCCACAAATCCGTGTGAAAACGTTTTCATAAATCTTCCTTCTGCATTGCTTTTAGTGCATTTGCAAGTTGGTCAGGACACGACGTCGACTTTCCACCACATGTTATGCCAGAAAGTCGTGTTATCACCTCGTCTGCAGAAAGCCCTACACACAAAGCCGCAACGCCCTTGGTATTGCCATTGCACCCTCCTGTAAACTGCACTCTGCTAATCTTATTTCCGTCTAAGTCTACTTCAATCAATTTAGAGCAAACCCCAGTCGGCCTATATGAAAAAGTTTTTGTCATACTAAAACCTTAATATTTCTTTGACGTATTTCCCTGCATATAAATATACCAATATGCCGCACCAACAAAGAGCGAACCGCCAAGAATATTTCCAATTGTTACCGGAATAAGATTTTTGACGACAAAAGCAATCCAAGTGAGTCCTTCGTGCGGAATATTATGAAGAGATGCGGAAAAAATACCTGCCGGAACAAAGTACATATTTGCAATACAGTGTTCATAGCCGCTTAAAACAAACAAAAAAATCGGCAAATACGAACCAATGATTTTGCTCTGCAAATCTTTTGCACCAAACGCGCACCAAACCGCAAGACAAACCATAAAATTACACAGAATTCCTTTGAGAAGTCCATCGATAAATGGGATAGTAGATTTTGCAGTTGCAGTTTTCACCGTAGCTTTTATCAGCTCACCATCATAAAGCCCGATTGAATTGCTATACACGATAAGCCACGCTATAGCGATTCCTCCGATTGCATTTCCCACATACACAATGAGCCAGTTTCTAAACATTCCTTTGACTGTTGCTTTTTTATCAAGAACAGACAGCAAAATCAAGCAGTTGCCGGTAAAAAGTTCGGCTCCTGCGCACAGAACAAGCATAAGCCCAATTGGGAATACCGCCGCACTCATAAAGCGTCCAAGCGCTAACGGCTGTACGCCACACGATGCAACAGTGCTGCCAAAACCACCGAGCGCAATAAATGCACCCGCCAAAATAGATAGAACAAATAATCGACCAAATGGCATTCGGGTTTTTCCCGCGCCAACATCTGAATAAATTTTAGAAATTTCTGCTGGAGAATTCATTATTCGTACTCCTAATAGTTCTATTATATCACAATTATTAAGAATAAACGAAATATTCAGAAAAAACAATATAAATTTTTCTTACTTTTTTTTAAGATTAGGTTTCTACATTGCAAAGCAAACAAAATCCTTCTCCTACCCTATTTTTTCAGGAAGTTTGTTTCCTTCCTTCAGAAAATATATAAGTAGACATTTTGCAAAAGTAAATATTATGGGAAATAAAATAAGAAAGTGTTTTTTATAACAAACACTAGATTTTTATCTGGTTGATAAACAGATATTTACATTTTCAGACAATAACAGTAAGATATATCTATGAATAAGTTGGTTTTTGCGC
Source organism: uncultured Treponema sp. (assembly GCA_937893155.1). GTDB lineage: Bacteria > Spirochaetota > Spirochaetia > Treponematales > Treponemataceae > Treponema_D. Next base: position 5,389 of record CALBGU010000116.1, on the reverse strand, counting down.
TTTTGGGAGTAAGTATATTTTTTGTTTCTTGCAATTCGTTTGTTGAACACGATGTTGAAATAGAAAATAAATCTTCAGAAACGGTGCATTTTACGGTTGATAATTATCCCGATATTGAAAAACAAACGCTTCAAAACGGAGAATCGGTTACGCTCGATTTGTACGACCACCCTCGCCTATCGTTTAATGACTATGAGCGCGTTTATTTTGAAACAGGAAATTCGTCCGTTTCAATTTATGATTTGGAAAAATACGAATACCGCATTGTAAACACTTCTGAAAAAGACGACGCTGAGATTATAGAAGAAAATAATATGATGGGAACATCTGAAAGCGAGGCTGTCGTAACTGTTACTAAGGACACCCCAGCGACTGTTTATGTGTACACAAAAAAGCCGTCTTTCAAAAAACGGAACATCGATTCTACTAATCCCACAAAATCAGACGGAACTGCAAATTATCAATACACTAATGTTCCGGACTTTATTACGATTTCAGTTGTTAAATAAATAGTTTTCTGTAAAAAAAGTCTTGCAAAGCATTTTTACACTACTCTGCAAGACTTTTTTGTTTTATGACTTGATTTCCATAATCAAATTATCGATAGACTTTCCGCCAGGAACCATAGGAAGCACCATTTCGTCTTTTGGAATAGCACAATCGATTAAAGCAGGCTTTCCGCTCTCAAGTGCTTTGTCAAATGCTGCCTTGAAATCGGCTTCTTTTGAAACGCGAATTGCACTAATGCCGTATGCTTCTGCAAGTTTCACGAAATCAGGACCAAAGTCAAGAGTTGTTTGACTGAATCGCTTTTCATAAAAGAGGTTTTGCCACTGCCGCACCATACCAAGAACACCATTGTTAAGCACGATGATGATAATCGGCAATTCGTAATGCGAAATTGTCGCAAGTTCGTTGCAATTCATACGGAAAGAACCGTCGCCTGCGAAATGCACAACTCTCTTTTTCGGATTTCCTACCTGCGCACCGATTGCCGCTCCTGTGCCGTATCCCATTGTGCCCAAACCGCCAGAGGTGAGGAATGAGCGTGGTGTTGTAAACGGATAGAATTGCGCAATCCACATTTGATGCTGACCGACTTCTGTCGTAACGATTTCGTTCCCGTCAATTTTGGAATGTACATATTCACAAATCGCTTTCGGGTGTAAATCTTCTAATGCTGTGTACATCGGCGGCAGGTTCTTTTTCCAGCCGTTTACCTTCTCGTTCCATTCGCTTTCAGCTTTTTCTTTTACGAGCGGATTGAGCTTTGAAAGAACTGCTTTCACATCGCCTACGATTGAAGCATACGTTTGAATGTTCTTGTTGATTTCGGCAGGGTCAATATCAATGTGAAGGACTTTGCTGTTTTTCGCAAATGTCTTTGGATTAGAAATAACTCTGTCGCTAAATCTTGCACCGATAGCGATGAGCAAATCGCTTTGACTGACAGCAGTATTTGAAGCCTTTGTGCCGTGCATACCGACCATTCCTGTGCAAAGCGGGTGTGTTGACGCAATCGCCGTTTTTCCCATAAGCGAAACCGCAACAGGAATATGCGCTTTTTCTGCCAACTCTAAAAGCTCTTTCTCTGCCTTAGAAATGGCAACACCGCCGCCACAATAGATGACAGGGCGTTCTGCATTGTTTATAAGTTCTGCGGCTTTTTTGATGTCGTCATCGGTGAACTGATTGCATTTGCAGCTGCACTCTTTGAGCTCTGATTTGCTCACTGGCGCAAACTCTGCTGTTGCCGCTGTTATGTCTTTGGGAATATCGATTAACACAGGTCCTGGTCTGCCAGAGTTTGCAATGCGGAATGCGTCGCGGATAATACCTGCAAGTCTATTCACATCGCGCACGATGAAATTATGCTTTGTAATCGGCATCGTGATTCCTGCAATATCGACCTCTTGGAACGAGTCTTTACCGAGCAAAGATGTGCCGACATTGCAAGTGATAGCGATAAGCGGAACAGAATCCATATATGCCGTTGCGATACCTGTTACAAGGTTTGTCGCGCCAGGACCTGAAGTCGCAAGGACAACGCCTGTTTTTCCTGTGCTTCTTGCATATCCGTCAGCGGCGTGCGAAGCTCCCTGCTCGTGTGCTGTTAGAATGTGGCGAATACGAGATGAGTTCTTGTAAAGCTCATCGTAAATATTGAGAATTGCGCCACCAGGATAGCCGAAAACCGTATCAACACCCTGTTCGATGAGCGTTTCAATCACAATCTGTGAACCGTTTAATTGCATTTTTCTTCCTCATAGTTTTGTCATTCTCGCACTTTCTGCGGGAATCTTTAGATTATCGGGTTAAACCCGATAATGACAGGCATAGCCTCATTTGTAACAAATTATCAAGTCAAGCCCGATAACGCCTTTTTTGAGATACAGCCTGTCACTTTTTAACACAGTCTATGGCTGTTACTGTAGAATTGCGCCTTGGTCGGCAGAAGATACGAGCTTTGCATAGCGTGCAAGGTATCCAACCATAACATTCGGTTCGCGTGGAGTCCATTCCGCTTTTCTCTTTGCAAGCTCTTCATCGCTCACTTCCAGCGTAATCTTGTATGCGTTTATATCCAGCGTAATCTTGTCGCCTTCTTTTACAAGCGCAATAGGTCCGCCAACAGCCGCTTCTGGAGAACAGTGTCCGAGCGATGCGCCGCGCGTTGCCCCCGAAAAGCGTCCGTCCGTGATTAAAGCGACATCTTTATCCAAGCCCTGACCTGCGAGAGCCGCCGTAACTGCAAGCATTTCTCTCATTCCCGGTCCGCCCTTTGGTCCTTCATAGCGAATAACCACAACATCGCCTTTGTGAATCTGCTGATTCTGCACCGCCTTCATCGCGTCTTCTTCACATTCAAACACCCTCGCAGGACCTGTGTGCTTCATAAGCTCTTTTGCACACGCAGAACGCTTTACAACCGTGCCGTTTGGTGCAAGGTTGCCGAAAAGAATAGCAATGCCGCCATTGTCTGAATATGGATTTTCTATCGGGCGCAAGATTTCAGGATTGCGGTTTACAACGTTCTTGATATTTTCGGCGATTGTCTTGCCTGTTACAGTGATGAGGTCTGTTTTGATGAGATTCTTTTTGTCAAGCTCTGCCAAAACTGCCTGTACACCGCCCGCGTCGTTGAGTTCGCACATAAACGTATGCCCTGCAGGTGCAAGGTGGCAAAGGTTCGGCGTGCGGTCAGAAATCTCGTTAATCATGTGCAAGTCGATTTTTATTCCCGCTTCGTGCGCAATGGCAGGAACGTGCAAAATAGTGTTGCTAGAGCAGCCGAGAGCCATATCAGCGGTGAGAGCGTTCTTGAAGTTGTCAAGCGTCATCATTTGGCGTGCAGTGATATTCTTTTCATATAAGTTCATTACTGCCATACCTGCGTGCTTTGCGAGCGCAATGCGAGAGCCTTGTACCGCAGGAATTGTGCCGTTGCCTGGCAAGCCTAAGCCAAGCACTTCGGTTAAGCAGTTCATAGAGTTCGCCGTGAACATACCTGAGCACGCGCCACAGCCTGGACACGCTGCCATCTCCAAATCTTTGAGCTGTTCTTCGGTAACTCTGCCGCTGGCTACTCCTCCAACCGCTTCAAACATATCGGTTAAAGAAAGATTTTTGCCGCTATATGGATTTTTGCTGTCGTTTCCTGGCAAATGACCAGGCATCATAGGTCCGCCAGAGCAGAACACTGTCGGTAAATCAAGTCTTGCCGCTGCCATAAGCATACCAGGAACAATCTTGTCGCAGTTAGGAATCATAACAAGTGCGTCGAATTGGTGTGCTTTTGCCATACATTCGATGGAATCAGCGATAAGCTCACGAGTTACCAAAGAATACTTCATTCCCTCGTGTCCCATTGCGATGCCGTCGCAAACACCAATCGCAGGGAACTCAATCGGAGTGCCGCCTGCCATACGCACGCCAGCTTTCACAGCCTCTGCAATGCGGTCAAGCTCGAAGTGTCCTGGAATAATCTCGTTTTTTGCACAACACACGCCTACAAGAGGGCGTTCAAGTTCCTCATCAGTATAACCCATTGCGCGAAACAAACTTCTGTGCGGTGCTCGTGCAATGCCTTTTTTTGCGTTATCGCTTTTCATAAACAGCCCCTCGTAAAAAAATAGTCTTCAGAAAAAGAGTAAAAATCTTTCTATATATAATATTCCTACTTTGCCATAGTGTCAACGGCTTTACTATTACTAAAGTTATAAAGATATTTTTAAAAGTATTGCTATAAGTTACTTTATATAGTATACTTTTTTACACATATTCGCATACTATGCTTTTTAGATAATACTATTGCTCAAATGATAACAAAATTGACATCGATTATGATATTATAAAAAAAAGAGATGCAACACATTTTTGCATCTCCCCTATTTTGCGTTTTACGCCGTCAAGCCGCGCTTGCTCACTTCCGCCAAAATCTGCGAAACGATTTCGTCGGGGGCATATTTCGCTGTGTCAATAACAAGGTCGGCAAACGCATAATCCGTGTTGTCGATACCGTAGAGCTTTTTATATCGCTCGGTATCGTTCTTGTCGCGAGAGGCGGTGAACGCAGCAATCTCGGCAAGGTCGCCGCCCTCGCGGTTCTGGATACGACGAGCTCGCACCTCATCGCTCGCCAACAGATAGACCTTCAAATCTGCCTCTTTGAGCATCCAAATCGCCAAACGACTGCCCAACACACACGAGCTTTGCATAGCCAATTCCACCTGCCGCGTATCAACCGCCTTGTCAAAGCTGTCGTCCGTCTTTGCAGCCTCCAAAACTTCTGCAAGGGTCATACCCTTTTCTGCGGCGAGCTGACGGAACGTGAAATTGATTAAGTTCACCTCAAGCTTTTTCGCAAGCAATGTGCTGACAGTTGTGTTCCCGCACCCTGATTTTCCACTAATCGCAATTCGTATCATATACATCTCCCACATACATATCGTGTTTTTATAATTCACTCTTCCGAGAAACAGGCTGTGCTTGTTCGTTCAAAAGACGCATAAGATATGCTTTGTCGCGAAACGCCCGCTTCATATCCTCATCTCTCCCCTGCTCGTACAATCGCGCCATAAGAGAAGCCATATCGTTAATTCCTTTTTCAAAACCTTTGTCCATTGTGGCTTGAAAAACATCAAATATCTTTATGCCTCCTTGCATTTCAAAACCGCCTTGATTAACAGCCGTCCTGACCTACACAACAGCCTTCGGCTGTTCGCGAGCGATTTCCCAAATGAGAAAGGCGTTGTCTTTTAGATACTTTTCCAAATCCAAAAGTTCGTCCTCAGAAAACCCGTATGTCTTATAAAACATATTGTTCGGCAATTTTCCCTATAAAGTTGATCTGTCCGTACAGCTCCAGGCCCTTCTTCTGGCCGAACTC